>JBMYWP010000034.1:0-40335 GCA_049607525.1 Flavobacteriales bacterium
CATCACGGTAGTATTCAGCTAATGTTAATCCTGAAAGGGCAACACGAGCACGAGCACCAGGTGATTCGTTCATTTGTCCGAATACGAAAGTTGCTTTCGATTCAGTTAATTTTTCTTTTTTCACTAAAGATAGATCCCATCCACCTTTTTCCATTGATTCTAAGAATTCTGGTCCGTAATTTACAATTCCAGATTCTAACATCTCACGAAGTAAATCATTTCCTTCACGAGTACGTTCACCAACACCTGCGAATACAGATAAACCACCGTGTCCTTTGGCGATGTTGTTAATCAATTCTTGAATTAATACAGTTTTACCTACTCCGGCACCACCAAATAAACCAATTTTCCCCCCTTTTACGTAAGGCTCAATAAGGTCAATTACTTTGATTCCTGTAAATAATACTTCAGCAGAAGTTGATAAATCTTCAAATTTCGGCGCTTTTCTGTGAATAGGAAGACCGTTTGACTTATCTAAATCTCCAATACCATCAATAGAATCTCCAACTACGTTAAATAAACGTCCTTTGATTTCCTCTCCGATAGGCATTTTAATTGGCGACCCTGTACTTACAACAGCTTGACCTCTTTTTAAACCATCTGTAGAACCCATTGCTACGGCACGAACTGTGTCTTGCCCAATGTGTTGTTGACATTCCAAAAGAATCTTTTCACCATTTTCTTTAGTGATTTCTAATGCGTCGTAAATATCTGGTAATGTATTACCTTTTTCGAATCGAATATCGATTACTGGTCCAATTAACTGAACTATTTTTCCTGCACTTGTAGACATTTTATCTAATTTAAGCGATGTAACTGTTCTCAATTTTGTGCAAATTTATTCTTTTTTGATGATTTTTCAACTATAAAGAATCTTTTATTTCTTAAATTTACAATCTGAATCCGAAAAAGCAGGTTTTTTCGAACCTAACCGATATATAATTTTCTTACCTTGAGAGTATATTACAACCTCAACAATTTTGTTCCTCTTAAAAATGCAGTTGTCACCACCGGAACTTTCGATGGCGTTCATCTTGGTCATCAAACCATTTTAAAAAGGCTTATTGAAACCGCAAAACAACACCATGGCGAAAGCGTATTACTTACTTTTTCACCTCATCCGCGTTTAGTTTTAGACCCAAGTTCTAATATTAAAATGCTTCAAAGTTTGAGCGAAAAAATTTCTGCTCTGGAAAAAATTGGACTTGATCATCTCATTATTCACCCTTTTACTCTAGAATTTGCCAAAACCAGTTCTTTAGATTTTATTAAAAACATTTTAAAGGAAAATATTGGAGCCAATAAATTGGTTATCGGTTACGATCATCATTTTGGAAGAAACCGAGAAGGCTCTTTTAAGCACCTTAAAGCATCAAGTCAACAATACGGTTTTGATGTTGAAGAAATTCCTGCTCAAGATGTTGATGATATCCATGTAAGCTCTACTAAAATACGCAAGGCCCTAGAAATTGGAGATGTTTCAACAGCAAATCTTTATTTATCCAGGCCATTCTCTTTAACCGGAAGAGTAATCCATGGCAAAGAAATAGGACGATCTATCGGATTTCCAACGGCCAACATACAAATTGAAGACGATTATAAAGTAATTCCGAAAAATGGGGTTTATGCAGTTGATGTTTTTTTATTGGATAGAGAAAAACAGTATAAAGGTATGCTTAACATCGGGAATAACCCAACCGTATCCAATAATAGTACAAAACAAAATATTGAAGTCCATATCTTAAATTTTAATAAAGATATTTATGATGAAGATATTAGAATTGAATTAAAATCTAGAATACGAGATGAAAAACAATTTACAAATCTTTTGGAACTACAACACCAATTAGAAATGGATAAAAAAACTTGTTTGACTTTATAATTTATGATAAATATTCTGAAACTCATTCTTCTTTTATGTATTTCAATAGGCTTTGAATTCCAGTCTTATGCCCAAGACTTTTACGATTACAACCTATCTGATAGTCTTACCACCAAAACGATTACCTTAAGAAGAGAGAAATTAACTGAAATACCAACAGAACTTATGGCTTTTAAAAATATTGAAGTATTAGATTTACGAAACAATAAATTAGATACACTGCCTTCATTTATTTCGGAATTTAAACATCTAAAAAAAATATTGCTCTCCCGAAATAAATTCGAAACCTTCCCAGAGGTTTTAAAAACCCTAAAACAATTAGAACATATTGATTTATGGGATAACAAAATCATTGATTTAAACTTCGATCTAGAACAATTTCCAAATCTTAAGTTTTTAGATATTTCTGGGGTTTTATTACAGCCCAAAGTCTATAAAAAACTCAACGAAAGATTTAAAACTATTGAATTTTCTTCGTCTCGACCATGTGATTGCATGGAGGATTAGTGGTTAGTGGTTAGTGGTTAGTGGTTAGTGGAAATAGTTTTTTTTGAATAGATGTTTCACTGTTATTTCTAACTCAGAACAGTCAATTTCAATTTACAGTAGATTAATTGATTGAATAAAACACACCTTTCTTATTTTCCGAAAACAAATACTTTAGTTTTTTATTTCAAAAAAAAATCCTCCACTCAATCAGATTAAGCAGAGGACATATTGATCGTAAAAAACAAATTATGTACTAAAGATTCAATTCGTGTAAGGCACGTTCTATAACTTCATCTTTTGTAAGATCGGACCAATCAAAATAAGATAAAATATCTGGTGGAACACCATTTTCATAATCTGGACTTTTAGCCAAATTAAGCGCTTGAGTAATAGAAAATCTATACGTCCAACCATTTGGCAACTGACCTCCATTTGGCAAACCTAATCCACCACCAGTCGTATCGCCAACCAAAACCATATTTGGAAGGGCTTTTGTAGCCAAAGATGTGAAAGAACCTGCACTGTAAGTTGACCTGTCGGTTAAAACCATAACTTTTTTGGTATATCGAATACCGTCAAATGGTTTTACATAAACGGGTTCGGCGCTAGAAAAATCGTTATGGCCTGCTCCACTTTTTATTCTGGAGTAATTTACCAAAGTTTCCTTTTCCACAAAACGACTTAATATATTAAATACATCTGTAACTGCTCCTCCTCCATTCTCTCTTAAATCAAGAATAAGACCTTTTGTGTTTTTATAGCGATTTAATATAAAATCTAAATTGATATTATCTACTGTTCCTGTAAAGGCCCCGAATCGGATATAACCTATCTCTTTATTTTGAATAAAATTATGAGTAAAAGGTCCTGTGGTATATACATCTTGATTTAAATAATGATCGTTTATTATTCGCCAATCAAAATTATCTTGCCCTAAATTTTGTACTCCAAAAGTGGAAACATTAAAATTGGAAATCAAATTGGTATGATCATCTTTTAACTCTGTTAACATACCACCTAATACATTAAACAGAGAATCTTGAGTCATTTCTGGATATAATTTTGCCTGATATGTAGCCTTTATATCTACCCAATCAATTTTCTTTAAATCGAAATAGGCATACTTTTCGTCACACTCATTCCATAAATATTCGAAATTTGTTTGAGGATCTAAAGTTTCTAAATCTTCTTCAAAACCTATCTTTTCGCAAGACCATGCTGCAAGTATACTCGCTAATGCAATTGTTTTATAGTATTTCATAATTATTTAGCGTTTGTGTTGAACAAAAATGACAATTTAAAAATATGATTTGCGACTTCAATTTCATCTAAACTTTCGCCAGTATTATAAGCTTGCCAGAGGTATGAAAACTGAATTTTGTTTTTGTTTGCTAGGGTTATCGTGTAATCTAAAGCCGAATTCATTCTAAAACCAGAAAACATGTTAAATGAATAATCATCAAAGATTCTTGTGTCGTTTAACACTGCACTTTGTCCAGAATACACAAATCCGTTTCGGTAAGAACTGTTTATTAACCCAACGTTTAAATGAAAGGATAAATGCCTTACTTTCGGTTTAACCTTATATCTTATAAATAAGAATCGCTTATTTTTCTCTTTCTTTAAACTGATGTCCTTAGTCACCTTGATGCTTCCGAAAAGTGTTGGTATTATTTCTAAGCCAACGGCGTTATTTTGTAAGGAAGGATTTGTTCTCAAATTTCCGGTTATATTTAATGCTCCACCAACCTTTACATTATACTTTCCTTTACTCAATTTATTTAGCTTAAACAACTGTGAGTAATGCCCTGTTAACATTTTCACAGCACTTGCCGATACATGATCATTAAAACTATTCGTAAAATTCCCGCTAGAAAATGCAATCCCAAAATCGGTTTCTCGTTCTTGATCTAATCTAAGTTTCGAAAACTCACTGTAAGAGCTGGTTCCTGAATAAACCAAGGGTGAGGTTGCAAAATCGCGAAAACTAGATGCGTTAAAACCAAAACTTAACCGAATATAAGATGGTCGAGATTTTCGAATTTCTTTTTTTGACAATACTTTATCAGCACCTTGTGCAAACCCCAAATAGGGCAAAAAAAGCATTAATATTAAAACGGATACTCTATTCTTCATATATGTTTCTACTTTTAATTGGTGTGTAATCGATAAAAAAGTCCCCTAATTTCTATTTCCTCAAATTCAAATGAATGAATAAAGGAAATAGATTATAGAGAAGGGGGAATTAATCATTTTTTATTATCAAATCATGTAACGATTTTAATATCGAAGGTATAAATACATCGCTATGTCCGGCTTTTGGCAACACTAACATTTGCTCCGCTTTTGCACCTAAATAATCTAAAGACTTTTGCGTATAATCACCAACATATTCATCATCTTCGGCTGTTAAGAAAAGCACATTAGATAAATCTAATCCAGCACGATTGGCAAACAATTCTGTGTACCTATTGTGTCCTAAACCTGCTGCCAGTTTTCTCATGTTTTTTTCTTCTAAAGTACTTACTGCTCCAGTATTTAACATTGGATTTAAACCTGAATTATCAAACAACCATTCTTCTCCTTTAGAAAATCCTTTCCAAACCACTTCATCCATATCCATACGTCCGTTTAAAGACAACATTTTACGTGCTGGATTACCAAATTTTGCCAAGATTTCATGAACAACTAAAGAACCAAAAGAATGCCCAATAATATAAACCACTTTATTTTTTGAGGTAAAATGATTGGCTATATTCACAACAATTTCGGCTGTTTTTTCACTTTCTTCTTTGGCATCTTCAAAATTAAACAACTCGCTTGTTGCAATGGTTTTATCTAAATGCTGTGCCTGATAAGGAAAAATCATTAAATCATCAGTAAAAAATGGATATACATCCGATCCATCACTATAGGTATCTACCAATGCATATTCTCTTTGCTCTGTTGGTCCACCTTGAACGTAAATCCAAACGGTATCCGAATCCTCATCTCCTTTTTGTTCAAATGTTTTTGTGATATCGGAAGGAATTGGACTGTGTTTAAATGTTGGCTCCGATTTATCTTTCTTACACGAAAAAACGAATAACCCTACTAGTACTATTGCTAAAATATTTTTCATAACTAAACCTTATTTCTTTTTAAAAACCATGTTAATTCTAAACTTTGCTGTCGATCCTGTGATATCAATATCATCTCCTCCTCCAATTCCTATTGAACCTGAATTGGCGTTGTAAGCATCTACATATTCGTATCCAATACTTGACATCTTATTCAATAAATCGGTTTGATTACGAATACCAAACTGTTTTCTGTTTCTAAGAGCAATTTCCAATTCCTCCAACTTATCCTTGTATTCCGATTTTTTATAATCAATAATTATATTTATACCTCCCATCAGCTTTGTATTTTCGGAAGTTATAATGATGTATTCGGGCAAAGTGCTCAAATCAATCTTGTCCTGAGCTAATCCGTTTAAGCTTAAAAGACATAATGAAATACCTAAAATAATTCGTTTCATTTGTAATGTGTGTTTTTTATTGTTCAGCAAATATTGGATTAAGCATTCGATTAATAAAGAAATAACACCTTAGAGGACTTTCGATTTCGGAAATGACTATTCATTTTGGATTTTTGACCTTACCACAAAGTTACAATGTGTTAAATATCAATCTATTGAATTTTTACAAATAAATTCACTATACCATTTAAAAAAGACAATTTTTTAAAGAAATTAAGAACAAAAATGAATGAAAAAGGACTAATTCGAATCATTAAATAAAGATATATTCGAACTCAGTAATGCATAGAATTGACTCAAATATTGTTTATTTGGATAAAAGAAAATAGATTCGCCATTGAAAAACAAATGGGTTTAGGTTAATTATTATTTGGAATATAATGACCTAGAGTTGGCTTTTTTTTCAATAAAAATATATCTTAGTATAGATTTAAGACTAAACGTTTAATTAAAAAATATTTCAATCCATACATGTTAAATATCGATCAGATTATTTTACTTCTTCTTGAAACAGTAAACATGACCCAATCTATTATTATTGGATTATTTCTGATACTTATTAATAAAAAGAATAAATCGTCGCTATTATTTCTTGGGCTATTTTTAATGTCGATGAGTTTAAGTTCCATCATTTCTATTTTTGATTTTTTCCATACCCATTTCCCAAATAAACAACCTTATCAATTACCCATTAATATTTTTATTATTATTCCTGGATTTCTTCTTTTATATATCAATAAAGTCAAGATTTCTAGTTCAGGAAAATTCTCAAACCTAGTTTTCATTCCTATTATCATAGAAATATTGGTTTCCACTGTATTAATTTGTTTTTATCAAGATAATCTTAAAACCATAACCAAATCTAATTTCTACGAAATTTATTCAACCTTGCTATTTCTCTATTTCCCATTTTTAATATCCTTTATATTAAGGCAAGTTATTAGGCATACTAAGGCGTTAAATAATCAGTACAGCTCAACCGAAAACAGAAGTTTATCTTGGGTTATTATACTCTTGTGTGCCATACTTATTTACCTCTCAGTTTTAATAGGGACTAGTGCATTTTTCACTTTTTCTTTTATAGAATATATTGATACTGTTTTTTGGATGGGAGTTACATTCTGGGCTGTTTACAATGGTTTAAAGCAACAAAACACAGTCAACTTAATAACCAATGCTGAAATAATAAAAGAGGAAATCTTAGAACATTCAAGAATTCATAATGATACGGAGAAAGATGACTTTAAACAAGAGTCTATTTTAGATGAAAATCAATCTTCAAAAGAAGAAGAAGTAACCAAAGAAGATCTTGATGAATCTCAAATTCATCAAGATATTTTTAACCAGATTGATAATCTTATAAAAACAAAACAATTATTCCTGAACAAAGAACTTACGATTGCCGATATTTCTTCGGCATTAGAAATTCATCCAAGACTAGCTTCAACTTCAATAAATGTTTGTTATACCCAGAATTTTAATCGCTATATCAATGCCTATCGAGTAGAGTATGCTAAAGAATTATTATCATCTGGCCGAAGTGCCAACTTAAACATTGAAGGAATTGGTAACGAGTCTGGTTTTAAAAGCAATAGCTCTTTTTACAATTCTTTTAAAAGAGCTTATAATGTTACGCCTTTGCAATTTTTAAAGGAAAATGCTGCCGAAGTATAAATATAGAAAAGACTATAAACAACTTTCAATTTATACTGTTATTTTTAAAAGTTAACCTAATTCACATTTCTAAACTGTTTCGGACTTACCTTTACATTCTTTTTAAATAATTTACTAAAACTTTGAGGGTATTCGAATCCTAACTGAAAAGCCACTTCTTGCACAGAGCACGTAGAATTCAATAAAATATATTTGGCCTTATTTATAATATGATAATGAATATGTTCGAGGGTAGATTTTCCAGTTTCCTTTTTCAATAAATCGCTTAAATAACTTGGCGATAAGTGTAATCGCTCGGCACAATCGGCTACAGACGGCAACCCTTTATCTATCAAACTATCCTGATTTATATACTCTAAAATGAATTGTTCAAACTGGGTTACAATATCATTATTTTTTGGTTCCCTTGTAATAAATTGCCTATCGTAATACCGAATACAATAATTAAGTAACAATTCAACATTCGAAACAATTAGTCGCTTACTATGTCTATCCAAATTGGCATCTATTTCCTCTTCTATTTTTGTAACAACATCATTTAGGGTTCTCTTTTCTTTATCGGAAATGTGCAAAGCCTCACTCACATCGTAAGAAAAGAAATTATACTCGGGCTTATTAAGCTTTAAAGATGTACCCAACAACAAGTCTGGATGAAAAAACACAGCCCAACCTTGTTTACCTTCCGCTGCATCCTTTCTTTCAATCTCCAAGGTTTGTCCTGGCGAAATAAATATCAATGTACCTTCATTAAAATCCAATTGGTTCCGACCATATTTCCAAATACAATTACTATCGGGCATATAAATAATGCCATAAAATCCTACAACAACTTTTGGTAAATCAATATTGGGGTTAGAAACGCGCCCAAGATCTACCACCGAAATTAAAGGATGTTTCATCTTTGAATTCAAAATATTGTGAATATCACTGATACTATTTACATGTAAAAAGTTTGTCATTCCGAAAAGGTTCTTGCAATAAAGTTAATCTTTTATTTAATAAAAAATAAATCCTGTTCGTTCCTCAGAAAGCACCCATAACTTATCAGCTATTTCCTGATTATATTGATCGTGTTTAATATCAATTAATTTTGGTGCACCGTCTATACCATATTTTGGACCATAAAAGTCTACTGCCTTTACAAATGGTGCCGTGGCTGCCAATAATTGTGGTCGACTTCCTCTAGTCAAAGGTGAAGCCAATAATTTTGATAACCAACCGCCAATGCCTACTGATTGTTGACGAGGTGAAGCAGAAAGTCCTGGGTGTGCTGAAACAGCAATGGTATCAGCATTTTTTTCATCAAAATATTGTTGCAGTTTAAAACTAAACAAAAGATTTGCCAATTTACTATCCCCATAAGATTTCAATCTATTATAAGGACGTTTTTTCCAATCAATATCATCAAAATTAAGCTGTCCCTGTTTATAAGCTCCACTACTCATTGTAACCACTCTTGCTTTGGGTGTATCTATTAAAATATCTGACAATAATCCTGTTAACAAAAAATGACCAAAATGATTTATTCCAAGATGAGTTTCACTCCCATCCTCCGTTTCTCCACGTTGTATTTGATTAACTACACCAGCATTATTCATTAATACATGGAGTTGAGTATATTTTTCTCGAAATTTTTTAGAGAAAATCCGAATCGATTCATAATTCGATAAATCCAAAGTTAACACATCCAATTTTAACTGATTTCCAAATTTTTCTTTTAGATTTTCTATAGCTTGTTCACCCTTAGATTTTGTTCGACAAGCAATAATTACACAAGCTCCTTTTTTGGCAAATTCCTGAACCGATTGTAATCCCAAACCAGTATTACCTCCTGTAACAACAATAGTTTTCCCAGTTAAATCTGGTATTAAGTGAACATCCCAAGTTTTCATATCTATAATAATGGATTAATTCACAAATTTATATCCAGCAATGTTAAGAAACACATCTAAATACAGGAATTATATAATCAAATCCTCGATGTGCCAGGATTATAAACTCAAAAGGCCATTCGGATAACCAACTTTTTCCGACAAACAGAGTCTATCTAAGATTTTGACCATAATTCCGTGATTTTTAACTCTTTTTTTACGGATTAAAATCTGAGTTTTGCCCTAAAACAACCTAAAAACAATAATCATGACAATTAAACTTAAGCATGTTTTTCTTACTTTTTTCGTACTAATGGGCTTTGCCATAAGTAAAGCTCAAACAACCTCTAGTTCAATAATTGGGGTTTGGTATTTAGAAGAATTTAAATCAAAAATTGAGGTTTATAAATGTGGGGATCAGTTTTGTGGAAAAATCCTGGAAAGCCCTAGCGTTTATGAAGAAGATGGGAAAACCATAAAAAAGGATGCCAAAAATCCGGATAAAACACTTCGTGACAGATCGGTGGTTGGAATTGAACATTTAACCCATTTAACTTATAAAAAAGGGGAATATATTGATGGAAAAATTTACGATACGAGTCGTGGAAAGGTTTGGGATTGTTATGCAGAAGTAAAAGGTGATGAAATGCATTTTACAGGTTATATTGGAGTAAAATGGCTTGGGAAAACTGTGGTTTGGAAAAGGGTTTCAACAAATTAAACCGATGAAAAAACCATTTAAATCAACTGGAATATTGTTGGGATTGTGGGTTTGTATCCTTTTTAATTCTTTACAACTATCAGCACAAACCGATACAACAAAATCAAAATTCCCTAGGTTAACAAAATTTCCTTTGTTTTCGACTTCATATTCCCATTATCCAAAATCTGATTTGGGAAGCGGAGAAGTAAATATTGAGGAATTGGCAACCATTATGAATATTGCCTTTCCTGTAAAACCTAAAAAAACATATATTTCTGTCCG
The DNA here is from genome assembly GCA_049607525.1 of Flavobacteriales bacterium. Classification (GTDB taxonomy): domain Bacteria; phylum Bacteroidota; class Bacteroidia; order Flavobacteriales; family CAJXXR01; genus JBMYYR01. The sequence goes on from JBMYWP010000034.1 coordinate 10,422, forward strand.
TTTTGTTCATACCTATTTTAAACTCAACACAGATTTCAACAATCCCGATTATAGAGTTAAAGAGAACTTTCAATCTTTTGAGTTTGGAGGAGGGCTGATAAAAATATTACCAAAGCGATGGCGATTGGTCTCTACGTTTAGTCCGACTATAGCATCTGATTTTAGAAACAAAATTCATAATGACGATTGGATTTTTCGATCAAATATTTTAGCCACAAAACGGGAAAATATCAATTCATCTTTCACATTTGGTTTATTAATCACCACCCGTTTTGGAAAACCACTCGTTTTACCTATGCTAGGTTATGCTCATAAAAAAAATGACTGGACAACCCATATTTTACTCCCTGGATTTGCTACCATTCGCAAAAAATTGAGAAATAAGATGCAGGTTGGATTAAAAATGACAATAAATTCCAACGTTTACAATGCCGACTTAAGACATTATGCCTTTAATAACGATGATTTTAATAGGCTGGCTTTTACAAGAATTTTATTGGGACCTGAATTACTCCTTCCAATCTATAAAGATGTCTATTTTCAGATGACAGGAGGTTTTTCATTTAATAATATTTTCGATACCCAAGACGTTGACTTGAACCAAGGTATTAACTTAAATGCCAAAACAAGGCCCTTTTTCACTTTTGGGGTAACGGTTTTAAAATAACGCATTCTATTTATTGCAAAACTAAAAACAGACCATACGTTTAACTTTGTTGAAGGTTTGGTCTGTTTTTTTTGTGCAAAAGATTTAAAAAAGAAATTCACACACCCCATAGATTAATCATTATCAATTTTTTATTCATCGTAAAAAAGTACATCTACTTAAAATATATATATTTGATTAAAAACTATGTCTAAATCAAAATACGAATTAGAATCCTTAGAACTCATTAAAATTATTGATATTGCCATTAAATCATTTAACAAACACCCTCCGATAAATTGGCCACACGAGCAAACAGTCGATTTTATTAAACTATATGCAGAAGAAAAGAAATCTATACTAAAACCTAAATTTAAAAATGTTAATTCAATAAGACAGAGTAAAAATAATATTTTGATATATTTTCAAGAGTCTAATGGTAAAACAGTGAACTATTTTTGGGAGGAGATTGCTGCAAACCAAATTTCTTTAGAACGGAAAAACATTATAAAAAAAGTTCTAAAAAGAAAGAAAATATTGAATATTCAAGAATATGATCATGTCATCGATTTAATGGTTCCATATTTTCAAAGCAAAATGATTACCGAACGAGATTTTGAAAATCTAAAAACTTATATCGGTAAATTCGAACTTCAGCAATAAAGAATCTCTACCAAACAAAAATTGTTATAATAAACCAAAGCATATAAGCAGTTTGATTTAAGATGATTAATACTTTCTTTATTAACGTGAATTTTGCCGAAATAAATAATAGAAAAATAAACGATAATTCAGATGTTTCTTGAATATAAAAACAGCGAGCTGAACAGCTAAACAACGGGATAATATGGAGTAAATATTTATTGAATCCCTATTTCTTTTAGTGTTATAAATATTAAACAATTTGTAGTTATTCGTTATAAATATTGTCGCACTTACAATAAAATCAATAATTAGAAATAAAATACTAGTTCAAAGACATCAACTGCAACTGCTAAACAAATATTCGAAATAAAGATCAAAAAATAGAATAAGCATTTTTTCACATAATAAAGATAAGAAGAATATCATATCTTGTAGTTTATTACCAAAACATATTCAGTATTTTACAATTGGGTAAAATAATTTATTTAACGGGTTGCCTCTTTATGTTTTCTTCAATTGAATTTTAATTATATTTGACACCCAATTTTGGATTATCGTATACAAAGAAAAATTAGACCTATCTAATAAATAGATCTAAAGAACGAATTTCCAAATGTCAATTTATATTTCTGATGCAGAAAAAAATAAACAACATGAAGTCTAGAAAGATTGCAATACCATTCATCATTACCTTTATACTTCTTTGTCCGTTTATTATTCTTTTTGCCCAAATAGAGCTTAATGATTTAAAATCGTTTGTTTCTATATTATTTTCCGAAATCACAACCAATACCTATGCCTTAATTCTTATAAGTGGATTATTATCTATTATTTGGGCATTACCAAGTGCATATTTTCAGTCAAAATATAATTTTAAATACGGACAGTTTTTAAATTGGACTATGATGTTGCCATTGGCACTTCCTGCATACATAGCGGCCTATACTTATAAAGGTATTTTTGCGCCTTACGGCACTACTCACGCCCTATTTAATTTTTATCTAGACATTGAATCCATTCCGTTTTTGTCGCTTATTTTTTCCTTTGTGCTCTACCCCTATTTGTATATTATTTTAAAAAATCATTTTAAATATCAAAATCCTAGATTAATGGAAGCCGCTCAAAGTTTGGGTAAATCTAAATGGGAAAGTTTTTTTTCTATTCGCTTTCCATTGCTCATTCCTGCTATTATTTCGGGTGTTACAATAATTGCCATGGAAATCTTAAATAACTTTGGTGCTGTAAGTTATTTCGGAATACCCACTTATACTACAGAGATTATTCAAAAGTGGTCGCCCATTCATAAAACAGAATCAATAGCCATTAGTTTGGCACTTTTACTAAGCGTTTGTGTTATTTTTGGAATAGATTACCTCTACAAACGTAAAAAACATTTTATTGAGCAAAATTTAGAATTCAACAATAATAAACCACAAGCAACAGGAAAAATATATTTCATCGGGCTTTTAGCGCAAAGTGTTCCTTTAGTTTTTGGTTTCATTATTCCTATAATACAATTGGTCTTTTGGGCGTCTAAAGAATATACAAATGTATTGGATAATCATTTCTTAGATCTCGTTCTAAATACCGTTTCTTTGGCAGGTCAAGCCATTATTTTTTGTTTGATTTGTGCCTTAACTTTTGCCTTCTTTTTAAGATTATTTCCTTCTAAGGCTTTAAAATTTTTAACCAAATTAAGTACTGTTGGATACGCCTTTCCTGGTGTTGTTGTTTCTATTGCCGTTTTAGAATTTGCCAAAAGTTTGGAAATCATTCAAATTGATTTCACCCAATATTTAGGTGTGTTTTTAATATTTGCCTACTTAATCAGGTTTCAGGCCATATCATTAAATGGAATCCAATCATCGCTGGAAAAAATTCCGTTTACATACCATGAGGCTAGTAAAAGTTTAGGAAAAAACACTTGGCAAACCATAAAAAACATAGAGTGGCCACTTATTAAATCGTCAATATTTGCATCTATATTAATGATATTTGTAGACGTGAGTAAAGAATTGCCATTAACCATGATGTTTCAATCGTTTAATTTTGAAACACTGGCTATTCGGTCCTATTTATTAATGATAACAGATGGTGCCATTTATCAATCGTCGGTACCATCGTTATGCATTATAGCCATAGGAATTCTTCCGGCATTATTTCTTAATAAACTTGGAAAATAAGCTCTATTAAAATTTAAGAGTATCGTTTTTTAACGGATTTTCATTCACTAATTTATGACAAGCTTTCGTACAAAGTGCATCTTCAATAACCTGAACATGCCCCATGTGGTGAATATCAGTCCCCACAAAGTCAAACATTTTGGCATCTACCATTTTATTTGCCAATTTAGTCACATCTTTACCATAGTTTGTTGTTAAAGACATTAAATCTAATTGTAAAGCTACGCCTCTATTTTTCAAATCGTTTAACGCTTCAATATCCATATAAGAATATCGCTCTGGATGTGCCAAAACCGGTTTATAACCTTTCATTTGTACATTGTAAATAAACTCCTTAAGCAATTGAGGCTTACCTCTAAATGACAATTCGAATAAGAAATACTGAGTAGAACCTAAAGTTCTAATGGCCTTTTCTTCCATCAGTGAAACCAATCGATCGTCATAAAAATATTCGGCAGCAGCCGAACGTTGTATTTGATTTGTTTCTAGAGATAAATGATAATCCAGTTTCGCAAACGACTTTTCAATACTCTCACTTGTATTCGGATAATAATCGCCTAAAACGTGGGGTGAAAAGATAAAATCTTTGTAACCAAAACTCTTTAAAGCTTTTATTAATTGAAGGGATTGATCTACATTTTTTGCGCCATCGTCTATGCCGGGAAGTATGTGGGAATGCATATCGGTTGAAATCCGTGACATTTCAACTTGTTTACCTTTTTTAGATTTGAAAAATGAGAACATTAATTTAAGATTAGGGGTGAAGTTCCTTTGTTTTATACATTTCTAACATCTGCAAGCTACAAAAAAATAAAAAATATACCCAACAGATAAAATAAAACATTTTAAACAATTCATTTTACACATAATAACTCGAAGTTCACCCTTGTATTTTGCTAACAAATAAGAATCAACAATCTTTTGATTTAACATATTTAAACAATAACATAGTAATATGATAGGGTAACAATTCTCAGATAAATCCGAATTATTTCTATTTTTGAAATTATTCAAAATAACAACGAAATGAAACGAATTGTATTATCGGCATTAACCATTGTATTATGTGGTATGCTAACAGCTCAAGTTACAACTCCACAACCTAGTACAAAATCTAAAATGGAGCAAACGGTAGGATTAACAGACATTTCTGTATCTTATTCTAGACCTAGCGTTAAGGGTAGAAAAATATTTGGAAACCTAGTACCTTTCGATAAAATTTGGAGAACTGGTGCCAATATGAACACTGTTGTTACATTTGCTGACGATGTTACAATTGGTGAAAGTACATTAAAAGCTGGAGATTATGCTTTATATACAAAACCTGGAAAAACAGATTGGGAAATTTATTTTTACTCAGACACAAAAAACTGGGGAACACCAAGAAATTGGGACGATAAAAAAGTGGCAGCCAAATTGAGTGTAAAATCGAGTTCTACACCTATGTCTGTTGAGCTTTTTACAATTCTTATTAATAGCAAAAATAATACTTCTGGAGAAATTTTATTGTCTTGGGAAAACACAATGGTAAGTATTCCTGTTCAAGTACCAACTGATATAAAAGCAATGGCAAGTATTGATAAGGCTCTTAATATAGGACCCAACGATTACTTTTCTTCTGCGGTTTATTACTTAAATGCCGATAAGGATATTGAGCAAGCCAAAACTTGGATAGATAAGGCATGTGAAATGACAAAAGAACAACCTAGATATTGGTATTTACGTCAGCAAGCGTTAATTACAGCAAAAGCTGGAAACAAAAAACAAGCCATTAAAATTGCTGAAAAATCTTTAGAATTAGCCAAAGAAGCTGGAGATAATAGTTACGTTTTAAGTAATACAACTTCTATAAAAGAATGGAGTAAAAAATAACTGAAACAATTTAAAACAAGAAAGGGTTTTCGATAAGAAAGCCCTTTCTTGTTTCTTAAAATTATTGTTTAATAAGTTTTCTATTAGACACCTCTCCATTTTTAAGTTGAACTTGCAATAGATAAGGCGCAGGTGGTAATAATGAAATATCTATTTGATTTCCATTTGAGCGCACTTTCATCTTTCTTCCTAAGAGATCGAAAATTATCAGTTCTTTAGAAAAGTCTATCTCCTCTCCATAAACCTGGAATGTATTTGTTACTGGATTTGGAAAAATGACAACATCTTCTGAATTGATTTCCACTTCCTCTGATATTCGATATCCAAATACACTAGAAGTTGTTAATGGCAATGAAGGTTCGCATTCTGAATAACTACCAGAGCTAGTAGAAAATTGAATTATAGATGAAGAATTTGTACTTAATGACGGATAATTTAATGCAGAATTTTGAAAGAACACAACAGAATCTGTAGATCTCACTGGAATATTAAGATTCGTAAAATTGATATTAAAATGATTGTTAGAAGGTACAATACTATTTCCTTGATCATTAACTTGACCTGCTATATCAATTGCAACTTCGGTATTTCCATAAAATTTATTCAAACAAGTTTTAAAATCGGAAGTTGTTGAGCTGCTTTCAAAATAGAGAGCATTGTATTTATAATTTTCAAAGGTATTTCTCAATAAATTGGTATTTATTGTTGATGTTAAACGCACAGCAGAATGTTCTACAGTTGAAACTTCAGGATCTGTAAATTTTAATGTTGTGGCGTACAAAAATAAATTCTCAGAACCTTCTATTTCAATCGTATTTTCCTGTGTAGAACAATTTATAAATTCGTTATCTTGTAATAAAACGTGATTATTATTTTCCCCAAAATAACTGATTTTCTCTGTTCCTGAAATTTCATTTCCTGTAAAATTTATATTCTCATTTTCCTTAAAAAACACATCTTCAATATTGTTTTTAAAGGTATTGATTAATATAAAAACATCCTCAACATTTGCAGCACGCATAGCCAATCTTGTATTTTCTATTTTATTTTTGTAAAAAGAAACTTCCTCACTTTCTGACACATTAAATGCATGTTGCCCATTATTAAAATGACATTCCTGAACAAATAATTTATTGGACTCATTAAAATCCAAAGCATTATTAAAATTCACAAATTCATTTTTCAATAAATGTATACCGTTTGTATTTGTTGTTTCTAGACCAACAATTCCATATTCTACATCGGTAAATTTAGAACGGTATAAATTAGCAGAAACATTTTCAAGAATAACAGCTTTTAGATTACTCAAAAAATCAAGATAAGATAGACTTGATTCCATTTTTGCATTTCGAATAAGAACACCATGGCGTCCATAAAAATGTATGCCATTACCAACAATTCCGTTTATCTTACTGTTATTTTCTAAATAAGTATTGTTAGTAATGATTAGATCAAAATTTGAATTTTGAAAATTAACCTGACTGGTCAAATTAGATTGTATTTCCACATTGGCGGCTTTACCAATACTTCCGTTTGTTAATACTGGTGAACATTTTATTCCAGTGAGGGCTCCAGCAATGGTTACATTAACTTTTGGGGAAATTGTTAATATAAACTGATTAATATCTTCCGAAACACCATCGAGCTTAATACCCTTCCATTCTTCTTCTAGCGGCATAAAACTACCGCCTAATATAAGTACCCTACCACCAGTTAAAACATGAACCGATGCATTTGTTTTAAAATGAAACACAGTGGTTGAGCTTGTATTAAATGTTAAAGTACCGCTTTTTACGATGTATCCGTTCGGATCGTGATTTAAAGGAGTAACTTCTGTATTGGAAGTAATAATGGTTTGAGAAAATAATGCCATTGAAAAAAGATGACATAAAAAGCAAAAGGTAAATTTTAATTGGGACATGACTGATTTGTTTTGATTCCCATTCAATATCGTATTTTTCCATCAAACTATAACAAAGTTTTTCTTCAATATGATATAAATCATGTTTTTTATCCAATTATTTTCAATTTAAACCAATATTATAACAAACTAAACAACAAACAGGTAAATTTCAACAACTCTATATTCGAGACTAATATGTATTGTAAACAACAAAAAAAAGTAAAAAGCATATAATAAAAACATCATTTAAAACACATTATTTTATTTTTCGATACTTGGGTTCTATCTTTGCTTAAAAAAGAAATATGTCATTTTGCCCTTGTTCTCCTAATACATTATACAAAGATTGTTGCCAAACCATTCACAATGGTACAAAGCTTGCCGATTCTGCAGAAGCATTAATGCGATCAAGATATACTGCTTTTGCTAAATCTGATGGTCTTTATCTACATAAAAGTCATTATAGAAAAACAAGACCTACACTCAAAGAAATGCAAGAAACTGCACGTTGGGCAAAATCTGTTTCATGGATCAAACTAGAGGTCATCAATAAGACAAAAGGTGGCTTAGCAGATATTGAAGGAACAGTATATTTTAAGGCGTATTTTATGGAGAATGGAAAAATTGAAGTTATTGAAGAAAATTCCTATTTCAAAAAAGAAAATGGAGAATGGTTTTATGTTGGTCTAGCATAAAGTTATTAAAACAGTAATTCTAATTCGAAAATATTTTGTAACTTTCTAAAAAACAACGTTATGAAATATTTACTATTCCTTTTAACACTACTCACTTCTTCATTTTCTGTAAAATGTCAAAACTGGGAACCTTTTCCAAATGATTCCGTTTTTTATTCAATAAAAGAAATGGATTCCACCTTATTTGTAAGTCAAAATTTACTTCTTCCCCTTATAAAAATAGATACAACCAATGTATTTCGAAAAGTTAATATTCCTATGTTAACTGATTTCACTGCAGGTAGTAATTTCCAATATGAATACGAAATGAATCCTTTTAACTCATATTTTCATTACGAATTAATCAATAAATTGTTTAATCAATCCCCCGCTTATATTCAAGAGAATAAATACTTAGATTATTGGATAAAAACTTATGAATTACAGAATAAAATAATAAGACTATATACGAATAGAGATAATCAATTCACCTTCCACTTAAATGGTAAGCCTGATACCTTATATTTTCAAAGTGACAACCACAATATATTCGACACTTTAGGTTATGTTTCCAAATTAGACACGTCATATGCTTTAGGTAGTGATTCTATAAAAATCTTTAAAATACACGGCTTATCAAATTCCTCTGTTTTATCACATTCTGGATTTGTTTTTTCAAAAAACCAAGGCCTGCTTGAAATGCCAATTCCATCGTTCTTTCCTTATTGCGTTACACTTGAATTGATAGGGAAAACAAGTGAATTGAATCCGTATGAAAATAGTACTAGATATACTGCTTATAAACATTATCCTGGCGATGAAATACAGAGATTTTATAAGGTCGATGCACCTAATTTAGATAATACAATATTCACTGAATATTTTAGAGAAGTATACGTTAACCAAACCTTTGATAGCATTAACAGTAAATTTATTGATGTAAAGGACATATGGTACTATAAAAAAACATTAATGCAAAATTTCATGGGAAACATCCCTGATTCTTTTCATTTTGCATCTAATGTTGAAACCTCTTTAATTTATTGTTATGAAAACAACGAAATAAATTATGGTGACAATTATTTTCTAACACCTGACTCTCAAATATTACATTTAGAATTTCCTGATCATTGGGAACCAACAGTAGAGAATCCATTGTACTCTTTAAAAAGAAATAAATATCCTCATAAAAACTACGGAACTGAAGTAAAAACATACTCCCCATACAATGAATCTTATATTCATGGAGTAACCTACACCAAAATTAATGGCGTTGAATCGGGAACACCATATACGCCAGAATTTTACTTAAATACTGAACAATTCGATCAAAACGTAAATTATATAAACAATGAGATTGGAGTAAAATTATCACATCCAGAAAAATATAAATCTGGAAGAATTTATGGAATAGATGGAAAATTCTTAAAATATCTTTCACCTGAAGATTTAACAAACTACATTAAGAAACAACCTGTAGAAAATACCATCCAACTTATTATTTTAATTGGTAAAGACTCTGGAGATAAAAGCGTCATTAAATTCTAAACCTAAATATCGTGAGTTCGATGTAAGAATATAAGGCATCTCGATACATTTTTCGTTACGTTACTCTTCACGAAAAACACTCCCGAATAGTCGGGACAGGTCGATGTGACAAAAAAAAGTGTCAATTCGACCAGTCCCGACTTTTCGGGAGTGAATTTTGCGACTAAAAGGAGCAAAATTTGTATCGAGAATCAAATTTTGACATATCAATTTCTTACATCGAACTCACGTTAAATAGGCTATTCGTTTTTTATAAAGCGATAGCCTACTCCACGAACATTCATTATTTTCAAATTTGAATCGGCTTCAAGCTTTTTTCTAAGTTTTGATATGTAAACATCTAAAGTACGACCAGAATACGTCCCGTCGTCTCCCCAAACTTTATTTAAAATAAAATCACGTTCTAAAACGGTGTTTTCGTTTGCAATAAACAAGGTTAACAAATCGGATTCTTTAGCCGATAGTTCATAGCTGGTTTCTTTTAAATGGAGCATTAAATTTTTCTTATCAAAATAATACAACCCAACTTCTACCGTGTGAGTTTTAGGTTGAAATTCTTCTGGTTCTTCTTTTTGAATATGCTCAAATGCTTCAATTTCTTTAAGCAAAGCATTATTTTTACCTGTTTTTTTTCGTTTTACAACCCATATTAAAACGACACTCAATCCAAAGGATAATAACAATATAGGCATCCATTTTGGTGTCTGTAATGGTTTTTCTGATTCACTGGTTTCAAGTATTTTGTGATTTGAAATTTCAGAAAAATATATGCGGTAACAGTTTTTTGGTAAACCTCGACGTTTACAAGCCATGGTATTCATAACTCCAGTATTAAAACTATAAACCAAAGCTTTGGTGTAACATTCCTCTACTTCTACAATATACTGCTCAGGTATTTTATATTTTTCGTAAAATTTATATACCGAAAACAATAAAAAATCAGGTTCGAATGAAAAAGACTGTTCAAAACTTATTTCATAACGACCATCTGTTAATTGTATGGGTAAAATACGAGAGGTACTGTCTCCAAGTTGCATTAAAAACTCGTGACTTATTTCTCTTAAATTCACTTTGGTTTGTTGCTCTTTTGTTTCAGAAAAAGTATGGAAGCAAAAAGAAGAACTAAAAATAAATAATAAAATTATTTTGTAATAAGATGAATACTTCATTTCACAAATTTATTCTAAAATACCTCATTTTAAAGTGGTTTTACATTATATTACATTGAATTTACACTTTTTTACGTAATAAACACACTTCAAAATAGGCAGCTCTATACATTTACAAAACAAATTAATACATAGTCATTATGAAAAATCAACTTTTGTTTATTACTACTTTATGTCTTACTATTTTGGCTTCTTGTCAGGATAAGAAAAAAGTAAATTCTAAAGCGGAAAAAGAGCCACAAGCTAAACAAGTGGTAGAAGTTAAGCAGGAACCACACAGGTATGGTGGATGGTATTGTCCAGATAATTTATTTGGTTTTCCAGCTGTAAATCTTCTAGATTGGGAATCTGTGCCTGTGGTTAACGGAAGAATGCCTACTAAAGAAGAAACGCAAAATGGAACATCGCTTATTTTTGTTGACAATGAAAAATATCCGAATGCAAAACCTCTAGACCTTAAACTTCCACAACTTGCGCGCTATACAAACAGATATACCAACCGCACCGATTTAATTATTGTTATTCAGGCTGTAAAAATACAATCCGATTCTATTGTTGGGTTTAGATTTGTAAATGGTGGAAATGGTAGCGCTAGGCTAAACGAGGTTGAACTGTTATCGGATAAAGAAAAATCTACCCTTTCGAATTCAAGATTTGTGGTAGATGAAGTAGAATTGAAAGCGACACCAAAAACAATTTGGGAAATTTTGACCAAAGAGGAAAACCTTGTGGCTTTTGATGGGGTTTTTGAATCTAAAGCTTTTGTATCTAATTGGAGATCCAAAACAAATATAAATTTTCATTACCCCAACCACGGTGAAGTCACATCTGCATATGCCGATATCTTATTTGGAAATTATTATATCCAAAATGACTATTCATTAAATAATTATTCAGAGAAATTTTTCATTACCGAAAATAAAGAAACCAATACATCAAACCTACAAATTGTATTGGGCCCATTTGAATCAGATTATTTAGAACAACAAAAACTGATTGCAGCTTGGATGGATCGAGTTTCTGTTTTATGTAACCAAGGTCCCACAACAAGATAGCTTAAAGTTTCCAATTAAATGGATAGAATTCATTTTCAATCATCAATTTCATCATCAGTTATTTTATTCAGAAAACACATTTTATGGACTTAATATGCTGGTGGTTTTGGTGGTTTTGGCGGGGATTTCCTCCAAGACAAAATCATATTAAAATTTACTTTTTTTTCAAATTCTGAATTCACCAATTCTACAGGATAACCTTTCGGATACCAAACTTGAACAATACTATCGGTATATGTTTTTGTAGCCTTTTTCACTTTTACCAGAACATCTTGATTGACTGGAATAGAATCTTTTAGGCTAATAGAAAAAACTGAATTTGAAAATATTCTTTCAACGCCCAAATGATCTAAAAAAGTTGCTTTGCTATAATACCCTTGTAAAATGCTATAAATAGTATGTTCTAAAGCAGAAATTGGATATTTTTCATCATCTATTCTCACGGAATCTTTATTAATCATTTGAATAGACCTGAAATTCCTGCAACAAGGTGGTGGATCAAATAAATCTTCATCCACTTCAACTTGTTTCATAAATTCTAATAAAGACGTATAATGTTTTGAATCGGGATATTCATTGAAGAATTTATCGACCTCGTAAGAACTGAAATTCTCCATAATTTCACTCCACCTTTTATCTTCTACAGATTGTTTATGAATAGGACTACACCCCCAGAAATAGAATAGAATTGTGATTAGAAAAACATTTTTTAATTGATACATATTATATTAATCAACGAAATTAGAAAATAAATCAATGAAATTTTAGAACTCAAAAGAGTAATCTACCCTATGTAAATTTAAAGAATTATTTCATATTTCACACCCCCAATATTCGAATTTAATGACTTTCGATTTTTTGAGAAATTTTTGTATCGGTAAATGGACATCCTTTAAACTTAAAACATCATGCTCTAACTCCAATCTAAATAAATCTGGAGTTGCATAATAGATTTGAGTTGGTAGATAAACTCTAATTTTGAAATAACGAACTTGTTTCCAAAATTTTCGATGTTTATAAGGAATTTCACTGAAGTCGATGTTTATTTCATAAATACCAGCCAGACTTATGTGATAACCAAACCAACCATTCTTATTTCTTTTAACCAAATCAGGCCATAAATCGGGTATGCCCTTTTCTTTTCTTCTTTTTCGAAAAAAGTTCTCCCCTCGAATAAAACCTAAACTAAGTAACTTATTTAATAACGTATCGTTTTCATTGACATAAACTCTGACAGAATCAAATTGATAAACATACTGGTCTTTAACCAAAATTGGATCTATTGACTCTCGGATATAAATTGCAGAATCGTTGTTTAGCGGTACTACATATTTCTTTTTCGAACAATATGTTTTTTCCCATTTTATCTCTTTTGCGTATTCAATTCTAGAAAAACAGTTTTTACAAGAATAGAAAAGAATTAGGAATACTACTCCTAAAAATAGTTTCTTAATTTTATTCATCTTGTGATTGGTAATGCGCTTATATCGGTCGCGCCAAATACTCTCCCTGTTGAAAAGTATAATGGTGGATCAAATACACATGGTGTACCCCAAATGATCTCTATATCATCGGGTATTTCTAGTGAAAGTTTCAATTCTACAAAAAAGCTTTCCTTTCCGTTAACAAATAAAGAATCTAGAATATAAGTCTCAAAACCTATAAAACTAACCTCAACGGTATAAACACCAGGTGAAAGTGGAGAAATAATATAATTCCCATCAAAATCGGTTGCACCACCTTGTACAATGGTATCTCCAGATTTAATGACAACATTTGCCATTGGAATAGCTTCTCCACTTTCAGCTTCGGTTACTGTTCCTTTTAAACTTTGGGCTTTTGCTAGATTAGAAATGGTAAAAACAAAAAATATAAAACTACAAACCTTTAAAAATTTTATTGAATATTTTATTTTCATCGCATAATTGGCATTTCGTTAATATCTTCAGATGTATATGTTGCTCCTGTATGAAATGGGTCGATCATAGGTTCTCCGCAAAATATTTGGCACCCAATCACTTGTTCGCCTTCTATTAATTTTACGTTTAATACCTTTGCATTTTGAGATTTTATTTCAACATTAAGTATTTTCTTAGTCTCAAACCCAATAAAACTAACCTCAACAGTATAAACACCAGATGAAAGTGGAGAAACATTATAATTCCCATCAAAATCGGTTGCACCACCTTGTACAATGTTATGTCCAGATTTTACGACAACATTTGCCATTGGTACAGCTTCTCCACTTTCAGCTTCGGTTACTGTTCCTTTTAAACTTTGGCCGTTTACTAGATTAGAAATGGTAAAAACAAAAAATATAAAACTACAAACCTTTAAAAATTTTATTGAATATTTTATTTTCATCGCATAATTGGCATTTCGTTAATATCTTCGGATGTATATGTTGCTCCTGAATGAAATGGATCTATTAATGGTTTCCTATAATAATCCCAACTGCAACCTCCACAAATAAAAAGATTACCTCCACTCTCTTCTAAACGTACATTCAAATGACTTGCCTTTTGAGCTTTTATTTTAATCCTTTGTATTTTCTTAGTCTCAAACCCAATAAAACTAACCTCAACAGTATAAACACCAGGTGAAAGTGGAGAAATAATATAATTCCCATCAAAATCGGTTGCACCACCTTGTACAATGTTATCTCCAGATTTTACGACAACATTTGCCATCGGAATACTTTCTCCAGTACTAGCTTCGGTTACTGTTCCTCTTAAAGACTGTCCAGAGGCAGACTCTGATATTAATAATAGTAGTAAAATGATTCGAATTGCTTTCATAATTTTTTTTCTACAAATTATCTCATTCTTATAAAATTGGAAACTACGAATGAGTAAACAAGTCTTTTGAGTGAGTGAATTCGCTTTTTAGCACCTATCATTTACCAACTTGTTGAAGCATAATCTTTCAAAAATTGTCCATACTCATGATTTCCAGAATTTATTCCACAAAAAAGAGGATCTAAAACACGAGCTGCACCATCAACAATATCTAAAGGCGGTTCGAAATCATAAACCGATTTCATCTTTTCTGCAATTTGAATTGGATTTTCATTGGTAACCCAACCCGTATCTACCGCATTCATATAAATACCTTCTTTGGCAAATTCTTGAGCAGAAGTGCGGGTAAGCATATTCAGTCCGGCTTTTGCCATATTGGTATGTGGATGCATTCCTCCTTTATATTTATCTGTAAATTTCCCTTCCATAGCCGAAACATTAATAATATGTTTCTTGAACGTTTTATGTTTGCGCATTAAATGGATCAAGCGGTTACACAAAACAAAAGGAGCAATGGCATTAACCAATTGTGCTTCTACCATTTCCAAAGGTTCTACATCTCCTAATGCTGTATTCCAACTGTTGTTTTTTCGTAAATCTACCTGTTGTAAATCCTTATCCAATTGTCCCAACGGAAAAACGTCATTTTCTAAAACGTGTTCATCAATCCCGTATTTATTTTGGGTTAACAAAGCTGAATTCAATATACCTATACCCTTTTGGCGTTCTGTATTTTGTGTAGAAATTACTGCATTTTCATTCGATATTTCACCAACTAATTTAAAATGTAATTTTAAAAGAGGACGAATAGTAGAAGGCAAGCTAGAGAAAGTTTGTAATTCGTTTTTCAATAGATGTTTATAAAATCCGGCTGGTTTTCTAATGGTTTGGGCTGCATTATTAATTAAAATATCCAATTGTTTAAAGTTATTTTCAACATAATTGCAAAACAATTCCACACTTGGTATATGTCTTAAATCTAAACCATGAATAGATAAATTATTTTGCCATTGCGAAAAATCCTTTTCTTTACTAAATCTTAATGCCGCATCTACCGGAAATCTTGTAGTAGCAATAACCTTTGCTCCAGAACGCAAAAGCATTAATGCAATTTGAAACCCAATTTTTACTCGAGCACCAGTAACCAAAGCCACCTGATTAGATAAATTAGCAGTTTGAAAACGCTTAGCATAATTTAGATTCCCGCAAGACACACACATACCGTCATAAAAATGATGCAACTGTTTATAAGACGTTTTACACACATAACAGCTTTTTGCGTAAGCGAGTTTTGGCATTGACAAAGATTGACTTTCCGAAATTTGTTGAGGCGCAACAAAAACAGATTTTGCACGTGCTTGACGAATTCCTGTATTTTGAACAGCAATCTTATCTTCTTTTTTAAGCTGGGTCTTCACCGCTTTTCGTTTTGCTTTTCTTTGTTTACGATGTGCTTTTACACAACTGGCCGTTTTTGGCGTAGAAAACAGACCGGTTGCTTTATAAAGCGACTTTTTCAAATCTTTATTAAGAGTTTCTATTTCTTTTGGGTTTGCCATTAACCAATTGATTAACTCAACGGTTTGTGCAACATCATTTTGTTTAAAATTTTTCATATTTGTATCCATCTTCCTTCACGTTTTAGATTTAAACTCTTTGCAAAATAAAAACACCATTGCGCAAGGTTTTTGCGTAGAGATGATTTTTATTAAATTCTTAGTTTAAACAAGTTCATGAATATAGACTAAACCTTGTAATTCATACAATAAACTACAAATCAACTCGAATAATGTTTTTTCATCCATTACAAAATCATTTAATACATCTATTATTTCAAAAAATCACACTAACAATAAAGTCAAAAAAAACATTAAGCGTAAATAAAACACAAAATATTTTGAAATTCATAAAATTAAAATAACTTTGCGTAATAATAACACATAAAGATAATGTAATGAACATTAAAAACTATTTAGAACAGAATAAAACTTGGCCACAAGACGGTCAGCATATTATGGCTCAATATACAGATGAGTATATTATTGTTTATCAATCTTACAGACCGGCCATTGGACACTTTGCTGTAGAAAATCAATATTTTGGAGGGCCATTTAAGTTAACCCGGATGACCTGGATAAAGCCAAATTTTCTTTGGATGATGTATAGAAATGGTTGGGGTAAAAAGGAAGGACAGGAAGTGGTTTTGGCCATCTACCTAAAACGTGAGGCTTTTGATGGATATTTGAAACAAGCCATACATTCATCTTATAAAAAAGTATATGGTAGTCAGGAAGAATGGAAACTCAAAGTCCAACATTCTGATGTTCGTTTACAATGGGATCCCGATCATTATCCAGACGGTTCAAAAACTGAACGCCGTGCCATACAGATTGGTTTACGTGGAAAAGCCATTGAATCTTACGCCCGCGAAGACATAATAAAGATTGAGGATGTTTCAAAATTTGTAAGCGAGCAATACGAACATGTTCAGAATAACAATTTGGAGAAATTAGAAATTCCCGCCGAGCGGCCTTATGTTTTTCTAGATCAAGAACAGTCAAATATTTTTAATTAAACAAAATGAATTATACGATACACGCCTATTCTACAGCCTTGTATTCTACATGGTATTTTATTGAAGAATTAGGTATATTATTTGATGCTGGAGACGGCGTTACTTCCAACTTATTGGGAAAGGCAGGGAAAATTCGCGATGTATTTATTTCCCATGCAGATAGAGATCATTTAGGTGGCTTAATGCAACTGAATCAACTTAAGGGAAGTTCGAAGTTCAACATATACTACCCCAAAGATGCTGGATCTTTTCCTGCATTACAACAGTTTCTGGGAAAATTTGATCCACAATCTCAAGGAGGACTTTGGAAACCATTAGAAGATCAAATTTCATTTGGCACCAAAACAGGGCTATCTGTTAAGGCCTTCGAAAACAAACATATTGACAAGCCTGGTTTATTGAAAAGTTTATCCTTCAAAGTTGTAGAAACTAAACGGAAAATTAAACCCGAATTGATTGGAGCAGGGTCGACTCAAATTATTGCTATGCAAGAAGAATTTGGTTACGATTCTATTGTGAATACGTTCAATACAAACAAACTGGTCTATTCTGCCGATACGCCAATATTTGATTATTCAGCCTTTGATAACAGTGAAATTTTGATTCATGAAGCTACATTTTTATCTAAAAATGATGTTAAAAGCCACAACAATAAAAACAAACACTCGTCTTTAGAAGAAGTTTTAGAAATGGTTGCTCAGATTAACGTAGACAAACTTATTCTTGGCCATTTTTCTTCTCGATATAAACAACATCAAATAGATGCAAGAATTCAAGAATTAGTAAAATATTACGGAATAAAAATCCCAGTTTATAGAATACCGATCGGAAAATATATAGATGATGTTTTTGAAAATACAAAAAGTAGATTTTAAATTGCCTACCAATTTTTATTATTCTGAATTATAGATTAGCTTTGAATTATTCAAAATTCAAACGATGAAAAAAATAGGATTATATACTTTTTACTTACTTTTTACAACTTTCAGTTTTGCCCAAAAAGAACAAAATTTACTCGATTTTATTACATTCAACACTTCGTTTGAAAAAGAAGTTTTTCACCAAAACGATTCAAACGAGATTTTAAAACTTTTCTTGGCCATTTCTGATGACGCTAATGATTCACTTTATGATGAGATCAATTCAGAAATTGAACAACTAATTTCTGAATTAGAAGAATTAAACATCACAAACAAAAAGCCTAAGAAACAATTAAAAACACTTTTTGATTTTACCCACCAAAAAATGTTAAGAAAATATGAAGAGGAAGTCAATTTTGAAGATATTTTCAAAACCTCAACATATAATTGTGTTACAGCAAGTGCGCTTTACAGTATTTTGCTGGAACATTTCAATATTCCATATCACATTATTGAAGAGCCCACCCATGTATATGTATTAACTTACCCAAATACACATCAAATTATTTTAGAATCTACTTTGCCTAATGTTGGTTTTTACGCACCATCTAGTGCAAATATAGAAAAGGCGGTAAAGCAATTGGTGGCATACAAATACATTACAGAACAAGAAGTAAATACAAAAGGTTATGAAAAAGCTTATCACGATTATTTTTATTCCGATGATCCCATTTCTTTAAAACGATTGGCAAGTTTTCAATATTACAACACGTCTGTAGGTAAATTAGACACAGAACTAACAAGTATTGAAGAAATAGATCGCGCTTTAAACCCAATTATGAAAGCCCAATACTTAGCTCAAAGTGATCAAAACAATTTGATTTTATATGCATTATTAGGGAGTAAAATGAATTTATTAAAATTAGACAGCCTTTCCGATTTTAAAACTGTAGCTCTGTTTTATGCCAATAAGCGCAACTATAAAAATGGGTCGCCAACTGCATATTTCACGAAATCTATGAAAACGGAACTGGATCAGAATGGTAGAGTCAACTTTATGAAGGAGACCTATTCCTACCTTAAAAACAATATTGAAGATACCGTTGAACTAAATCGTGAATATTTTCTTGGCATGTCTAGGTATTATATGTTTGCATCTGAGTACGAAAAATCGTTGCATTATGGTAAATTAGGATATCAAGCTAATCCGAAAGATGTTGCGTTTCATGCGCTAATAAAACATTCTATTTTTAGTGAAATTTCAGAAAACGGCTTTTCGGATGATTTTGAAACCGATATTAAATCCTATGAAGAAAATTATGGTCCACTTTTGAATCAGAATAAAATATTCCAAGGTTTCAAAATAAACTACAAGATTTCTCTCCTCGCAAAAAAAATAGAATCAAATCGTTTTATTGAAGGCATCAAAATATTGAATGAAATAGAGTCCGATTTAAATAAATTGGAAAAAAAACCAAATTACAGAAGAGAAGCTTTGGCTTATATTTATGCCGAATATTGTGCTTATTTTTATAGAAAAGGACAAATAACCAAAAGTAAGACCTACTTGAATAAAGGATTAGAACACGACAAAAATAATGCTGCTTTGGTTCGTAAAAAAGATTTATTGAAATAAAACTGATTTATAATCTGTTTTCTATTAAAAAGATATTACAAACCACAAACGCCGAAAAAAAGTTTTCGGCGTTTGTGGTTTGTAGGTTTTTAACACCTTATTTCTTTAAATAATCTTTTACTCCATAACTTGCTAAAACACCTTCTCCGGTTGCAGCAGCTACTTGTGCTATGGCACCTTCTCTACAATCTCCGGCAGCAAATATTCCTTTTACAGAAGTTTCTGCTAAACCTGAAGTTGTAATAAAGCCCGCTTTGTTTAAATCAACAATTCCATCGAAAGATTTAGTATTTGGGATTAATCCAATAAAAATAAATGCACCATCTGCTGTAATAACTTCTTCTTTTCCGGTGGCGTTATCTTTCACTTTTACACCTTCAAATAATCCGTCGGTATTGGCAACAAACTCAACCGAAGTCTGATTCATATAGGTTGAAATATTGTCTATAGATGGCAATTTTTCGATGTAAGTTTCTGATGCCGAAAATTCGGGTTTACGACTTATAATTTTCACAGATTTACAGAATCCTGAAAGAAAAATCCCTTCTTCTAATGCGGAATTACCTCCGCCAATTACAATAACATCTTTTTCTCTATAAAAGGCTCCATCACAAGTTGCACAAAAATGAATTCCAGATCCTATGAGTTCTGTTTCATTTGGAATACCGAGTTGCCTGTATGTAGACCCAGTTGCTAAAACTACAGATTTTCCTTTATATAAATGTCCGCCAGTTTTTATTTCGAAAAGATCATTAGCCTTAGAAATAGATTCAACATTCTCTCCAGTTTTTATCGTTGCTCCATAAGTTAAGGCTTGTTCTTCCATTTTTTCCATTAATGCAGGGCCAGAAATTGAATTAAACCCAGGGTAGTTTTCAATTTTCTCCGTCAAGAAGGCATTTCCACCAATATTCTTTTTTTCCAGAATTAACGTATCAAAACGATCTCTTTGTGCGTAAATTGACGTGGTTAATCCAGCTGCACCTCCCCCAATAATTATGGTGTCGAAGACTTTGTGTTCTTGGGCTTCGTTAATAGAAAGTAATTTTTGTAATTCGTCGTTTGTTGGATTTGTATGCGGCTTTCCGTCTATTAATACAGTTGGAATAATACGTTTTCCGTTATTTATTTCTTCAACTTTTTGAGTCGCCCAATCGTGTTCATCAACATCAATAAATTGAATATTTATGTTATTGTCTCTTAAATAGCGCTTTGCCCGTCTACAATCCGGACACCAATCGGCTCCGAACAATTGTACTTGTCCAGCATCATTTAATCCCAACACGGCTGCCAAGGCATCATTCGTTGGGTTTGTAAACGATTTCCCATTAATAATTAACGTTGGAATGATTCGTTTTCCTTTGTTTATGGCTTCTACTTTTGCAGTGGCTTCTTTATCTAAATCAACATCAATAAAATTAAAGTCAATGTTCATAGATTTTAAATAAGATTTTGCTCTTCTACAGTCTGGGCACCAATCTGCACCAAATAAATCAATTGTATTCATAATTTTATTCCTTCTTTATTAATAAAATAAACTTGTTTGTACTTATTTCATCAATATACAACAAGATTTAATTTTTATCATTGGAAGTCGAAATATGTATTTCCTTACAAAATGTATTTTAGGAATAAAAGTCACATCATTTAATGCATAAACACCGTCTAGAATTGGGGTATGATTTTTTATCAAATCCAGCGAATAAAACAAATATTAATAAATTTAGAAAAGGTAATATTAAGAAGATTCAAACATTTAAAATTATATCATAACTCATTTTCAACTTCAATAAGCTCTATTAAAACTAACAAAATAGCATATACTTGTTAATAATTTCACACACTTACATCATTTAAAATTATAAATATGAGAGTTATGAATTGGATAGAGTATAATTTCTTAAAAACATGTATATTTGAAAAAACAGTAACGTATCAAAATATTAATTGCATACATCATGATTTTCAAAAAATTCATATCTCTATTTTTCATTTTTTCAATTTTTCTTGGTTTCATTTCATGTGACGCAGAAAAGGAAGACACCAACGAAGTATTTACATGGGAACAAACCAATGTTGTTTCAAACACAATAACACCCTATGATGCTATAAATTACACGGCAGTTTTCAATACAACCAATCTTCAAATAAAAGGATTTCCTAATTTACAGGATTCTATAGTCATAAACTTAGGTAATTTAGAAGGTGATGAATTGACTGTTGGAACCTATGAATTTGGATGGAGTGATTTTCATAATCTTACCTTCTTCAAGAATGGTAACCTGTTAAAAGCAGTATCAGGATTTATTAAAATTACCTATATAAATAGAAGAATTGATTTTCAATTTGAAGCAACTTTATCTGATGGTAATAAGTTAACGTCTGGATTAGGAGACAATTTAAACCTATACAAAACAACAGGAACTATTGACATTACACCACCTACAGACCCAGGACCAACAGCTGTAGGAACAATAGATGCTAAAATAAACGGAGCTCTTTTTTCTTGGGATGATTCTCAAACATCAGGCAACATAAACACTTCAACCCTAGTAATTGGTGGAACTTCAGCTGCAAATACTTTATTACTTTATTTACATGATATCAATTCGGAGGCTGATATACAAAGTAAGGTAGGTCAAATTATTAACTTAACGCCTACGGTTGGTAACATAACCTATGTATTAAATGCGGGACCTGTTTCTTATGCAAACTCAACGGCTACACTAAAAATTACAGAATTTAAAAATAAAATTATTACAGCCGAATTTTCTGGGAATCTTGTAAACAATGCAGACCCAACAGATGTAATACCATTAGAAAACGGTAAAGTAAATGCACTGTTACTTAACTAATACATTTAGTATTAAATGTGAGTTCGATATAAGAATATGAGGCATCTCGATATATTTTTCGTTACGTTACTCTTCACGAAAAACACTCCCGAAAAGTCGGGACAGGTCGATGTGACAAAAAAAAGTGTCAATTCGAGTGAATTTTGCGACTAAAAGGAGCAAAATTTGTATAGAGAATCAAATTTTGGCATATCAATTTCTTACATCGAACTCACGTTATTAAATAAAAAAAAGGCTATCGAAATTCGATAGCCTTTTTTTTGTTTGGGAAGTGATTCGTTAAAATAGAGGAATTTGTCTCTTAGATTGTATATAATGGAATTTTAGTCAACTTCATTTTTTACAACTAGTGATAAAAATAATATAAATAAATAACTAAATAGCATTTTCGTCACATAATTTTATTTTTTCTTCTTTCTAAAGAAAAATCGCACAGAATTTTATTCCGATTAAAAAAGGCAACTTTGAAGTTCTTTGATATGTATTCAATATTAAAAAAAGAAAAATATTCCCATTAACTCCTTATATTTGCAAAGCGTTTTTTAAACGCTAAAAACAAAGTTATGCAAGACGATTTTAAAATGCTAGCCCAAACATTTTTTGGTTTAGAAGGTGTATTGGCCGAAGAACTAAAAAGTATTGGCGCTAGAGATGTAAAAGAACTCAATAGAGCAGTAAGTTTTAAAGGAGATTTAGGTTTTATGTATAAAGCAAATTTCCGTTTACAAACAGCTCTAAACATTCTTTACCCTATAGAAACTTTTACTTTCTACAATGAAGATAAGTTTTACAAAAAGGTAAAGCAAATAGAATGGGAGAAACATTTTGGAGTAAAAAAAACCATAAGAGTACAAGCTGTTACCCATCGTAGTTCTTTAAGTCATTCGCACTATGCTGCTTTATTGTGTAAAGATGCAATTGTAGATCGATACCGAGAAATTTGTGATAACGAAAGACCAAATATAGACTCCAAAGATCCTGATGTACCTATTTATTTATATATAGATGGAGACAAGGCTAGTTTATATTTAAATTCTTCTGGTGCTCCTTTGTATAAAAGAGGATATAAAACCGAACGTCATGAAGCTCCAATTAACGAGGTTTTAGCCGCTGGAATTTTAAAGCTTGCAGGTTGGCCAAAACCAATGGACTTTTGGGATCCGATGTGTGGTTCGGCAACATTTGTTGTAGAAGCTATTTTAATGGCTAAAAATATGCCCGCTGGTGTGGTTCGTGAAAATTACGGATTTATGCATTGGAATAGTTTTGACAAAGATTTATGGGAGAAAATTAAGGAAGTAAGTTTAGATAAAATAGAATACTTCCATAATAATTTCTATGCATCAGACTTGAGTGCATCTTATGTAAACGTTGCTAAAAAGCATTTGAAAAATATTTTCTTAGACGATTTAGTAGAACTTAAACAAGCCGATTTCCTACAACCTCAAAACATAGAATCGCCAAGATTTATTGTTTCAAATCCACCTTACGATAGAAGGATAAAAAAGGATTTACCAAAAATGGTTGAAGACATAGGTGCATTACTCAAGCACCAGTACGAAGGAAGTGAAGCTTGGTTTATATCGCCAATCGGAACTGTAAAAAAATACATCGGTTTAAAAGCGGCTAAACGCCGTAAATTATTTCAAGGTAAAATAGAATGTGAACTTACAGGCTACAAAATGTATGCAGGTTCAAAAAAATATAAAACAGAAAACTAATGAAAGTATCTGTACCAAAAGGAACAAGAGATTTTTCGCCGTTGGAAATGCAACGTAGAAACTATCTATTTTCAAAACTAAGATCAGTTTTTCAAAACTTTTCTTTCGATCAAATAGAAACGCCATCTTTCGAAAATTACTCAACACTTATGGGTAAATATGGGGAAGAAGGTGATCGTTTGATATTTAAAATATTAAATAATGGTGAATATCTAAAAAAGGTAGGAACCGAAACTTTAGAAACAAAAGACACCAAAACGCTAACGCCTGCAATTTGTGATCGTGCCTTACGTTATGACTTAACTGTGCCTTTTGCCCGTTACGTTGTTCAACACCGCAACGACATCACTTTTCCGTTTAAACGTTTTCAAATGCAACCCGTTTGGAGAGCCGATAAACCTCAAAAAGGTCGTTACCGCGAGTTTTACCAATGCGATGCTGATGTTGTAGGATCTGACTCTTTACAATATGAAGTGGAATTGGTTCAGTTATATGATACTGCATTTTCAACTTTAGGTTTATCAACGTCTATTCGTATTAATAACCGAAAAATTTTAGCTGGAATTGCTGAAGTTGCAGGAATTTCTGATCAATTAATCGACTTTACGGTTGCTTTAGATAAGTTAGATAAAATAGGAAAAGAAGGTGTTTTAAAAGAACTTACTGAAAGAGGTATTCCTGAATCTGCACTCGAAGTTATTGAGAAAGTATTGGACATTACTGGAGATGCAACATCTGTTTTATCTCAACTTTCGGATCTCTTTTCTAATTCAGAAGAAGGACAAAAAGGAATTGAAGAATTACAATATATTTTCGATCAAACAGAAGTTTTAGGATTAGATAAATCGACTTTAGAACTAGATTTAACCTTAGCCAGAGGATTAAACTACTATACTGGTGCCATTTTCGAAGTGGTTTCTAACGAAGTAAAACTTGGTTCTATTGGTGGTGGTGGTCGTTATGACAACCTTACAGGTATTTTTGGACTTAAAGACGTTTCTGGAGTAGGTATCTCATTTGGTTTAGACCGTATTTATTTGGTTTTAGAAGAACTGAATAGATTCCCTGAATTTAGAGAAACGGCCACTCAAGTTTGTTTTATGAATTTTGGGGAAACCGAAGCTTTAGCATGTATGAAATATATTAAAGCCTTAAGATCGGAAGGTATTTCTTCTGAACTATACCCAAAATCTACAAAGTTTAATAAACAAATGAAATATGCCAATACACGTCAAATTCCATTTGTAGCTTTAGTTGGAGAAGATGAATTGGCCAATAACACAATTATTTTAAAAGATATGGACAAAGGAGAACAAACAGCCATGTCTTTAGAAGAATTAATCCAAAAATTGAAATAGCATGAAAGAAGTACATCAAATATCAAGCGAATTTTTAAGCTTTGAAGATATCAAATCTGTAATCTTTGAAGGAAAACTCATAGAACTTTCAGACTCAGCAAAAGAAAAAATCCAAAAATGTCGTCAGTACCTTGATGATAAAATGGCAAATTCTGATGCTCCTATATATGGAATAAATACTGGATTTGGTTCCCTATGCAATGAGTTTATTAATTCCGAAGATCTTTCTCAATTACAAAGAAACTTGGTTATGTCTCACGCCTGTGGTATGGGAGATATTGTACCAAAAGACATTGTAAAACTGATGTTATTCTTAAAGATTCAATCTTTAAGCTATGGTCATTCTGGAGTTCAATTGGTTACTGTACAACGTTTGGTAGACTTTTTTAACCACGATATACTTCCGGTAATATACACTCAAGGTAGTTTAGGCGCTTCTGGAGATTTATCGCCTTTGGCTCATTTAGCCTTGCCTCTTTTAGGAGAAGGAAAAGTTGAATTTGAAGGAAAGGAATATTCTGGATCTGAAATTTTATCAAAGTTCGGATGGTCTGAAATTACTTTACAATCTAAAGAAGGATTAGCCTTATTGAACGGGACTCAATTTATGAGTGCTTATGGGGTTTGGAATGTGCTTCAAGCAGAAAAAATCTCTTCATTTTCTGATATTATTGCTTCTATTTCTTTAGATGCTTTTGATGGGCGTATAGAACCTTTCGAATTATTTTCTCATGCCATTCGTCCTCACGAAGGTCAGTTAAAAACTGCCGAGAAAATTTATTCATTATTAGAAGATAGTGAAGGTGTAAAGAGAAAGAAAGAACATGTGCAAGATCCTTATTCCTTCCGTTGTATTCCACAAGTACACGGCGCAAGTAAAGATGCTATTAAACATGTAAAAAAGGTTGTATTAACCGAAATCAATTCAGTTACCGACAATCCAAATGTTTTCCCAGATGAAGATCGTGTAATTTCTGCTGGAAATTTCCATGGACAAACTCTAGCTTTAAGTTTCGACTTTTTAGCCATTGCCGTTGCCGAATTAGGAAATATTTCGGAACGTCGTGTTTATAAATTAATTTCGGGAGAAAGAGGTTTACCAGCTTACTTGGTTGCAAAACCTGGATTAAATTCTGGATTAATGATTCCTCAATATACGGCTGCTTCAATCGTGAGTCAAAGTAAACAATACTGTACGCCAGCATCGGTGGACTCTATTGTTTCGAGTAACGGACAAGAAGATCATGTAAGTATGGGAGCAAATGCAGCTACCAAATTACATAAGGTTGTCGAAAATACAATGTCTGTTTTAGCTATTGAATTATTGAATGCATCTCAAGCCATGAAATTCCGCGATTATAAAACGGGAGAATTAGGAGAAAGTATTCTTGCAGCTTATAGAATGGAAGTTCCATTTATTGAAAACGATGTGTTAAGCCATGATTATATGCAAAAGAGTTTAGCTTTTTTAAACACCATAAATATTGATTAAATCAATGTGATTTAATTTTAAAAAAGGAATTCGAATGATCGAATTCCTTTTTATGTTTAGTGGCAACTCTGCCCATCGAGAATGTTGTCCTATTCTTCGGCGTTAACACTTGGTTTTTCATTTCTTTTGCTTGCCCAAAAGAAACGAAACAAAGAAAAAGGCACTTTTTTGAATGCATTTTTTGGTCAGAGACCAAAAACCGAGTTTTATTTTCTAAATTTTCTCCAAGGTTTCAAAAATTCTTAACGAAAATAAAACTCTATGCCGACAAAAAAGACTGTTTCTCATAGCGCCTATTAAATTGGGGCAAGCAAGCCGAAAAGCGAATTCCTTTTTTTATGAAAATACATTTCTTGATTCTATGCTTTAGGTCTCATTTGAACCATCATCATAAATTGTGCGCCAGCCATTCTGTGAGCTGAGTTTTTAGCTAATAAAGCCAATTCTCCTTCAAACAATTCATCAACCGTTTCGAACCAAATACTTAACCAATGGTTAAAATGACTTTGTTCTATTTTATGATGATGTGCTTCATCTACATTTTTATGGGCAAGCGTTGGATTTCCTCTAAATTTAGATACCCTAAACAATTGTGATTCCCAAAAGTCGGTCAGTTTTTCTAAATGAGCAGGCCATTGTTCTTCGGCAATATGTTTATTGAAAATTGGACCTAAAAGGTCATCTTTTCTTATTTTGGCATAAAAGGCATTTACCAAAATGTTTATTTCATCTCTACTTTCAATTGATTTCATACCCGTTAGTTATTTGCGACTCTATTTACACGTTCTACTCGATCCGATTTATTTAAACTTAATCGAACCATACTGTTTTCTTTAGCAAATAACGCATGAATTACCGAGGCTTCCAAACTAATAATTTCACCGGCAGTCATGGTCATTGTTTCATTGTCTACTTCAAAATCAATTACACCTTCTAAAACATGCACCTGAATAGGAAATGGAGCTTTATGTGCTTTCATTTCTTGACCTTTAGCCATAAGAATTCTAATTTCTTTGGTAAAATCATCATCCAAAATGACTTTAGTTGAAATACGTTCTGGATTATATGTTTTGTCTGCGTTAAAATTTCCTGTTGTCATAAGGTTTGTTTTCTGAATTATTTTCCCCAGTTTTTTATTTCTTCCGCACTCCAAAGACTTGGGAAAAATCGCCTTTGTTGATATTGTGGATGAAGATATTTTTTCCATTCGCTTCCACCAGTAGCGGCTTTACTCTCTCCTTTTTGATCTAAATAATGTTGAGCTGTTTCTAAATGAACCATTGGCCATTTTACATTATAAAGATTATCAAACGCTCTCAATAAATCCTTTAATTCTTTAGAGATCGTGGTTTCATTTAAAATTTTATTTTCTAATGTATTTCCCCACACCTTATTGGCCAAATACTTCAATTTATCTAAGTACTTTTCTTCAAATTGTCTTAATGTCAACGATTTCGAATGTGTTTTAGGATTATATCCAGCGTCTTGCCAATAAATGACATTAAAATATTCATCAATGGATGGATTTTCAGGAAGGTTTAGTCCGGGACGTTTACTGGTTAAATTTTTTAACGAAGTACAATACAATTCTATTTCTCTAAATTGGGCACTTTGGAATCCGCTTGCAGGAGTTAAGGTATATCTAAATGTATTATAATCGTCGTAATCCATTCCATATTTCATCACATCAAAAGAAGTGATTAACATAGAGGTATATCGATTAATTCGATTGAATTTGGTTATCCAAACATGCTCTTCAAAAGGCATTTCTATGAGTTGTTTAATTTCATGCAACAACATTTTCTGAACCAATTCAGTGATCTGATGATACATAATAAATATTTCCTCGTCCTTAAAATGAGTTCGAGGTCGTTGAAGTGACAATAAAGTATCTACTTCTATATAATCCCAATAATTTATTGGTTTTGCATGCAATAACCCAGTTAAGTACGAATCTGGATTTTCGCCAATTGTGTTGTATTTTTTCTCAATGGCGTCTACAATGTGTTTTGAACTCATAATGCTATTTTTATTACGGATAATTATATCCTTTTTAAACTTAAAAAAAAGCTATAGTTTCAACCACAGCTTTTTAGTTTGATTCTCTTCACTTAATAAATCCATTAAAGTATTTTTTTCTAACAATTCACTCAAATCTGTTCGTATTTGTTTAAACTGATGATGTAAAGGACATGGTTTTGTTTCATTGCATTGTTTTAATCCTAATGCACAACCCGTATAAATTTTATCACCATCAAAAAGGTCAACAATTTCACGGATCGGATTATTTCTCAAGGCCTCCTTTTCTATATAAAATCCTCCATAAGGACCTTTTACTACATTAACCAAATTGTTTTTGGTTAAGGCTTGCAATATTTTTGCTGTAAAAGCCATTGGCGAATCAATTGACTCAGCAATATCTTTTAATCCAACCTTATTACCCTGCAAAGATTGTTCGGCAATAAACAAAGAGGCTCTTAATCCGTATTCGCAAGATTTAGAAAACATATACCATAATTATTTCTTCAAAATTAAGCAATATTTTTAAAACGGACAAGTTTATCTCTTTTAAAAAACAACAGCAATTTCATACATAAATGCATTATTAGGTTTGAGCACACAAATTAATTAATATATTTGCCTCGAATTACTCTGGGGATGTAGCTCAGCTGGCTAGAGTGCTTGACTGGCAGTCAAGAGGTCGTGGGTTCGACTCCCATCTTCTCCACTATTAAAAGAAGTATTGCATTGTTTATTTTGATGATCTCATTATGAAGTGATTCTATTGAACAACAATTTTCAATTTTTATAATCAGATAATTGGTTATTTAAATTAAAAGCTTAAATTTGCAGTCCTTTAAAGTAGAACTTAAGTTAAAAAAATAGATACCATGTCAAGAATTTGTCAATTAACTGGTAAGAAA
>JBMYWP010000035.1:0-37926 GCA_049607525.1 Flavobacteriales bacterium
CTAGGTTAAACACTCTAAAATTCTCCTTTTGCTCTCCTGCAGTATATTTCCCACTTCCATAGGAAAAGTTAACTAAAGAAGAACGATCTAAAAAAGGAGCCAAAGCTAGAGGACCTTTTTCAATATCTACAGGTATAAAATAGTAATTAAGTCCTCCCATTACATAAATTGTTTTGGTGTCTTGCAACATTTTATCACTAAACTTTGTATCGGAATATGAATAATTGGTTAAAGCCTTAAATTGATAATCGTTTTGAGCTTGAGCCTTCTCGGCAAAACCAATTACAGCGAATGGTAATGCCCATATTAAAAATTTTCTCATTTTTTACATTGAAGTTGTTAAAGCCTTAGAATCGTAAACAATTTTACCATCAACAATAGTCATGATACTTTTTGTTTCCACAATTTTTTCTTCCGGAACAGTTAAAATATCTTGCGATAAAATTGCAATATCGGCCAGCATACCTACTTTTATTTGCCCTTTTACTTTTTCTTCAAACTCAGCAAAAGCAGCGCCTTTTGTAAATCCATCTATTACCTCTTCTCTAGTTAAGGATTCTTTAGAATCAAAAGGATGATTTAAAGCATAAACAAATGCTGCAAATGGACTTTCTATTCCTTCGGTTCCAAAAGCCAGAGGAATATTAGCATCTAAAAGAGATTTAAATTTAAAGAAATGTTTGTGCCCAAATCTGGATTCGATAATATCTCCTAATACTAAATGATGTGGTTGTTGAACAATTACAGCGCCTAAATCTGCAGCTCTTGGAATTAAATCTTCCACAACACCGTCTCCATGCTCCATTCTAACACGCTTTGATTTCCAATCTACACCTTTTATAGATTCCATCGTATTTATAATTATTTCGGCAGATCGATCGCCATGAGTATGTAGTAACACCTGTCCTCGCCAATCTTCTTCTTTTGTTAAAATTCTTTTTATCTCATTATTAGTAAAAGACATTTTCCCTTTCCAATTCGGATTGTCCGAATCGGCATATGCCTTTCTTGTGGCCGCCACTCGTTCCATTGGTGTACCATCTAAAAACCATTTTGTACCTGTTGCTCTTACATGTAGGTTTTTTAATGGGTATTCAGGAAGGTTTTTAGACTCTTCAATATCTCTACTTGTTGGCGAGGTATTTGGCATTCTCATATATCGAACTCGAATTGGAATTTTAGAATCTTCCAATACTTTTAGGTAACGATCTGGATCAAGAATTGGCATATCTTGAATAGACGTTACTCCATT
Organism: Flavobacteriales bacterium; assembly: GCA_049607525.1. GTDB lineage: Bacteria > Bacteroidota > Bacteroidia > Flavobacteriales > CAJXXR01 > JBMYYR01. The sequence goes on from JBMYWP010000035.1 coordinate 1,253, forward strand.
TTGAATCAACTCATTGGTTTGGGCCTGCATAGCATCTACCAATTGTTTGTCATTCAGATTAAAATTTATGAGTTGTCTTCTTAATGGCCATTGGGCATATTCATGAAATTTTCCAGTAATAACATCAGAATTCTCTACACGGATAAACCAACCTCCTAATGGATCTTTAATTCTTTCATCAATTCCAAAAAGGTTCATGGCTTTTGTATTGATAATTTCTCCATGACTAAACCAAGTAGAAATATAAACAGGGTGATTAGGAGCAATTTTGTCTAAAGAAAATCGATCTGCTTTTAAGTCGTCTATAACATTTACACCGGCTAAACCTGTAATCCATGTCCCTTCTGGTACTTCTTTAATCGCTTTTTCTACTGCTTCTAACACTTGACTCCAACTTGGTTCCCAAGGCAATTGGATTTGATGACCAACTGGTGCATTGGAAAAAGAATGGAAGTGTGCATCGTTTAATCCTGGAATAACCAAATGTTCTTTCAAATCGATGGTTTTGGTTTCTTTGGTAACCAGCTTAGAAATTTGTTCAGTAGAACCTACAGCCACAATTTTGTTCCCTTTAATGGCCATAGCCTCTGCCATTGGTTTTGCAGTATCTGCTGTATAAATTTTCCCATTAATAAAAACTTTATCGGCAACAGCCTGCTTGTCGTTATTTTTTTGACTCTTACAGGAAATAACAAAACCTGAAAGACACATTGCCAAAAGCAAGGTACCCTGTTTAATAATTTTCTTCATAAATTTGTTTTAACACAACAAATGTATGTCTACTATACAAGGGATTAGATACTATAAATTAGGTGATAATTATTAAAATTTATGTTCTTTTGAGGGATGGTTGTATTCATTGTAAATATGCTACCAACCTAGAGCATTAATGTCATTCCACTATTCAATTTATACTGAATTTGGTTTATACCATATCGATTAAAGGCATCTTGCCAAATCATCAAATGAATATTAAATCCAATATTTTTGGTGACTTTAAACGTTAGTCTGGTTTCATTGGAAATTCTAAAATTTTGAATGGTATTTATTTTGGGCTGAAAATACGTAGAGCTGTTTATGGTAATTTGAGGATGTGGAAAATAGACCATCGATAAATATGTATTTACTCTTGTATTCCGTTCAAAAACCTTCTCATTATTCTTATTAAAATAGGCGTACTCAAACATTGGGGCTAATCCAGTATTTAGTACAAGTTTTTTTGATTTATAAATTCTATTCCGAAAACCAATGCCAAAAACATTTCTGAATTTTAAATAAATAATCTCATTAAACTGAAGATGGTTAAATATTTCGTAGTTAAACCGATTGTTTTTTCGACTTGTAAAATTGAGTTGAGTAATGCCTTTATGAATGAGTTCTGTTGAATTGGCTTCTTTAAAGTGAAAACTATTAACAAATATAAATTGATGTTTTTGTGTTTGGTATTTTGTATTTAACCGAGAGTTGATTTGCAAGAGTCGATTAGCATTTTTTACCATATTAAAATTGACATTTAAATTTCCCGTCCATTTTAAGGTATCGTTTTTATTCGGAAAATGATCGGAACTCAAAGTTTGAGCATTTAGAGAAATGGTATGAATACCAATGACAAGGCAAAAAAGCAAAATAATAGACCGCATAAAGAAAAGAATTTTCTACATTCTAAATGCAAAATTAAAGGTTCCAAGCTTTTGATTTGATATGAAAAACAGGGTTTGAATTATTAAAAATTAGGACAGCCATGTTTTTAACCAAAAAAAAACGTGATTGAAATGAATCAATCACGTTATATAAATTCAGTTATATACTGAATGTTTTTTACATGTGAATAGAACGTTTTTCAGTCGCATCCAATGCGGCTTCCTTAAACGATTCTGTAAATGTTGGGTGAGCGTGGCAAATTCTTGCAATATCTTCTGCAGAAGCTCTAAATTCCATAGCAACAACAGCTTCGGCAATCATATCTGCAACACGAGGTCCAATCATATGAACACCTAAAATTTCATCTGTTTTAGCATCTGCCAATACTTTTACAAAACCATCTAAATCCATAGAAGCTCTTGCACGTCCACTGGCTTTAAATGGGAAACTACCTGCTTTATATTTTACACCTGCAGCTTTCAATTCTTCTTCTGTTTTACCAACAGCCGCCACTTCTGGCCAAGTATAAACAACACCAGGAATTAAATCGTGATTGATGTGTGGTTTTTGTCCAGCCATAAATTCTGCGGCATAAACACCTTCTTCTTCGGCCTTGTGAGCCAACATCGCTCCTTTTACAACATCACCAATAGCAAAAATATTATCGGCAGAAGTTTGGAAATGCTCGTTAATGTTAATTCTACCTCTATCATCTGTAGAAATACCCACATTTTCCAATCCTAATTTATCTGTGTAAGCGTGACGTCCAACAGCTACTAAACAGTAATCTCCTTTTAATTCGATTTCCTCGTTTTTCTTGTTGTTCATGACTTTAAGAACCACTTCGTCACCCGTATTTTCAACTGCAGTAACCCCATGATTCATGTAAAACTTCATCTTTAAAGACTTAGTCAACACTTTCTTAAGCTCTTTTCCTAAAGACGAATCCATAGAAGGAATTAAACTTGGAGCATATTCAACAACAGATACCTTAGCACCTAAACGGGCATATACAGAACCTAACTCTAAACCAATAACTCCCCCACCAATTACAATAAGGTGTTTTGGAATTTCTTTAAGTTTTAATGCCTCTGTAGAAGTAATTACACCTTCTTTATCTAAATTAATGAAAGGCAAACTCGACGGCTTAGACCCCGTAGCAATAATTGTTTTTGCCGCCTCAATTTCTTGAGTTCCATTTTCACCTTCGATAAGAATATGGGTTTTATCTTTAAAAGAACCAAATCCTTTAAACACTTCCACTTTATTCTTTTTCATTAAGAAATCAATTCCAGAACACGTCTGATCGATAACCGACTGCTTTCTAGAAATCATTTGCTCAAGATTTACTTTTGGCTCATTAATCTCTATTCCATGCTCTTTAAACTGGTGTACCGCCTGATGAAAATGTTCCGAAGAATCTAATAAAGCCTTCGAAGGAATACATCCTACATTTAAACAAGTACCTCCTAATGTGTTATATTTTTCAATTAAAGCTGTTTTAAACCCCAATTGTGCACATCGAATAGCAGCAACATAACCTCCAGGACCAGAACCAATTACTGCAACATCAAACTTACTCATATCTTTGTTAATTTTAGTCTATATTAGAATATTGACAAATGTATAAATATTGCCAGAATAATGAAATTATTAAACTTTATTTTTAAGTTTGTTAACGAAACACTTAAAACTTTTTCCTATGTCTCAAAAATTTACATGGTTAGGGATATTTTCTTCCCTAATTTATCTGTCTTCGGTTGGCCAAACTGTGGGCGACACTACAACCATTTCTTCGCATAGCGAAACCCACATGGATTGGTATAAGAATTACAATGAAACAACAGTTTTTCCCACAACTGGTGAATACAAAAAAATATTAATGGAATATAATTTGGGTTGTCCTACAGGTGGTTGTAGCGATTGGGATTACACCACTCAAATTAATGTATTAAAACCAACTGGTATTACTGACTCTACATTGAGACAAGCACCAAGCTTTACTGTAGATGGTTCACAAATAGATACCTTTTATTTTTCATCGGATTTAACATATACCACAGAATTTAATTCATCAACTTTAGCAACAGATTCAACTGCTAATGATACATTGACCGTTGTACTTTTTGGAGATACATTAAATCCCCTAACACCTACAGATACCATTTTTGTATTTAACGCAAATTATAATACCAGTACGTATGATACTTCTGGTACTGCCATAGATACAACATGGGTTTCGGCAACAGATACTTTTTATTTAGACAAAACGGGATACTACACATATTTTGAAGTCATCGATAAAATTGAATTAGGTCGTGCTATTACACCTTATGGTGGAAATTTAAGTGATCCTTGGAACAGAAAATTTATGTTTGATGTAACAGAATTTGCTTCTTTATTAAAAGATACTACAACCATTCAAGCACATTATTCAGGTTGGTCTGATGGATTTACTGCCGATATTGATTTTCATTTCATAAATGGAACACCTCCTCGAAATATTGTTGAGCTATTTCCATTGTGGCATGCGTCTCCTAAATACGGAGAGCACATTGATGGTGTTCATACCATTGAAAACACAATTAGTCAAAAAGAATACAACAAAACCAATGCTGATTATGCAGAATTAACATTTACACCTACTGGTCATGGTTTTGGTGGTGAAGGAAACCCTGAAAACTGTGCTGAATTTTGTGCTAAGACATTTGATGTTATTTCAAATGGAAATATGATTGCTCAAGAAACAATTTGGAAAGACGATTGTGGAGAAAACGCTCAATTTCCCCAACCTGGTACATGGTTATACGATCGTGCAAACTGGTGTCCAGGAGAACAAGTTCCTAAATTCAATTTCGATTTAACTCCGTCTTCAAATACAGGAACAAACACCATCGATGTAGATTTCCAATTATACACATCGGGGAATCAAGGATCTTATACAGTTGATGCTTATGTAACAACATATGGTGCATTCAATTTCCAAAACAATGTTGAGATTGTGGATATTTTGGCTCCTTCCAATAAATATGATCATTCACGTTTTAACCCAATTTGTGGAAAACCTGTTTTCGAGTTCAAAAATTTATCTGGACAAAATGTAACTTCTGTAACGTTTGCTTACGGGGTGGAAAATGTATCTTGGCAAAACTACACATGGACAGGTGATTTAGCGCCTTTACAAACTGCACGTGTCGAGTTACCAACTCAAAATCCAATTGATTTTTCTTCACAAACTTCGAATACATTTTTTGTTGAAGCACTTTATGTAAATGGTGTTGCAGATGAAGATGCAACAGATAATCTTATGAAAAGCCAATTCGATGTTGTAAAAGACTTCCCTTCTGACTTTAGAGTCATTCTAAAAACTAATAATTTTGGTAATCAAAATGCGTGGACCATTACAGATATGAATGGAACTGTGCACTATTCGCTTACGAATCCTGCAAGTAACCAAACACATGAAGAGGAAATTACTAACCTTCCACAAGGTTGTTATAAATTCGAATTAACGGATAATGCCAAGAATGGTTTAAGCTTTTGGGCACAACCTAATCAAGGGGCTGGTTCTATAAGAATTCGAAAATTAGGAAGTAATGGTACCCTTCAATCTTTTGGTAGCGATTTTGGTTCAAAAATTGAATATTACTTTACAGTCGGAAATCCATTAGGAACAGAAGATATTGAAGAGAATTTAACTTTTGATTTATTACCTAATCCAAACAAAGGAACATTTTTAATAGAGTTACCAGATCACGAAATTTTTGAAACCGTTTCAATTTATGATAATTCAGGTAGGTTAATGCAAACTACACCTGTTACAAATTATGAAATGGAAATAAATGCAGAAAATTTAAGTTCTGGGATCTATATTGTTGAAGTTTCAGGAAAAAAACATCATCTAAAAAAGAAAATGATTATCAATAAATAGTCAATTTCAATTTTCACACAGGGCCATTCAAATCGAATGGCCTTTTTTTATTTTCAAAACTTAAGAGCAAATCATAAATAACCTACCACTCTCGTTTTTCAACACTTACACATTTTTCAATAATACAATGTCATCAACCAAATGTAAGGAATGCTGAAAACCATTGACTCATAAACTAGAAATGAATAACAAACCTAATTTACAAACGAATTAACATAACTTTAACTTCATTAACATATGTTTTTTCATATTTTTCAGTAAATAAGTGTTTTAGGCACGTTTTTTGTATTCGTATAAAAAAACAAATTAAGCATGAGACAATTAAAAATCAGCAAGCAACTTACAAATCGAGAAAGTTTATCAATAAATAAATTTTTACACGATGTTGCCAAAATAAACCTTGTAACGCCAGAAGAAGAAGTTGAATTGGCAACACGTATTCAGAATGGAGACAATGCAGCCTTAGAGAGATTAGTAAATGCAAATTTACGTTTTGTTATTTCCGTTGCGAAACAATACCAATCTACAGGTATTCCGTTAGAAGATTTGATTAGTGATGGTAATATTGGGTTGATTAAAGCCGCTCAAAAATTTGACCCAACAAAAGGGTTTAAATTTATTTCTTACGCCGTATGGTGGATTCGTCAATCAATTATGGCCTCTTTAGGAGAAACCTCTAGAATGGTAAGAATACCAGCCAACAAAATTGCTCAGATAAAAAAAGTAAATGAATACAGAACAGAATTAAGTCATATTTTAGAAAGAGAGCCAACCGCCTTAGAAATTTCTAAAACTTACGATATTGATTTAGCTCTTGTAAAAGAAAGTGAAAAAATTTCTCGTAGTCCATTATCTATGGATGCACCTATTAAGGAAGATGAAAAAAATTCTATTGCTTCGTTAATGATTGATAGCAATTCGGCTAAACCAGATGGATCGATGGAAGAAGAATCTTTACACCATGATATCTCAATGGTTGTAGATAAATTACCATTAAAAGAAAAAAGAGTCATTATTGATTATTTTGGTTTATTTGGAGAACCTCAAAAATCTTATGTAGAAATTGCTGAAAATTTAGATATTTCTAAAGAGCGTGTACGTCAAATAAAATTAAAAGCCTTAAAAAGACTACAGCGTTTAAGCAGAAACTCTCACCTTAAATTCCACTTAGGTTAAGCATCAATTGGTTTTCGAAGTACAATAAAAAGGGGAATGATAATAGCAAAAACATTTGGACTTCTTAACATATGATAAAATGTAGTTATACTCGCTACCCAAGTCTCATAATTGCTTAATTTGTAAAAACTTATTAGCACTCGAAAACCTCCAAGAACCAATAATACTAAACAAAATATAAAAGACAGCTTTATTTTTAGGCTGTCTTTTTTTGGGTTTGAGAAAAACTTAAGAATAAAAAACAGAATACCTCCATGTAATACACTTTGAATAAAATACATTGAAATTTTAAAAATATGACTTTCAGTTAGAGTCGAATCTAATTCAGGAATATTCAATAAATAAACCTCCAATCCTAATCCAAAAATAACAGCTAAAACATAAAAGTATTTCAAAACAAATTTTGTATTAATTATTCGACTTTTTTAATGAAAACAATTTGTACCAAATCCATAACATAAGTCCATACATTAAATATACGAATAGAATTTCGTGAGCAAATTTAAAATATAAAGGTGAAAATTCTTTTACTAAAATGATTCCTATAATACGAATATTATTGGCTATTAATAACAAAACAATTCCTAATAGACTTCCCCATACTACTCTCGAAATTTTAGGCACAAATGCGATTACCAAGGTTAAAAACAATGTATAAATAGGAATACCTCCACACGTTTCATTGATTACAACAGATAGGTATTCATTACTCCATATACCCACACCAGATTTTAAAGGATACATTTCATAGGCCAAACCTAAACCTGAATTTAAAATAGATACAGAAGTTTGAGAAACAATAAATAAATATTCATTCAATACATTCGGAAATGCATTTAATATTAATTGAATAGCATTTTTACAAATAACAAACCAAAATAAAAATTTTAAGCCAATGAATAACATTGGCTTAGATTTTATGTGTTTATTAAATAATGAAAGAATACGATTCATTTTTATTTTTTCTTGAACGGGTAAACCAGAGCCTTACCTTCCTTATTATCAAACCTATATATTGAAACACCTTGATTAATAAATCCAAATTTATCATCACTATATTCTGGATGCATAAAATCGAAATTTAATTTAGCATGTTTAGATTTAGATAATTTCTCAAAATTAAATGTCCCTTTAGTATATAATTCATTCAAAACATAATTCGTTACATCATAACCAATAAATGCGAATCGTTCTCCTGGTTCGTGACCGTGAATTGTTCTAAACGATTGAACAAATTTATCTGTTTTTGGTAGTTTGTAATTGATTGACCCAAACATAGGAAAATGAACATTCAAATTTTCTAAATAGCTTCTATCTATATGATTGAACTTTACAATAGAAGGCATTACAAATGTCGTTAAATTTTTATTTCTTAATCTATTCAGATTGGTCAGAACATTGGTAATAAAAACTCGATCTTCACTCGCAATAATTACAACATAATCTTGATTTGGAGTAAAGTAATCTCTTTGTATTGAGAACAATTTAGATGTATTCGTTATTTTTGTTCGAAACATTTCTGGGTTGTCACTTTTTTCAAGCGCGCCGGTATATGCATTTGCAAAAATCTCTTCGTTTGTTGTATCTCTTCTAATAACAACAATTGGCAAATCACCATATTTTTTTGAAATATATTCCGACGTTTTTCTTAATTGAAAACGTGTAGAAGGTTGTACTTGAAAAACATTTTCTCTTCCCTTCACCAAAGAATGATCTTTTGATAATGGAGCTACAATATTTACATTTTGATACTTTAAGAAATCTGACGCGAACTTTACATTCTCAGTATAAAATGGCCCTACAATAACATCAGAATTTTTAACTGCCTTTTCGGCTAAAATATTTCCAATTTTCTGTTTACTATTTTCAGAATCATACACATGAATATCGGCTTTCATACCTTTTTCTTTCCACTCTTTTAGAGCAACTTGTGCACCTGCATAAAACTCAACAGCATATTCAGATTTTGGATATACCTTTTTAGAGTTTTTCATCAAATAATTATCATTCTTATCTAAAAACAGTGGTAAAAGGTAAGAAATCGAATAATTATCGGTCTCAGGCGAAAACCATTTAGCTTTTTCTTTCTCTTTTTTTGCTTTTTCTTTTCTCTCTTTTAGCTCCTCTTCAGTTAAATCAGCATCAGGTAAATCTTCTATTTTAACAGGTTTCTTCTTTTCTTTCTTAGATGTATAAAAAACACTTTCAAAAATTTCGTATTTACGTTTTTTAAATTTCGTTTTTCCTTCAATTAAAGGTATTTTCACAACCGTTCCTGCTCTAAAACCTGTTGATAGTTCTGGATTAAATTTTAATATATCTTCTCTATCTAAGTTAAATTTATTCTTTACTGAATAAAACGTCTCGAAAGGTCTTATTGTATGTTTTATATAGCGGTATTTTACACCATCTACTTTTGTCTCTGTTTCTCTTAGAATAGATTCATCAATCAAGATTTTCATTCCTTCTTTCAAACCGTATTCTGCTTGAGGATTCTTCTCTATAATTGTTGAGATCTCTATCTTGTATTTCTTAGACAAAGAATAAAGGGTTTCTCCTTGTTTAACCTCATGAATGTTCTGAGCATTTACAAGACTTAAACAAAAAACAATAAATAAACCAAATAGAGTATTTCGCATTTTAATAATTTTTGGCCTGATCAACAGGTATCGTATAATTATGTTATTCTGGTGGCTAATATAAGGAATAAAAGCGTCAATTTATTCTTTTTTGAATATGGAGAATAAAAATTGCCCATTTTTTAGATATTTAGTATAAATTGGGTTCTGAAATTTATTTATTCTTAGATGAAAAATATTGCACTCATATTACTTTTATTTTACGCTTTTTCAGGCTTTACACAAAATTTTGAATTAGGTGAATCTGTTGTTGGTTATGATTTCCGAAGCAGTTTTATTTGTTTTACAAATAACGATTCAGTGGTTTTATCTGGAACATTTAAAGGTGAAATTGAAAAGTGGGATGTTTCTCAACAGACTTTATTAAATAAAATTAAGGTGAGTAATAAGGAGATTGAACAAATTTCTTTTCACGAATCTTCAAATACGTTCTATGTCAGCACACACGAAAATGAAGTATTAAGATACAACTTTTCAACGTTCGAGCAGCTTTCAAAAACTCAATTCGAACACCCTATCCATTTTATTTATCAAAATTTAAATAATCCGTGTTTTGTAGCCTTAAACAATGGTGAATTGTATGAAATTTCAGATTCTACCAAAACTTTAGTCCTTAAAAGTTCTACGAGTATAGAAAGTCTTTTGTATTCCAAAAAATCTAAAATATTGGTTGTGAATGACGGAAAAAGCATCAAAACCATTCATGCACCTAGCCAAAGAGTGCTTAAAGAAGTATTACAACCAACCAATTCTTGGTTTACAACATTAATACCATATCAAGGTAAAACAGATGTTGTAATTTCAATTTCAGAAAATGGAAATATTCATTTTTGGGATTTGAAAAAAGGAGAATTGATTAAAAACATTCGAGCTAAAAATAATTTCTTTAACCGCGGTATCAATAAGCATTCGAGAAATTTAATTGCTGGATTCTTTAAAAATAAATCTTTACTTTTTTCATTGGATGATTATAACCTTGAATTTGATTTGAATGAAGAGATTGAAATTTCTCAAACTTTGGTTTGTAGTAAAGATCAAAAATTTATTATTACTGCCGATCAAAACCATGTTCACAAACTTTATCATTTAGTTGGAGACCAAGAAATCCCGAAATTAGCATTCCAAAAAAGAGACTTAAAACTTGAACCCATTTCACTAAATGGACCAGAAATTGAAATTGAAATATGGGACCACGAAGAAGTTGATGGAGATCGAATTTCCCTAAATTTAAACAATTATTGGTTATGTAGAAACCACTTAATTACTGGATCTAAAAGAACTTTTTATTCAGATCTTAAACCAGGAGCCAATACATTACTTTTCCACGCTGAAAATTTAGGTAAATTCCCTCCCAATACATGTGCGATAAGAATAACGTGTTCTGATGGTCAAATTATTGAAAGAATTATGCGATCCGATTTAAAAGAGACAAGTGGATTAACCATTCAATACAATCCATAAAACATACACCCTTTACCTGGATTTATTCAGATTTAAACTGCTTCATCCAACTTTTAAACCGTTCTAACTTCTCTAAATTACAGCTTGATAATTCTACGTAAATCTTATTATCTTCAGGAAAAGTGTGAATAGCTAAATGACTTTCAGCCAATAACCAAACACAAGTAAAACCTTGCTGATCAAAAAAATATTCACAGTAGTTTAGAATATGAAACTGACTTTCATTTAATCCCGATTCAAATCTAATTTTAAGTTCATCGGTGCTTAGATGTTCTATCCACCATTTCTCATTATATATTTGAGCTGGAGTGTATGTGTAGTTAACTTGTTTCATATTAATAAATATCCCAATTTCCGTTTAAATAATAAGATTGCAACACCGGATTATGAATCCGATTCACTTCTATTGTTGAATCTTGTAAATTGAATACATTATTTTTCCCAAAAGACGTTAATAAGTTCATAGCGTCATTATTGATCCAGTTGGTAGAAAGGTTTGTAAATTTAAGCTGCCTTAAGCGCGCTTTTAAGCAATCTGAGTCGCAATTGGTATTTTTGGCACCTAATATCCAACCCCACTCTCCCATCGAAATAACCTGATTATGTAAAGGAACCGTTTCAAAACCTGCAGACTGCATCGATTTATTTATACACTGAAAAGCTTTAGTTGCAAAGTACGGACTCCCAGCTTGGGTAATAATAAAGCCGTTTGGTCTTAATTTACGTTTGCAAATCGTGTAAAATTCCTGACTGTATAACCTACTGAGTTCAATACTTCTTGGATCTGGTAAATCAATAATAATCACATCATAAAATGAATTCACATCTTTTTCTAAAAACGTATAGGCATCGGCATTGCTAATATTCAACAAATTGCTATTCATAGCATTTTTGTTTAATGTTTTTAAAATCGGATTTTTTTTCCCAAGATTTGTCATTACGGAATCTAAATCGACCAAATCAATTGAAGTTACAGATTCTATTTTCAATAATTCTCTAACAGCACATCCATCACCACCTCCTAAAACCAAAACATTTTTTGGGTTTTCAGCCATTTTCATTATCGGATGCACCAAAGGTTCGTGATACATGGCCTCATCTATAGAACAGAATTGAAGATTTCCATTAAGGTATAACCAATGCTCATCCTTCCATTCGGTCATTACAATTTTTTGGTAGGCCGATTGTTTAGAGAAAACGACTTTATCTAAATACTTTTTTTGTTCTCCCCAAATAATTACATCTTCCGTTTTATATAAGCCGAGCAATAAAATTAGGACAGATCCTCCAATCAAACTTTTTACTTTTATCTTTTCGGAGGACGTCATTTTGGAATACATTTGAATGGCCACCAAAACCGCAACACTTAGGTTTACAAATCCTAAAATAAACGGAACATAGGTTAATCCCAATTGTGGTAATCCTATAAAAGCAAAAAATACACCGCCTAATAAACTTCCGTAGTAATCGTTTTCTAAAACCGAAGAAATGTTGGTATTAAAATCTTCATAGGCTTTATTTATTCGTATAACCAGAGGAATTTCCAAACCAATAAGCAGTCCGATAAATACACATAATCCGTAAATAAATATTGGGTAATACTCACTTACTGCGGCTGTAGAATACACTAAAATAGAAGAAAAAGAAACTGTAAGAGAAAGAGCTATTTCTAGAAGTAAAAATTTTAATATTAATCCCGTTTTTATGTACTTGCTTAATCGCGCACCAATTCCCATGAAAAAAAGCATGAGCGACACAATCATAGTCCATTGTAAAACAGAATTCCCTAAAAAATAGGTAGCTAGTGTAGATAAAATATATTCAGCAACTATTCCTGCAAACCCTGTTGCAAAAATAGCTACTTTTAAAATTAAAGAACTTCTATTCTTCTTTATATACTCCATAAAATAAACATGGCTGCACCAATATAACAGAAGGCTTCCATTAAGGCAGCTCCGCAATTTGGTTTTTCCTGGTGGGCAATTTCATCGGTCAATTTCTGACCTGGTAAAAGTATTTTATCGGCAATAATCCTAACCAATGGTAAAAGGACAATTCCTAAAATACCTTGTACAAAAATATCTATTATGGTAGTAGACCAATCTACAAATTCATGACTTATGGCATTCATAATAATAATTCCGATGGCCAATAAGGCACCCGAAAAACTAATTCCAGCCGCAACATTGTCTTTTTCAATTTCAAGATGTATGTCGTAATCTAAAGTTTTAGAATATACAAAAGTACTCAAAACCAATAAGACATTAGCCAATGCCCAGTAAATAACAAAAGTAGAAATACCGTGCAATAACGATTGTCCTTCTCCAATAATGGAACCATATAAAATAAGTGCATTCACAATATAAATGGAAGCAAAAATAACACCTGCACCTTCATTTCTATCGGTTACAACTTCCTTTTTTAAATGAAAATGTTTAAACATTAATGCATTACTCAACCAACTTGAAATATGGAGAAATAATATACCTAGTAAACCATAAACTAAAATATTAATTAAATCGGTTTCTAAGCCTTGAGATTCCCCCACAATAGAAGCTCCAATAATAATTACTACGGCAATAAAATAACCAACGTAAGAAATACTAAAGGCAAAATTATCATTTTCAACAAGTTCGTAAGGCACATCTATATCTCGATGTGTCATTTTATAGAGAAATCTTCCTATAAAAAACAATAAGGTACCTGTAAAAATATAGGCTAACGAATAAAGCCATTCCACGTCATTCAAATATTCGATAACTGAATTCATACGATTTTCTGTTTTTTCTGTTTTTAATTAAAACATGAATTTATTTACCAAAACCTCCACTTCTAGATCTAGAACTTGATCTTGAATACCTCGATGAAGATCTTGAACGTCGTGCACTTGATCTAGAAGCACTTTTAGTCACTTTAGAATTCACTGTACTTTTGAACGTACTCGAACGTTTTCCCCAAGTGGTAGATCCATTTCTACTGCTATTGGAACCAAATTTCCCTGATCCTGTATATGTTTTTCGCCCTCTGTAATTTCTATCATAATCATTCCAAGACGAACGTGGATAATGATATCGAGGCCCCATTAAAAGATCAGATAAAAATCTATATTGACCATAAAACACCCAAAACGAACCACCAGAAGAATTGCTATGCCAAGAGCCGTATCTTTTGTTACCAACGTAATTATCGTATCCGGCTGGAGAAGCTGTTTTGCTCATTACACCATCTTTTTTGGAGATAATGGTCATTCCTAGATTATCTTTATAACGGTTAAAATCTTCATCCGAAACAATAACCCATGGCTTTTCCATCACATTTACATCTGTAGCTTGTAGTGTTGAATCAACTTTAACTTCTGGCTTTTCAACAAGCACTGTATATTTGTGTTTATACTTATCTGCAGATTCATCATAATCCATATCGGCCAACATGATGCTATAATTTGACTCGTGCATCAGTTCTACAATAAGTTTATCTAAGGCCGACTTTTTATAAACTTGTTTTTTTGAAGATCCACCACAAGACACCAAAAATAGGAGTCCAATGAATGCAGTCAACTTTATCAGTCTATTTTTCATACTATTTAGCACTTGGTAAAATGTTTGAAATATCGCGAGAGGTTATCACTGTTCCAACCGAAGCTTCAAATTCTTCTTCACTCCATTGTTCTATTGATAAGACTTTGTCTTCATTGTCATTATAAAAATCCCAACTTATACACTCTTCTCCCTCTGCATTGGTGTTTACATTTCTATAATATCCATAATTTTTAGAATTTAAAAAGTAGTTCACACCTTCAAATTCTATTTTCTTAAGAGGCTCCTGTTTTTCTTTTAAATGATCAACAAAATACTCATTGAGCTTTCTTATTTTAATCGCTTTCTGTATGGTTAGCTCTAAACCATCTTCTACATCAATAGAAAGAGTTAACTCATTCCCACCTTGTTCAATTAACAATTCTTTTGTGAAAACTTCATTTCCCCAATCATATTCAAACTCTTCTTTTACAATCCAAGTTTCCAAGTCATAATCAAATAAGTCTCCTTTTTTTAAATCTTCAACTTTTATATTTAAAGGATCAAAACTTGACTCTTCTTTATCTTTACTTTTAAAAAAATCAAAAATACCCATGTGTTTAAATTTTATTTTACGATTATACAAAAAAACAAAAACCTTTTAATATAAGATTAAAAGGTTTCTGTTTTTAGTGTTGTTTATGGTTAATCTCTCATAAAAATACTTAGAATATACCAAAACAGTAACATTAACGATGCAAAAAGCCCTAATGAGGCAGCTACATATTGTTCTTCATGGTATTCATGTACTATATTTGAGGTTTGATATAAGATAGAACCGGCAGATAGAACGACCATTCCAGCACTAAACCATAATCCTAAGTTGAATCCAAAAATGGCTCCAGCAATCATTAACCCTAAGGCAATAAAGAACCCAATAGTTAAAGCTTTGCTCAAAAACGAAAAGTCTTTCTTACTAAATAAAGCAATGGCAGATAATCCTACAAATAGACCAATAGTAACAATACCAGCTTGTGCTAAAACATTTGTTCCACTTTCTTCCATAAAAATCATGGCAAGTGTTAACAGAGGCACAAATATTATGGCTTCGGCCAATACAAAAATTCCTAAAGCAACATATTGCGTGGTTCTATCGGTAGCTTTCATAGCCATTTTTTGAGAGTAATTCGTTACAAACATAAATCCACCCAACAGTAAAAACCAAGAAAGATTACTTCCCATCATACCCAATAAAGCACGAACAATAGTTTCCGATTGTAATAAAAAGGTTTCAAGTAACGCGAATGTTAAAACTGCAATAGCAACATTGGCATAAGTTTTCTTAATAAAAAGCGCTCTTCTCTCATCTGAAAGAGAGGCTACAGGAGTAAAATAGGCTGTATTTTCCATATTTTCTATTTTTTTGTTTTAATATTTTTAAAAAGTAATATCCAAGACAAAATTAATAAAATTCCGCCAATTGGTGTAATTGGCCCTAAGAATTTAACAAATGCCAAACCGTGAACTTCTTTTGTTGCTAATATATAAATAGAACCTGAAAATAACATCATTCCAGTCATCATTAACTGATAAATCCTATTAAAATGTTTAACCTCGAAATGGTTTTCGATAAACACTAAAAACAACAAAGCGATATTACTGTAAAAATGATATCGACTACCGGTTTCAAAACTTTCTAATCTGTCTGGCGACAATTGAGTTTTTAACCAATGTGCACCTAAGGCACCTATAGAAATGCAAATAGCCCAAGAAAGGGCTATTTGTTTAATACGATTAATCTGTTTCAAAAGATTAGTTTAGAAAAGTTTTTTTCACTTTAGCATATTCTTCTTGGTTAATAATTTTACCAGCAAGAATATTAAACATATCTAACTTATCATTCTTTTCTGTAACCAAACTCAATAATTCTAACATTTGATCTCCATTTAAGCATTTACCAATAGTCAATGTTCTTACCTTTTGAACTTTATATGTTGGTTCAGCTTTAATAGCAGTTACAATGCTTGTATGATCTTCTTTAGACATTGCTTTTTCACAATCTCCAGCAAAAGTAAAAACCGAAAAACTAAAAACAGATAGAAATAAAAGTGTTGCTTTCATAATTTATATTTTTTAAATGAGAATCACATTCTCGATTCAGAATAAAACAAATCTACAAATTATAATATTAAATGACGTGTATTTCGTTTTTTTTTTTGACCTTTGATTTAACCCAAATTACGAAACCTCCTCTACATGAAGTTTTTTATTTTCTCAATATATACACTCGCCTTACTTTTCTCATTTAAAAGCTATTGCCAATACAACATACCAGAAGAGCTAGAAGTTTGCCCTGGTACCTCCTCATTTCAACTCGAAATGAATTTTGCTCCTGATCAAGCAACCATTCTTTCTCAGGTTTCAAATGCAACCTATACTCAACTAAGTTTAGGCGATGATGATTTTTCAGCTTTGATAAACCTAGGTTTTAACTTTACTTTTTACGGCAATACATATTCAAGCTGTGTACTTAGTACCAATAACTTTTTAAGTTTTGATGCTAGTAAAGCAAATACTCCATGTGATTTTACGACCACTACAACACTTGGCTCTGGTTCTCCATCCGATTTAAAAAATTCTATTCTTGCACCATTTCAGGATATCAATCCTTTAGATGGTGGTACAATGGAATATGCTACCATTGGAACAGCTCCAAACAGAGCTTTTGTTGCACGTTGGTATGATGTTCCGATGTTTAACTGTACAGAACTTACATTTTGCTCTGCCCTAATAATTTACGAAGGAACAAATAATATTGAAACCCACTTAATAAACAAACCCATTTGTTCTGATTGGCAATCTGGATTAGCTATTCATGGTTTAATAAATTCAACAGGTTCATTAACCGAAGTTATTTATGACAATGACGAACTTGTCAATCGTGATCATGGAAATGTATGGACAACATCTATTGAAGGCTCAAGATTTGTTCCTAATGGAAATTCCGATTACACACATTCCTATATCGACTTCTTACCTATAGTATCTTTGGCCAATACGACCTATACAGACAATTTAGGAAATTCATATACTGCTCAGCAATCTACAACCATTCAGAATGTACCAGGATTATCGGCCATTTACGCTTCTTCTTCTATTTGTTCAGAATCTTTGAGAGATACCACTTATATTATTCCAACTTCGGTTGATATTTTAATAGATGGAAATGCCGTAAACTCCCATTCTTTTTGTCCAGAAGAAACCGTGACTTTGTCAGTTGAGAATGCATCTGAATATTCTAGTTTTTCTTGGAATTCTGGTCAAACAACAGCAAGTATTACCGTAAACACACCAGGATTATATACTGTAAATGCCATAAAAAATGGATGTTCTATTCAGACATCAGTAAATTTATCTCATTTTACTGGTTTAAATATTAATTTAGGCCAAGATACTACATTATGTATTGGACAATCTCTAACTCTTAATGCTTTTGCATCCAATATTACTAGTTACACTTGGAGTACAGGGGAAACTTCCTCATCAATTTCAGTTAATTCTAATGGAGAATATATTGTTTCTGCCACTTCAATAAATGGTTGTACAGATTCAGACACCATACAAGTTAATTTTGTAAACTTACCAGCAATTAATTTAGGAAGTGATTTATCGGGTTGTGAAGGCGATACGTTTAATATTGGTCAGACCATTCCCTTTGCGAGTTATTTATGGAGTAATGGTGATACTACTTCACATATTAATGCCACAACTTCGGGTACTTATTCATTAACAGCAACAATAGGTAACTGTTCCGAAACCGATGAAATTCTTATTACCATAAACCCAATTCCTACCATCAATTTAGACGACACCACATCTTTTTGTTCAGGTTCTGATGCAACAATTGATGCGTACCATTCAGAATTTGCGACATACCTTTGGCAGGATGGTTCTACAAATTCAAACTACACTGCAAATTCTACTGGATTAGTTTGGGTAACAGTAACATTAAACGGATGTTCTTTTACCGATTCCACCCAGGTGATTGAAATTCCAAATCCAATTGTAAATCTTGGTCCAGACACAGCAATGTGCGAAGGGGAAATATTAACTCTAGAAGTTCAAGAAAACAATGCAACTTATAGTTGGAGTACAACTGAAACTTCTCAAAACATTAACATTACAACTACTGGCACTTATATGGTTGAAGTTACAAAGAATGGTTGTTCTTCTTTTGATACCATTACAGTTACCTTTAATCAAACCCCAACATTTAATTTAGGAAACGACATTGAGTTTTGTGAAGGAGATTCTACAACCCTCAATGCTTTTTACAATAGTTCTGCCACCTATTTATGGCACAATGGAAGTACAAACGCTTCTTACACCACATCGAGCTCTGAATTGGTTTGGGTCACCATTACCTTGGGAGAATGTCATTTTTCGGACACCATTCAAATAACCGAACATCCAAATCCAGTTGTAAATTTAGGAAACGATATTACAATTTGTGAAGGAGATACTCAATTACTTTCAGTACAGGAAAATGATGCTACTTACCTATGGAATACAGGAGAAACGACTCAAACTATTTCGGTTACAACCACAAATAATTATTCGGTTGATGTAACCAAAAACGGATGTACGACTTCCGATACGATTCATGTCCAATTTAATACCGTTCCTGAAATTGATTTAGGAAATCCTTTAGAAATTTGCGAAAACGATTCTGTTCAAATATCTGCATATTTCAATGCTTCTGCAACATATTTATGGCACGACGGATCTACCGATTCAGTTTACACATCTTACAATACTGAACTCGTTTGGGTTACTGTCTCCCTTGAAAATTGTGAATTTACTGATTCTGTTCAAGTCACTCAGCACCCTACACCAAACCCCAATTTAGGTCAAGACACAACCTTATGTGAAGGTGAAGTTGTTGAGCTCGATGAAACTATACCAGGGGCAACTTACTTATGGAGCACTGGTGAAACCACACCCATTATCTCGGTTACAACTACAGGAAATTATTGGGTTCAAGTGAGCATCGGAAATTGTATAGAATCTGATTCTATTTCAATAACATTCGAAGAAAGTCCGATTATTAATTTAGGAACCGATGTTGAACTTTGCGAAGGTGATTCTTCTGTATTTAATGCCTTCTACAATGCCTCGGCAACCTATGAATGGCACGACGGATCTACAAACCCAACTTATATTTCAAATTCAACCGAATTGGTTTGGGTAGAAGTTACTTTAGGAAATTGTTCATTTACAGATTCAGTAAATGTTACCGTTTACCCATACCCAGAAGTAGATTTGGGTAATGATATTGTGTTATGTGAAGGTGATGATCAAATATTGGAAGTTCAAGAAAATGGAGCCACTTATATTTGGAGCACGGGAGCTACAACACAAAGTATCACGGTAAATACAACAAACGATTATTCGGTTCAAGTCACCAAAAATGGCTGTACTTCTTTTGACACTATTCATGTACAATTTAATGATGTTCCGAATATTAATTTAGGAACCGATGTTGAACTTTGCGAAGGTGATTCTTCTGTATTTAATGCTTTTTACAATGCCTCGGCAACCTATGAATGGCACGATGGATCTACAAACTCAACGTATACTTCAAACTCTACAGAATTGGTTTGGGTAACCGTTACTTTGGCCAATTGTACGTTTACAGATTCGGTAAATGTTACTGTTTTTCCTTACCCAGAAGTGGATTTAGGTAATGATATTGTTTTATGTGAAGGTGATGAACAATTATTGGAAGTTCAAGAAAACGGAGCTGTTTATAATTGGAGCACGGGAGCTACAACACAAAGTATCACGGTAAATACAACAAACGATTATTCGGTTCAAGTCACCAAAAATGGCTGTACTTCTTTTGACACTATTCATGTACAATTTAATGATGTTCCGAATATTAATTTAGGAACCGATGTTGAACTTTGCGAAGGTGATTCTTCTGTATTTAATGCTTTTTACAATGCCTCGGCAACCTATGAATGGCACGATGGATCTACAAACTCAACGTATACTTCAAACTCTACAGAATTGGTTTGGGTAACCGTTACTTTGGCCAATTGTACGTTTACAGATTCGGTAAATGTTACTGTTTTTCCTTACCCAGAAGTGGATTTAGGTAATGATATTGTTTTATGTGAAGGTGATGAACAATTATTGGAAGTTCAAGAAAATGGAGCCACTTATATTTGGAATACGGGAGCTACAACACAAAGTATTACGGTAAATACAACAAATGATTATTCGGTTCAAGTCACCAAAAATGGCTGTACATCTTTTGATACGGTTCATGTTCAATTTAATGATGTTCCAAATATTAATTTAGGAACCGCTGTTGAACTTTGCGAAGGCGATTCTTCTGTATTTAATGCCTTCTACAATGCCTCGGCAACCTATGAATGGCACGATGGATCTACAAACTCAACGTACACTTCAAACACAACAGAATTGGTTTGGGTAACCGTTACTTTGGCCAATTGTACGTTTACAGATACAGTAAATGTTACTGTATTTCCATATCCCGAAATTAATTTAGGGAATGACATTGTAGAGTGTGAAGAAATTCCGATTAACATTCAAGTTTCAGAAAATAACGCCACATATTTATGGAATACAGGAGATACCACCCAACAAATTTCACCAACAATATCAGGTGAATATTCGGTAGAAGTTTCTAAAAATGGATGTACTTCTTTTGACACGATATTAGTAACCATTAAAGACGTTCCACAAATTAGTTTAGGAAACGATACAACCATTTGTGAAGGTGATTCGGTTATTTTTGATGCTTATTATTCGCCACAGTCCACTTATTTATGGCACGATGGATCTACAAACAGTACTTATGTTGGAAAAACAACTGAAAATATTACAGTAGAAGTTTCATTGGATGGCTGTGCACATATAGAAACTGTTCAACTTACTGTAAATCCTATACCAACAATCAACTTGGAACAAGTTTATGAAATCTGTGAAGACGAAACACTTCCACTAGACGTTTCTTATACAGCTTCTTCAACTTATCAATGGAGCACTTCTTCTACTCAAGCTTCGGAAAATATAACTCAAGCTGGTGATTATTGGGTTATAGTAACCGACAAAGGATGTTCAAAATTACATGAATTTAAGGTTGTGGTAAATGCTAAACCCAATTTAACTTTAGAAAACGATACCATTTGTCTTGGAGAAAGCTTGGCTGTAAATGCATTTCACTCTTCTATTCAATCTTATTTATGGTCTACAGGAGAAACCAGTTCGAGCATTGAAATTGATGAAGAAGGTTGGTATTGGGTCGATTTAGAAAACGATAAATGTTTAGCTAGAGATAGTTTTTATTTAAAAATAAATTCAATTCCAGTATCAAATTTACCCGAAGACACCGTTTTTTGTGATGATCTTCAAGACCCTATTTTATTAGATGCCACATCTCCAAATGCGAGTTATTTATGGAGTACAGGAAGTACAGATAGCGCTATTGTAATAGAAGAAATAGGGCAATTCTGGGTTAAAGTCTCTAATGGATGTGGAGTTAGAACAGATACCATTCGTATTTTCCCGGCAGATTGTGACTGTCAAGTTTATACTCCAAATGCAGTTATTTACAACTCAAATACAGAAACAGGAACCTTCAAAGTTGCTTCAGATTGTGAGCTAAATCGATATTCATTGAAAATATTCAATAGATGGGGACAAATGGTATTCGAATCAAACACCATGGAGAATCATTGGACTCCTAACCAAGAAAATATTGATATACAAGATGTTTACATCTTTGAAATAGAATATGAATCTAAAAAAGGAATACTGAAACAGAAAATGGGAAGTTTAATTTTAATACATTAATTCTAAAAAGTGTTTATTTTATAACACAAATTGGTTAACTTCGTAGAACACATTCACAAAACTTAAACAAATGAAAAAAATAGTTCAATTTGGTGCCGGGCGCAGTTCTACCGCTCTAATCCAATATTTACTGGATCATTCAGAAGAACTAGATATTCAACTTATCATTGTTGATCGAGATAAAAATTTAATTGAAAAGAAGTTAAACAATCATCCCCGAAGTTTAGCTGTAGAGTTTGATATCAACGATAAAAACATAAGAAATAAGTATATTTCGGAAGCAGAGGTTGTTATTTCAATGCTTCCAGCCAGACTACATCAAATAATCGCCGAAGATTGTATAGAATATTCAAAAAGTTTATTCACCGCATCTTACCTTTCTGAAAATTTGAAGGCTCTAGATGCAAAAGCCAAAGAAAAAAATGTTCTATTTCTAAACGAAATTGGACTCGATCCGGGAATCGATCATATGTCAGCCAAAAAAGTGATTGACGAAGTTCATGAAAAGGGCGGAAAATTAACATCGTTCAAATCATTTTGTGGTGGTTTAATTGCCGACGAATTTGATACAAATCCATGGAAATACAAGTTTACTTGGAATCCTAGAAATGTAGTTTTAGCTGGGAATGGTGTTGCTCAATATTTAGAGCACGGAAAATATAAATATACCCCATATACGTCTTTATTTGAAAGAATAGAACGTATGGACATTTTAGATTATGGAACTTTTGAAGCTTACGCCAATAGAGATTCTCTTTCTTATAGAACCCCATATGAAATAGAGTATATTCCAACAATATTTAGAGGTACATTGCGTAAACCTGACTATTGTAAACATTGGAATGTATTTGTAAAATTAGGAATGACAGATGATTCTTATGTTTTAAAAAACACAAAGGACATGACCTTTAGAGCATTTACAAACTCATTTCTTCCTTATAGCTCAATTTCATTAGAAGAAAAATTCAAAACATTTTCTGGTTTAGAAGACATTTCTAAGTTTGAATGGTTAGGTTTATTTTCTGAAGAAAAAATTGGTTTAGAAAATGTTTCTCCAGCACAAATTTTACAACATATTCTTGTGCCAAAATGGAAACTAGAACAAGAAGATAAAGATTTAATTGTCATGCAACATCAGTTTGAATATGAAATTGATGGCATTTCTTACCAGCATAAATCTTCTTTTGGTTTAGAAGGACAAAATAACCAAATGACCGGTATGGCTATGACTGTGGGATATCCACTTGCCATTGCAGTTAAGATGTACCTTAAAGGAAAAATTACAAGAACAGGTGTTCATATTCCTGTACACAAAAATATTTATGATCCAATATTAAATGAATTAGAAAAAATGAACATCAAGTTTGTTGAAGAAATTCAAACAGTAGAAAATTTGGTTCATTAAACTTTTTACCCCCAACTATAATTACCAATAATGCCTTAAGGCCAGTGTTTTTCACTGGCCTTTTTATTTCTTAGAATATCGCTTTTAGTAAAACTAAAAAAGCCTCTATAAACTAAAATCTATAGAGGCTTTTTTATATATTATTTGAGTCAATTAAATTGAGACATGATTTTTTGAACGGTAAACCCATCCGAAAACATCTTCTTTTTCTTCTCTCTTAATCGATTCTAAGTTTTCTTTCAGTTTAGTACTAAAAGAGGTATCCTCAGAAATGTTTAATATACTACCCTCAATATTTATTTCACAAATATTAGAAATGGTAGCTGCAGTTCCTGCTCCAAAGGCTTCAATAAATTCACCTTTTTCATACGCTTCTTTTAATTCAACTAATGTAATTGGTCTTACTTCAATCTCCATTTCAAGATGCTTAGCCAATTCAATAATTGAATCTCTTGTAATTCCTGGTAAAATAGTTCCAGTAAGTGCAGGTGTTAATAATTTATTTCCAATTCTAAAGAAAATATTCATTGTACCAGCCTCCTCAACTAAAGTATGTGTATCAGCATCTGTCCACATTAACTGATCATATCCTTTTTCTCTTGCCAATTGTGCAGGATAAAAAGACCCAGCATAATTACCACCAGCTTTCACATCACCTGTACCACCAGATGCTGCTCTAGAATATTTCATTTCGGCCAATAATTTTACAGGCTTCAAATAATATGCATCAACCGGACATGCAATAATCATAATGGTATAACGCTCACTATGCGATGCTTTAACACCTAAACCAGAAGCAAACATAAATGGTCTAATGTATAAACTTGAATTTTCACCTTTTGGAACCCACGCCTTATCAACTTCTAATAACGTGTTTAATCCATCCATGAATAATTCTTCAGGAATTTCTGGCATACATAAACGTTTCGCTGTTCTATTAAAACGTTTAACATTTTCTAAAGGTCTAAATAATAAAACATCATCTTGGTTGTTTTTGTAGGCTTTCATACCTTCAAAAAATACTTGTCCGTAATGCAGAGCTTGAGTTGATGGAAAGATTTCTATTTTACCATAAGGTTTAACCATTCCTTTTGTCCATTTTCCATTTTCATAATGGATTTCGAACATGTGATCTATAAAACAAGTTCCGAATGGTAATTTTGTATAATCTGTAGTAGGTAATTTCGATTCTTTAATAAACTCTATGTCCATCTTTATTTTTTTTAGACTGTAAAAATACAAAATATAGAGCAATTACTCCAATATTTTAGGCATTAGCTACTTTCAATTAACCATATTTATTATTTCATAACCCGTCCATAAGAATCAAACAGAAACATTCATTTTTGTAAAAATTCTTAAATGTATTTTGAATCAATTGAAATTTAATGACTAAGCCATAATTCACCTATATAAATGAAAGCAAACTCAATTAAAAGAACAACAAGAAACCCTTTTTTTGACTAACTATTTCTTTTTAAATGTCAGAGAAAGTGAGTTAACACAATATCTTAAACCTGTATGGGTTGGGCCGTCATTAAACACATGACCTAAATGACCTCCACAACTTCCACATTTAATTTCGGTTCTGCTCATTCCAAAAGATTCATCAGTTTCTGTTATCACATTTTTATTGTTAACTGGCTTATCAAAGCTTGGCCATCCAGAACCTGAATCAAATTTAGATGAACTTGTAAATAAAGTTGTATCACATGCCTTACATGTATATGTTCCTGGTTCGTAAACTTTATTATATTCACCAGTCCAAGCCCTTTCTGTTCCTTTTTCTCTTAAAATATGATACTCTTCTGCTGTAAGTTGCTCTTTCCACTCAGCTTCGGTTTTTACAACTGTATAACTTGTATTCTCTTTCGATTTCTGCGTATTTGTTTGAGCTGTACAGGCCCCAATAACAAAAGTAAGAAGTATTATTGCTAAGTATTTCATAATCTCATTTTAGTCACTTAGTGGGAAAAAGATATACATCCTTACACATTATTTCACATTTTTATTGAGGAATTTGTATAAAAAAAGTAGACTAACTAGCCCTGACAATGTTAAACTCAAAACAGTACCATACGCTATTCCTATCAGCCCAAAATGATTTAATAAAACATAGGAAATCACAAAATTGAACAACAAAGTAGAGTAAGATAAAATGGTATTTATGTGAACAAGACCGACAGCTGCCAAGATATTACCAGCTGGAACTCTAAGTAAAATAATTGATACAGAAGCAAATAATAAAATATTAAAATAAGCTGTTGAATTGGAATAAGCGCCATGCTTAAAAAGATCACTCCAAATAAGATCAGAACTCAAATATAAGCCACCAACAAGCGCTAAACAGATAGGAACAAAAAGTTTATAATATTTTAAAACATATTGTTTAAGATAATTGCGATTTGTTTTATGTTCAACCAAATGTACAAAATCGTTATTGATGAAAATAACGGCAAAAAAACCAAGATTTAATGGTATAATGGTTGATACCCTATAATCTGCTAAGCCTATTTTATTATCCAAAACATACTCAATTAAGTAAAAATCGGTTATAAAAAGTAGTTCGGAGGCAAAATTTGTAATACTTGTTTTTAAACCATAAAAGACAACATCTTTCGGGATGAAATTCAATGCTTCCCAAGTTGGATTTTTGGCTTTTACAAATTTTGGAAAAAAGAAAATAAAAACCAGTAACGGAGCAAGAGCAAAAGCCAAAGCAAATCCCATTAGACCAAATATTAAATAACCCAAGATAATTAATCCAGCAAAAATTAAATTGTAGGTCACTTGAATTTTCGCAAACAATTTATGATCTTTTATTATGCGTGTAAAGCTTAATAGGAATTCAAATAAAAAGGATAGTGGCAACCAAAAAGCTAAGATGTAAACCAAATTTTTGGAGTCAGAAAATTCAACACTCTTATTGTAAGCCACAATCATACAAATGGTAGAAAAAAGAAAGGCAACCAAAAAACCTTTGGTTAAAAAATATTTAAAAACCGACGATTGAATCTTTCGATCGAGCCCTGAAGTATATTGAAGAATACCAGATTCAATCCCGAGAGATTTTACAGGCATAAATGAGGATACTAAAATCAAGGCCGAAGTCCATATAGCACTGTCTCCTTTAGATAATTCACTAAAGACAAAAAATGACAACAAAAGCCTTGTGGCCCTTTCGAAAACGCTAGAAGAGAAAAACCAAACCCCTCCTCTATTTTTAAATTCCTTTAATAATTTAATCACCGTTATTCAAAATTTTATTTAGTATAATAAGCAGTGTAAGTGCTTTACTTTTTTTGTTAACGCTATTGCTTAATGCAAATTGTTTAATTTCTTGAAAATACGGTACGTCCTTGATGTTTGGATATGCCAATTGTTTTTCTATTTCATTTTCATAAAAATTTCGAAGTTTTGAAGAACCTTCAAACCAAAACTGTTCTGGTGTCATATCAAAACCTTGTCTAAACTTAGGAGAAAGTAATTTTAGCCATCCGTATTTAAGACGCATAAAAGTGGTAGCATATTTAGTTTTCCAAACGGCATTCGGTTTAGAGTGTACATATTCCCATTTATATTTGGTCATTT
Organism: Flavobacteriales bacterium; assembly: GCA_049607525.1. Lineage (GTDB taxonomy): Bacteria > Bacteroidota > Bacteroidia > Flavobacteriales > CAJXXR01 > JBMYYR01. The sequence continues at coordinate 28,496 of JBMYWP010000035.1, forward strand.
CTGGATGAAACTTAATCATCCATTCCAAATAAAATGTTCTTTTGTATTTATATTGATAAGGGAGTTTGGCTAAAAAATCTAAAACATCAACATCCATAAATGGTGACGAATAATACGACAAATCCTCCAAAACCCAAAAACCAGAATTTGCTATACCAAAACCTCTTTCATAAATTTTAAATGCTTCTTCCGATGAGTATTTCTCTTGCAATGCGTTATCAAACTCTTTATTTTCGGGAAATGCTTCATAAGATTCTCTTCCAAAACCAACATTGGGTTCTTTTGTAATTTTATCGGATAAAAATCCTCCTAAAAAACCATCTCCCATCTGACCAGAATGTATTATTCCGTAATTTTTATTCCAAAACTCATCAATCCCAACGCGTAAATGTGCCGGCCCCAAATAAGAACTGTGCCCACCTAATTTCTCAAAGATATACTCTGGTTTATAAAAATGTTCTAAACCATCTAAGGCATAAAAATGATAATGGTGACCAAAATCTTTGGCCATTTTACGAGAAATCGTCTCATCGGCATAATCCTTCTTAGAACAACAAAAGTTGACTTGGTCTACAAACCCAAGTTCTCGTGCTAACATCACATTTACACGTGAATCTAGCCCCCCACTTAAGGTAGAAAACATTTTATATCCGTATTCCTTGTCTTTGCTCCATTCTCTTCGAACGGCTTGAACCATTAACTGATCAAACTCTTTTAACAGTTCAGATTTTGTTTTACTGTGGTCTTGTTGAATGGAAAATCGTTTATAATTGGACGTTTCTATTGTATTGTTTTCCAAACATAACATAGAGCCAACTTCCAATTTTGTGCTATATTTTACCCAAGACTGATTATTGAGCAATGCACCGTACCCCATGAAACTATAACAAGCATTTGGATTAATTTCTACCGTTTCACCTATAGATTTTAGTAAAGTAATCAAATCAATGGCAGACGACGCAAATGCAAAAACATCATTATTATGATAATAATAAAATTGCTTTGTTCCTGTTGGATTATTAAACAATTCAAGACGTTTGTTTTTTTTATTGTAAAACAAACCCGAAAATTCTCCTCGTAAATTTTGTAATGCTTTTTTCGAATCCTTCATCCAGGATTCAAAAAAATAAGAAGTCCATGTTTTATTAACGGTTGAATTTAATAGTAGTTCTTTTTTATTAAATATCACTCCATCTAAAAGCAATAAATATTCGTCTGACTGATAAACCACTTTATCATCTTCGAATTTGTTATTCGAAACAAAAAAAATATTCTCACCCTCTTTTTCCCAAATAGAATCTGAAGATAATGAACAAGTTTGGTGATTAATACAACCAAAAATAGACCTCATTTACATTGTTTTTCTAAAAAAATACATTTTCTTAAGTTGCTAAGGTAATTATTTTTATTCCGTTTGGGTAAGTGAATTTATCTAATTTATTTTCTATAAAATGTGTTAAAAAACACCAAATCTACATATGTGAACTATTATTCGGGTTCAACATTTGTAAATTTGGTTGAGTATTATTTTTAGAGTACATCAAAACAAAATGATCTAAAACCCATTTTCAAAAAGCGTTGAATCGCTTTGACTGATCATTTTCCTTGCTTTTTTCAAAGGTTGATATTCCGGATCATTATAAATACTCTCACCATCTTTTAAAGTTGGAAATTTTAGACTAACAATCTTCCTTTTGGTAATTGCCCTTCTATAGTTGGAGGATTTTCGGTTACGGCAATGGTTTCACCTCCGTGTTTGGCTACAATTTTAACCGCGTGTGTATAACTCCGCAATAAACCATCTACAACTTCGTAAACTTTACCATTTATCTCGCCTTCTCTTTGTAAAATATGGCCTTTTTTATTTTAATGGTTTTCATAATGCTCTACTATTATTGCTAATTACCAAGTTTTAGAAATCAGCTCCTTCTCCATATTTTTTAGAATTTTCTTCATATACCATTTATGAATGGGTTTTACTATTCCAAAATACACTTTCCCAATGCTATTATTGATATTGACTACAGTTACCATTTCCAATGATATTGAATCATTAATTTGATAGGTAATGAATGATAATTTAAAATCTAAATGCGAATCTTTTTGACCCGTTAAAAGTTCTTTATCCGATTTATCTAAAACTTCAAACAGAGTAATTTGATCGCCAATGTCTCCTTTAAAACGATGTAGTTTATCGAGTCGAGATGCTTTATCAGATTGTGGAGCTGTTTTTAATTTTAATAACCTTGCAACAGACTCTCTAAGGTTTAATAACAATTTAAACGAGGCAGGAAAAGCTTTAAAAAAGGCTATCATTAAATCTTTTGGCTCGGGAGCATAAATCAATTTATCCGAGCTTAATTGATAATGATCTATAAAATCAACCTCGCCAGATGTTTTTATTATAAGATAATCTCGGTCGGTTTTAATTGAAATAACACGGTTTTCTTTCATTTTATTGTTTCGAAAAATCTGAAAACACTTACAAGACAAACTCAGGTTTCAGACATTAATCATAAATCACCCTTTAAAACTAAAGTTTTCTTTGTTATTAAACCCGAAAATAATGTTAAGTTTTTATTCTTTTCTTTTACAAATTGAGAACCCTTCTAAAGTAAATTACCTAAACTTTTTTGGTTTCAATTTCTGATTCGCATTTTCTGCAATTTCTAATATTCTTTTTTGTCTGGTTTCACTTCTTTTGGCCGAATGTACCCAATACAAGAACATTTTTTTTGATGAATCACTAAGGCTATTAAAAAAATCTAAGGCGCCTTTCCTATTCTCCAATTCCATTTTTAAATCTTCGGGAACAATTAAAGCTTCAACATCATCTAAAAAGACCCACGAACCATTTTCTTTGGCAATGGCTATGCTTTTTAATCCTTCTTCTTTCATTAATCCATTTTCAATAAGGTTTTTTACTTTATCTTTATTTACTTTAGACCAATTACTTTTGGGTTTTCGTTTGCTAAAATACTGAATATAGGTTTCGTTATCAATGGTTTTCTTCACGCTATCTATCCAACCAAAACACAAGGCTTCATCTACCGCCTGACTCCAACTTAAATTATATTTAGGCGATTTTTTCTTATAAAAAACAAGCCAAACAGCCTCTTTAGATTTATGATTTAATTCCAACCAACTTCTCCATTCTTGTTGATTTGAAGGACAGTATTCTTCTTTTATTTTCATGATTATGATCTAAAAGTTTTTCATAATTTCATCAAAATATAAATTTGATGAATTATCGAGCACCACAATACAGGTTTTCTTTTTAATATTTCGCATTATGGAAGTACTTGCTGCCAACCATTTTCCATTATGCATCATAACATCATCATTAACTATTATCCAACCAAAGCCATAATCCGAAACCGAACCATCGTTTAATACAGGTTTCTTAAAAGCCTCTTTCATATGCTCTTCACTTATAATAGCATTTCCATACCAAAACTGATCCCAAATCACAAAATCGTTTATACTACTAAAAACTCCACCATCTCCAGCTACTCCGTCAATAAAACTTGGCGTTACTATATTGGTCTTTTTTCCTCTGGTATAAAAACCTTCTGTTTTACCTTCAAAGGTTTTGTCTTCAGAAATCAGATTCCAAACTCTAGTTTCATTCATTCCTAAAGGAATAAATAGATTAGTTTTCATAAAATCATCAAAAGATTCTCCAGAAATCTGTTCAATAATACAAGCCAAAATAATATAATTGGTATTTGAATACACAAATTTATCGTTTGGTTTAAAATCTGGTTTCGGATGACTTTTAATTAATAAGTTTAGAGCCTTTTTGTTGGTAAGAACACCTATTTCCTCCTTATTTTTTTCTGCTAAATCTAAATACACATCTGGCACGCCCGAAGTCTGATTGAGCAAATGACGAATCGTAACCTTTTTATAGGGAAAATCTGGAATATGCTTTGAAACCAAATCATCATAATCCAGGTTATTTTGTTCTTTCAAAACCATAATTCCGCCTGCTGTAAACTGTTTAGAAACAGAAGCCAATCTAAATAAAGAATGGTTAGACAAAGCTTTATTTTTCTCTGCGTTTTCGAAACCATAAGTTTTTGCCAAAAGTGGTTTCCCGTTTTTTGTAATTAATACACCTCCATTAAACTTACCATCTGCATGTATTTCAGAGAACCAATGGTCTATCAATTCCACCCTTTCTTGATTGGTAGCGCCCTCTGGTATTTCTAATTTTGAAATGGGTTTATAAAAAAAGTAAGCCCAAACAAAAAGACCCACAACAGCAGTAATAATGGCCAAAATAACATAAAGTACAATTTTCATTTTTTGTAAATTTTTATTGGATTTAGAGGTTAAAATTAAAAAATAATAGCAGGTTTTTAGGTTAGAACTAAAAAATCTAAAGTTAATTTATCCTAAACCAAAAAGACATTTATTTATAAAACAAAAAAGCATTTCGTAAAAATCAAACATTAAATAGATTTTATTTATATTCGTAGGCTTAAAATCACAAGTTTAGAATTTTAATATTTGATTACCCCTAGAATATGAAATTTATCTTTTTCCAACTATTTTTAATCATCTTCATTCCTTCTTATTCACAAATTGGTATAGGAACCACTAATCCTCATTCATCAGCACTTTTAGAAATAAAAAGTAATACCAAAGGCTTTCTTGTACCTAGGGTTATTGATGATTCTTATATTAATAATCCGACAGAAGGTTTACTAATATATGATTATTCCGACCACTGTATGAATGTTTACCGCGGACAGAACTGGATTAACTTATGTTCGGGAACCAATGAAATTTGCGAAAAAAACTTTTACAACACGTCGTTAAGTGGTAATATAAAACAAATGCCATTTTTTATCAATCTTGATGGACATAGAGGTCAACACTTATCGGCCATTTCATCGGAAGGCGAACTGTTTGTTAAGGGTAAATTCAATACCATATTAAAAAATAGCATAGTTGGAAAAGACACTTTGGCTTTGGTAAAAGGGCCTTGGACAGATTTGGGTGTTAAATTGATTGAGTCTTGTTTTTTATATGATGATGAAACAACTATGACATATACCGTAGGTGTAATTTCGGATAAATTGGTTTTTGTAGCAAACAATGTGGATACGGTAAATACTGGTTTAAATCAGTTTAGGGCATATACTACAGACCAACCCTTATTGAACAATGAATTTTTCACAGATATTAAATGTACCATTCGAGGGGTTTTAGCCTTAACTAATTTAGGAAATCTCTTTTATTTAGCTTCTAAAATCGATCATTCTTACGATGCCAGTCTAACGTTTAACAAACTCGTTTCAATAACCGAACCCATAACAAGAATTGAAGATACTAAAGGCTCATTAAACACGCATTTTGCAGCTTATGGTGAAAATACAGGGAGTCTTTATGTGATTGGCGAAACCGATGGCACTTATGAATACAATAACGCTCAACCTGTAACCATTACAATATACCCTGAATCTAGTTTTGGAAACGATTCTATTATTTATTTTAATGGTTTAACAAGAATTGTAGTATTGACCGAAAGTGGAAATTTCTACCGAATAAATGGCAATACAGATGATGCTCCAACCTTAACCACTGGAATTATTCATCCTAATGGAGAAACCATAAAAAAGTTTGTTAATGCTCATATTTTTGATCTCAATGTCGTAACCGAGAGTAACAAATTGTATTATGTTTCCAATAATCCACCTGTATTGATCCATAATTTTTTCTTTTCAACCGAGAGCCTATCAAATACGACTTTTGAAAGGATGAAAACCTCTCGAATATTATGGATTGCCAACGGACAAATTTTCACCAAACAAGCCCAATCTAATGCTGATCTACCTTCTTTATTTATTCCTATTGTGGAATAAAACCCCATTTAATGTGGAGTTTTTTAATTTTTTATTTGATTTTCATTTATTTCCTATTGTTTGTATAATGATGTATATGTATTCACCTTCCCACTCGTTTTTTTCATTGATAAAAAAGAACATTGATTAATAATCATAGTGATTGGAAAAATTTGATCTTTTATAAAAATTTAATTAAAACCCTTATACAAATCAAGCATCAACAATAAAATACCTACAAACACTTGATGACAGGTAATTTACCAAACATATAATTCGTTTTAAATCATTAAAAAAAATAATATTATGGTTGTTGTTCGAACTTACATGCTAAATATTGATCAAAATTATTAGCATCTTCATCTGTTAAATGTGTTGTGAAAATTCCTAAGAAAGCAATTGAGGATTCAGGAGATCTAGCTTTTCCTTTATTATTAAAAAAGGAAAGTTCATTAATATCAATGGGACTTGAAAAAACATCAACTAAAACCCCGTCTATATACAATTCAGAAGAAGCTCCATCAAAATTCCTTATTCTAAAACGATGAAAATCGGTATCCATGGGCACTTTTTTATCCAATGCTGGGTCGGCGTTATTTCCGCATTTGGTTGTATTACCTCGCTTCATCACAAAATAATCAATTGTACAAGATCCAGAACCATTTCCGCCCCCAGCACCAATATGAGCAGTTGTAGAAATTTGGAAAAATGACTCCTTCGTAACTGTTGGAATAACATCAAACTTAGCCACTAAAATCAAATCGTAATCACCTGTATAATTTGCATCAAAATCGATATGCATCAAATCGAGTCCATTACCTGTATAGGCACTTGGACGGGTTAAAAAGGTTGAGGCATTATAATCGTTTGGATTAGTATTCTGTACATTCTTTAGTACAAAATTAGGATTATTTCCAAGTTCTCCAGATTCACTATTGTTAATATATTGAATATACTTAGTTGATCCCGAAAGATTATTTAAATCACTTGGGATTGGTCCTATTGAACCTATCCCCGTACCATCTGGAGAACTTGCACTAATTTGTTGGGTTGGGTTTGCTCCAATATCTTCATATAATAATCCGTTTGAAGCTAAATCAGAGAAATCTAAAATGATTCCAGCCGGAAAGTTATTAATGGCATTATCAATATCCTTAGAGCAAGAAATATCATACCAACCATTCAAAGTATTCGAAGCACCTACATTCTCTCTGTAAACTTGCATGGCATTACGATCTGTATTAAAAACCATCAATCCTTCTGTAGGATTCGTAATTTGGTTTCTTTGAGACGTTGTTAATCTTGGCATTAAAAATCCTTTATCATTAGATTTTATTTCTAAAACACTAGAAGGATCTGGAGATGAAGTACCAATACCTACTTGAGCTAAGGAAGATGCGACAAAAAAGCCTATTGAAAAAAACAGAAAATTCTTTTTCATTTTGATGGATTAAAATTTATGTTAAATATAATACAATTAAAGATAAACACAATAAACACCTACATTTTTTTTAAAAACTTATTTTTTACTGGTTTGATTGTTGTTTTTTAAATGTTAAACGGTTATTACTACGCAACGGGCATTCTTCCTTCCATTTTGTAAAAGTAACGTCTGTTGCTTAACTCTACCAACAACTGTAGACATTCTAAAGTCCTCTCAAATATTATGGATTGCCAACGGACAAATTTTCATCAAACAAATCCGATCTCATACAGATTTACCTTCTTTATTTATTCCTATTTTGGAATAAATAAGTTTTTTTTTGAAATTGATAGAACATAAGCCAAATAATAATTAACATTTTTTCACATTGATATTTTACATAATTAATCTAAAACTAAACTAAAAGTATAACATTAAATCTTTTTAAAATACTTATTAATTACCTGAAATTCTTCTCCTCATATTTATTAATTCCAGATATTACATCTAAAATTAACACATAAAAAATGTGCTTTAAAGCAAAATAAACTATATTAAAAGTTATACGTAAAAATACCTAAACACAAAAAACTACTTTTTATTTGTTGTTTTATTGGCATAAATATTGGTAGTTTTGCATCAAAATTATCAAAGTAAAACAAAATGAGACCCCTTACCTTCATCTTTGTTTTTAGCATTTGTTATGTGTTAAAAGCCCAAATCGGAATTGGTACGACCAATCCACACCCATCTTCTATTGTAGAAGTAAAAAGTTCTAACAAAGGATTTCTTCCTCCCAGATTAACTTTAAATCAAAGAAACAGCATAACGGATCCTGCAGAAGGACTTATGATTTACTGTTACGACTGTTGCCCTGGAAATTCAAATGACGGCGGAGTTATTTCCTATTACACTGATAAATGGGAAAATATGCCCGTTTGTACGCCAGATGGAGGAATCATAGTACAAGAAGATTGGGATAATGATGGAATTCCTAACGACATTGATATAGATGATGATAATGACGGAATTCTTGACACATTAGAAACTTGGACAATTACAAGATTAACTCAACAAATTGGGTTTGACATGTCTACTTTTGTTCATGAATCTGGCCAGGATAAAATGCCAGGTTCTGTTTACAGATACTCTAATGTTCAACCTGGGTTAGACATTAAAGTTAGTATTGTTAATATATCAGGTCCTGTTTCCATTAAGGAGGTCGATAAACCTTCTTCTGGTGAAATGGAAAACTTTAATCCAATAATTACATATCATGGTAATGGGAACGATGAAGGAAAAGTTGATTTAAAGTTTGAATTTGTTGAAACAGGAACAAATACCCCAAGAATAATTCCTCAATTTTTATTTTCTCCAAGAGATGTTGATGGTTCAGGTTCTGGTTCGCAAATGGGAGAATTTCAAATCGTAAAAAACCCTAATGAAGTTATTCTTGACGGAAACACCACTTTAACACTTATAAAACAAGGACAAGATTATAGGATTGAAGGTAATCCGAGTATTACAAATCCCGGGATTGGGCCACAAAAAGAATTTTTAACAAGTACTTTTTTTACAAAAAGATCTTTTGTAGAAGTTTCATTAGGTATTCAAAAGAAAACATCAGGTTCTCAAACTCACGATCGTTTGTTTTCAATTACTACACAAACCAATGTCATCAAGAAATACGATCCTCCCGTTCTAACTTCAGGATATCGCGATTTGACTCGTGATTCGGATAACGATGGCTCACCTGATCAATTTGATTTAGATTCGGATAATGACGGTTGTTCAGATGCCTTTGAAGGAAATTTAACCCAAAATAAACGTGCTTTATTTCAATTTCCTTTAGGTGAAGTTGGATCAAATGGGTTATATGATGCATTAGAGACTTTCCCAGATTCTGGAATTCTTAGACGTAAACCAGATGCCGAAGAACCATACAATCCTTTAATCAACAGCTGTAACGATTAATTTTTATTCTAGGTTAGAATAAACCTTATGAAGAAACAGAAGCTTCTTCATATCTTTTGTAATAATTCACGATTATCTTCTTAAATTAATATACAACTGGTAATTCATCAAAATAAACGATTAACACTTGATACCGTCCAGAAAAGTGTGTCTGAAAAAAAAAGTTTTCAATGGAATTTACT
>JBMYWP010000036.1:0-37585 GCA_049607525.1 Flavobacteriales bacterium
AATTCTTCGTGTTTTTAGCATGGGTACAACTAGAATTTGCGAATTCTTCGTGTTTTTGGCGTGGGAGAAACAAGAATTTGCAAATTCTTCGTGTTTTTTGATATAAGCCACCCATTTGAAATAAAACTTTGTGAAGTTGCAAGTATAATAATAACAGCAAACTAGAACCAACTCGTCTCTTCAATAATCAAAACATCAGGCAATATTAAAATATTGAATATTCCCAAAAGTAAGATTTTTCAATAATAATAAACTGCCTTATGTAAGAAACAATTTTGCTTATTTGGTATGATTTATTAATAAGATTTAATTAATAAATTGAATGAAAATGGAATTATTAGTTTACAAAAATTGATATTTTTATCAAAAAAAGTCTTCAAATTTCTGAAGATTGTATTAAATTGCTCCAACACGAAAAGTTCGTTATTAAAAGAAGTATTGTATAAATCTGATCAATAGATAAAACCACGGAATGCAAGAATCGATGAGTCGATCATTTTTTTCGTTGGATTCGTTATTTTATTGTTAAAGATTTATACCTTTGTCAACATATAATTAAAAAAGATTAAGTAATGATTGAAAAGGGATTGCGTCCATCGTCATTTTCATTGGCTGATATGGGAATCAAAGACGCTACCGTTTCTTGGAACCTAAGTCCTGAGGAACTAACAAAAATTACAGTAGAGAATGGTCAAGGAGTAATTGCCGGATCAGGAGCATTAGCAATTGATACAGGTAAATTTACAGGTCGTTCGCCATTAGACCGTTTCATCGTAAAAGATGACACAACAAAAGATGCAGTATGGTGGGGAGATATCAACATCCCATTTGAAGCGTCTAACTTTGATAAGTTATATACAAAAATGATGGCTTATCTTAGTGGAAAACAACTTTATGCGCGTAATGCGTTTGCTTGTGCAGAAGAAAGCTACAAATTACCTGTAACGGTAATCAACGAATATCCTTGGTCTAACATGTTTGTTTACAACATGTTTATCCGCCCTTCAGAAGAAGAAATTTCAAACTTTACAAACGAATGGACAGTAATTAACGCTCCAGGATTTTTAGCAAATCCTTCGGAAGATGGTACTCGTCAAGAAAACTTCGCTGTATTAAGTTTTGAAAAGAAAATGATTCTTGTAGGTGGAACTGGATATACAGGTGAAATTAAGAAAGGGATTTTCTCTGCCTTAAACTTCATTCTTCCATTCCAAAAAGGAACATTGTCTATGCACTGTTCGGCAAATGTTGGAGAAGATAACGATACAGCTATTTTCTTTGGATTGTCTGGAACTGGTAAAACAACGCTTTCTGCAGATCCGAACCGAAAATTAATTGGTGATGATGAGCATGGTTGGGCTGAAAATTCAGTATTCAACTTTGAAGGTGGATGTTACGCTAAAACGATTGACTTAACAGCTGAAAAAGAACCAGATATCTTTAAAGCAATTAAGCCAGGAGCAATTTTAGAAAACATTAACTTTTTCGAAGGAACTAAAGATGTAGATTTCGAAAACGTTGAAAAGACTCAAAATACAAGAGTATCTTACCCAATTTATCACATTAATAACATTCAGAAGCCTTCTGTTGGTCCAAAGCCAAAGAATATTTTCTTCTTAACATGTGATGCTTTTGGTGTATTACCTCCAATATCTAAATTAACAACTGGACAAGCGATGTTCCACTTCATTTCTGGTTATACAGCCAAAGTTGCTGGTACAGAAGCTGGAGTTACAGAACCTCAAACGACATTCTCGGCTTGTTTCGGTGCTCCATTTATGCCTCTTCACCCAACATTCTACGCTGAAATGTTAGGTAAGAAAATGGAAGAAAACGATGTTAACGTTTGGTTAGTAAACACTGGATGGTCTGGTGGTGGAGTTGGAGTTGGAGCTCGTATGAAACTTGGTTTCACAAGAGCTATGATTACTGCTGCTTTAAACGGAGAATTAAACAATGTTGATTTTACAACACACGAAATTTTCGGATTATCTATGCCAAATACTTGTCCTAATGTACCGGATGAAATTCTTTCTCCGAAAAATACATGGGCAGATGCATCAGCATATGATAGCAAAGCTAATGAATTGGCAAATGCATTTAATGCAAACTTTGACCAATTTAAATCTAATGCAAGTGAAGAAATTTTAGCTGGTGCCCCAAAGGCAAAAGTTAACGCATAATTTCACTCAACATAAAAAAAAAGTCGAACTAATTTAGTTCGACTTTTTTTTGTTCAAAACTTTTTGAAACCTACCAAAACCTACAGTTTATATTGTTTCTCAACATAAAATTAGACTCTACTCTCCTTTTTCTATAGCCGTTACTTTTGTTAAAATTCTTTTCAATAATAATAATGCCTCTTCTTGTTGTTCCGAAGTTGGATAATTGGTTGTAGTTGGAGATGTTGTTGAAATATTTAGAGTTGTATTACCAGAATTTTGTTGCTGCTTTTGAAGAATAACGGTCGATTGTTTTAATATACTCTGAAGCAAGTAAAGTTCCTCTTGTTGTCGTTCTTGGGTAGCCAATCCTACTAAAGTTGCGCCTTCAACCTGAGAAACCCTGAAATTATAACTCGAAACATTTTGACTTAAATCTAATTCCGTAATCCAATTACTGAAATTTTGTTTAGACACCAATGTAATTATTTTTGAGCTAGATGATTGGGTTGTAAATTCAATTACACCCGAAAATAATGATTCAAATAATAAAGTATCTCCAGATATTTCATCTTTTAATAAAACAGAAGCGTTATCTATATTGGTCAATTTTATTAATTTATACAATCCATTTGCATCCTCCAAAGCAACTTTCAACTGGCTTATTTGAGCAATTGTAGAGGATTGAGACGATTCGATTTTTAAAAACTTATCGCAAGATGTTAAATCTGCTCCGTTTTGAAGAATGAGTTTATAATCATTAATATTCAGTGTTTCTCCAATGACATCTACAAACATTGTGTTTAACGAAGGCATATCAATATTAGAAACCACTTTATCATATTTAATAAAGTCATAAACCTCACATAAACTGTGTGAAGACGAAATAATTAATTCTTTGGTACTATGATTTATTGAAATCCCGTTATAATTGGATACTGTAGTTGCATCAGATTCCGTTACATTTATATCATCTTCTACCAAAATAACATCAACTACCGGACTCGTAAAAGTTCGTGTTTGAGTTTGAAATTTTTTATTATAATCTAAAACCGCAAAAGTAAAGTCGCCCCTATTTCGTAAAGCTGCGGCAAGTGCGTTATTTATCTTTAGAATTTCTTGTCTAGAAATCCTTCCATCTCCATCAGAAACTAGACTATACTCGTTTGAATAGCCTGATGTATTGGCCAAATCATAATTATTGTACATGTTTACACGTACACCAGAAACGGACTGACCACCTGCATCTATTAAGCTTAAGTCATGGGTATAATATTCTTTTACTCTCGAAAAGCTACCTGTATAAGCATTCCAATTTGATGGTTTTATTGGATTTACAAAGAAAAAATCAACTGAACGTTGCGTGAAATTCCAATTTACAGCATCCCAATCTAGATTATATACTTTAAAGTCTCCAAGAGCCCCTGAACCACCGACCATTCTAGATACATTTTGTAATTTTAAATTATTAATAATTTCGGTTTGCCCAGCATTCCTAGCCCCAGGTTCAAAATTTAAACCACCTTGTTCATTGACTATAGTGATATTATTGATGGAATCTGCCGTTTGAAAATGTAAATAATCACTAGTTCCATAACTCACAAAAGTTACGTCGGACATATTAAAGTTATAACTTCCATTATTAAAAAAATCTGAACGACCACTTGTTACACCCTGTAAATAAAAAACGCGTGTAAAATTGGCTAAATATGCACTGTTAAAAGAATGATTTTTAGAGTTACCTGTGTAGTGTAAAATAATATCTGTAAAATTCACCGTACAACTACTCTGTGGTTCAAATCGAAATGATCCTGGAAATTGATAAGTTGCATTTTCATCGGTAAAAGAAGCCCCAGATTGTATTCTTAAATCTCTGTTAAAAATAATATCTCGATCTGTTACTCGACCTATCGAGGTATTAGACCCTATCCAACTTCTTAACGCATTACCTGTTTCTGTTCCAGTAACTCTAATTTCATTGCCCGAAATTGAAAAGCCTGCAAAACTAGGTAGGGACAGTAGCAATGAACAAACAAAGCAAATTATTCCAAAATATCTCATAACAACATATTATTAAGTATACAAAGGTAAGAATATGACTGAACAAAAAAAGCCGAATGTTCTGATTGAGAACATTCGGCTTTAAGAAAATAAGATGAAAAAATCATCTTTCGATTAGTGAAAATTAACTTTTAGTAATTTTGATCACTTTTACAGTATTTCCAATTTTTAGTTTTACTAAATAATAACCTGGAGTAAATGAACCAATGTTTACCGTTTCAGTTTTGAAAGGCTTAACAGATTGTTTGTCGATTAATACACGTCCCATCATATCTGTTATTTCGTATCCATCAATAAAATAATCAGAATTTAATGCGTTAATATTCAATTCTCCTTTTGTTGGGTTTGGATAAACAGAAATGTCTCCTGTTTCGATCTGATCTTTATCTACCTTGGCAGCGAATGGCGTTTCACTGTCTAACATATCTTCATAAGGTAATGGAGATGCTGCTGGTGTTGAGAAACAGAATTCTTCGCTTGTTTGGTAATTAAACTGTCCACCATTTGCTAAAAGTTGATTGTTCTCATCAAACACCTTAAAGAATCCATAACCATAAGAGCAACACATACCGTCACCATAGCTATCTTTTACTTCAAGTGTATAACATTCGTCTTCTAAACAGTCAATAAAGTGCTTGTATTTCTTTTTGTTTTGGTAAGAATACATTGGCTTAGATGCGACAACATTACCTTGACTATCTTTCAATTTCCAAGAAGTTTCGTAACCGTACCAGTCTGTTTTTATAACAATTTTCACTTTATGGGTATTTAACACCTCAACAGTAATTTCTTCAAAATACTCGCATCCATTTTCTGAAATCACAATAACTTGGTAAGAAGTTGTTTCTGTTGGTGAAACTGTAATACTAGCCCCTACCTGATCTGTAGACCAAATATATTGAACACCGCCGGTAGCTGTTAATTGAACAGTTTCTCCCGTACAAATTTCTGTTGGACCAGATATTTCAACATTAACTTCTTCAACTATAATATTTAATGTTTGAGTTGCAGTATCTGTTCCAGAAATTCCTTCAACAGTAAATACACCTGATGCTTCAACTTCCATTTCCAATGCAGCCTCTTCAGAAACTATATTTCCACTCTCATCAGTCCAAACGTAAGAATCAGCACCTGTGGCCATCGTATAAACGTAACCAAATTCACAAACTGTAATCTCATTTTCAGGTATAGAAATTGTAAATGGAGGCTCTACAATACAGAAATCTTTTACTTCGGTATGGTTAAATGCACCACCTTCGGCTAACATTGTACCATCGTTTTGGTATATTTTGTAATGCCCCATTCCGTAAGAACAACAAATTCCATCTCCATAGCTATCTTTTATTGTAAACGTGTAACAGTCTCCAATTAAAGCACAGTAAACCGTATCATAATACGTGGTATTGTTTTGATACCATCCACCATTAGCATTGGTATGATTGGCAACAACATTTCCTTGTGCATCTTCTAGCTCCCAAGTTGTTTCATATCCATACCAATCTGTTTTTATTTCTATCACAAAGTAAGACGAGTTATTATTAGGTGCAATGTTTACTTCCGCAACAGAACTTCCACAACCATTAACCATTCCTTCAACAGAAACTAGCATAGAATCATTAACAACAAACGATATCGTTTCCGTTGTTTCTCCAGTAGACCATAAATACGAATCGGCTCCCGAGGCAGTTAATTCAACAGTTTCTCCTATACAAACATTTGTATTTCCAGAAATGGTAATTTCAGGCGTTGAATTTACCTCAACGTCTACATTTGCCATTGCCGAACAACTTCCTGTTGTTCCTTCTACCATTATTGATTGGTTTGCATTGGCTATAAATTCAATAGAATCGCCCGTCTGACCATTCGACCAAACATAATTATCAGCACCCGAAGCAACAAGAACAATTAATTCGCCTTGACATACATTTGTATTTCCTGAAATAGAAATTGTAGGTAATGCAATAACCTCAACTGCAACAGATTCAAAACTTGAAGCACAATTGTTGGTCATTCCAATAACCGTAAGTGTATCATTCTGAACACCAACAAATTCAATACTTGCTGTAGTTTCTCCTGTTGACCAAAGGTAAGTATCAGCTCCAGAAGCGGTTAATGTTACCATTTCACCTTCACAAACTTCTGTAACTCCAGAAATGGAAACTGTAGGTAGTGGTAGAACTTCGATAGAAACAGATTCAAAACTTGAAGAACAATTGTTCGTTACTCCAATTACAGTTATTGTATCACTTTGAACACCTGTAAACTCAATACTTGCTGTTGTATCTCCAGTTGACCAAAGGTAAGAATCGGCTCCAGATGCAGTTAACATCACCATTTCTCCTGAACATACTTCTGTATTTCCGTTAATGGTAACCTCAGGATTATCGATCCAATTGAATTGGCTATATACCATATCAGAAGTACATCCATTTGTTGTTCCAGTAACAGAAATAGAATTTGTTACTACCCCAGAAGTATTCGAAATTTCGATACTTGCTGTCGTATCTCCAGTTGACCACAAATAAGAATCAGCTCCCGAAGCGGTTAAAAAGATTGTTTCACCTTCACAAACTTCGGTATTACCAGAAATAGTAACTATAGGATTTTCAATTCCAGAAATTAATGTTTGCGCTTCAGAACTACAATTAAGTGTTGTTCCCGAAACTGAAATTTCAACATCTCCATTCACTTCAAAAGTTGTTGTACTTCCTATGTCTCCATTACTCCATAAGTAATTTTCGGCACCATGAGCAGTTAATGTTACCATTTCACCAATACAAACTTCCGTATTTCCACTTATTGTTACTTCTGGCATCTCATGAACCCATAATTCAATAGTCTGCTCACCTGCTGTTGTACATCCATTAGAGAATCCTTGAACACTGATATCAATTGAATCTAAGCTTGTAACCAAAATACTCTCTGTTGTTTCGCCTGTAGACCAAACATAGTTATCTGCTCCAGTTGCCGTAAGTAAAACAGTATCACCAGCACACATTTCAGTGTTTCCAGTAATAAATACATCTGGTGCATCCATCCAAGTTAATGATGTTTCTATGCTATTAGACAAACAACCATTCGTAGAACCAACTACAGAAATAGATGATAAAGTAGAACTTGTATTAAATAAAGTTACCGTTGAACCTGTAGCTCCATTTGACCAAGAATATGAATCGGCTCCTGTAGCTGTTAATACTATTGAATCTTCAGAACACACCTCGTTATCTCCCGTAACAACTACATCTAATAATTCAGTAGCATCTATGGTTAATGTTTGAGAAGTTGAACATCCGTTCGATGTTCCAGTTACTGTAACAACCATATCTTGAGCAGGAAATTCTACTTGACTTCCCGTTAATCCATTCGACCAAGTATACGAATCTGCTCCAGAAGCCATTAAAATAACTTGATCTCCTTCACAAACATTTGTATCTCCCGTTATAATTAGGTTAGGCATTTCATTTACTGAAATTTCTATGGTTGCAATGGTTGAAATACATCCGTTTGAATTTGTTCCTTGTAAGGTTATTGACGTGTCTTGGGTTGCAGTGAAAGAGATTGAATTACTCGTTTCTCCTGTAGACCATAATAATTGATCAGCTCCTGCACCTGTTAATTCCACAAGGTCACCTACGCAATATGTTGTGTTTCCTCCAATTTGTACAATCGGATTCATTTCCCACATCAATGTAGAGTATATTGTATCCGAAGAACAGCTATTAGTCGTTCCAATAACCCAAACATCAGTTGTTAACGTTGTTGCACTATTTCCAACAGAAATTGTACTTCCTGTTTCTCCTGTTGACCATAAATATGAATCGGCACCAGTTGCAGTCATCACTATTTCATCTCCAACACATGCTACATTATCATCAGAAACTTCAATTTCTGGATTCGATAAAACATTTATTTCTATCATAGCCGTATCTAAACATCCGTTTGATGACTCACCAATTACAGAAACTGTTGTAGCTGTTGTTGCTTCAAATGAAATTTGATTATTTGCAGCGGTTGAACCCGAAGCATTGAAGTTTGTAATCCAAGTATATGAGTTTGCACCTAAAGCCTCTAATACGACTAAGTCACCCTCACAAACCTCTGTATTTCCAGAAAGACTTACCTCAATGTTTTCAACATCTAAAGTTACTGTTTCACTTACTACAGTTCCGTTTAATACACCATTTACTTGAAATTGTTCTGTTTGATTAGCAATTACAGTTAATGTGTTGGTTGTAGATAAAACAGAACCTGATGCATTTGTCCAAGAATAAGAATCGGCACCAGTTGCTGTAAAAGTTACAGTTTCGTTTATACAAGCATTTTGCATGGTATCTGTTACAACCATTGAAGGTGTAGAAATATCCAAACATACATTTTCTGAAGCACTACTGTTAAAATTCCCTCCAGAAGCAAGTAGATTCCCGTTTCCTTGATATATTTTATAATATCCTTGACCATAAGAACAACAAATTCCATCACCATAACTATCCGAAATATTAAAGACTAAACACGTATCGGTTACACATAAAATAGTGTCGTAATACACGGTATTGTTATTTGAATAAGATCCTTGTTGTTTTGTGTAGTATACATTTCCAGAATTTCCTGTTAAATTCCAAGAAGTTTCTCCTGCATAATTATCCGTTTTCAACTCAATAACTACAAATTCAGAATTATTGGTAATGGTTACATTTTTTGAAGCCGCAGCTGTACAACCTTCTGAAGAAGTTGCCGTAACCGAATAGGTTGAATTTGCCGTTGGTGAAACTTGAATAGAAGCACCTGTTGAACCATTTGACCAAGCATATGTATAAACACCTGTTCCAGGAACGCTTGCTGTTAATGTAAGAACCTCTCCAGCACAAACCGTATTTAAACCTTGAATATTAACTTCAGGATCCAAAACATTTACAGTTGCATTGGCCATAGTCGTATCTCCATTTGCCATTATACCAAAACAAGAATACACAGATGTCTCAGTTGGTGAAACCGTTAATTGAGCTGAGTTTCCAATAACAGTTCCATTATCGTCTTGCCAAAAATACGTTACAGCATTTTCTCCTGTTAACGTAATAGAGTTTCCTAAACAAACATTTGAGTTTACAAGATCAATTCCTACATTATTTCCGGTATTGTAAATTGGACTTGTCCATAATCCTCTACCATAAGATGCAGCTCTAATTTTGTGGTTATTGTTTCCACTTTGATCTTCAAATAATTCAATTTCTTTAATTTTTGCGTAATGTGGTAATCCATTTGAATAAGCTATCCAAACCGTTTCGTTTTCTGGTTTAAAGAAAACACCATAATCTGTAGCAACATAAAGACCTCTTCCTTCATTCATTGGTGCAAAAACCAACGATGTTTTATTTTGAGAATTTGAAATATTACTAGAAATATCTGTCCAGTTCGAACCTTTATCAGTTGATTTATAAATACGAGAACCACGACTTACATAAACAATATTTTCATTTAATGGACTTGTTTCTATACTCAAAATTGTTCCACCACCCGGAACACTTACTGTACTCCAAGTTACTGAAGAAGCCATTACATTTTCCGATTTGTATAACGTACTACCTTTCGACGCATACAAAATATTCTCGTTGGCTTCATTGTGCTCTATAAAATTGAATTTACTACTACCTCCTAAATTGTTAGAAATTGCTGTCCAATTTACACTGCTTGTAGAAGAAGCCTTAACATTTGTTGATCTCCAGATATCTTGATAACCAATAAACATCACATTCGGATTTGTTGAATGTAAAACATAAGGTGTTACCCATGCTCCAGATTCATTAATTCCGTTTATTCCATTACCTGCAATAGATCCAAAACTGTATCCGTTGTTGGTAGAACGACGAATAGCTCCATAATACAATTCACCATACATATATGCCGAATTCGAATAATCTATCGCAGATTCCATTCCATCTCCACCAATTTCTGTACGCCATGTTCCATTATCAAAAACACCTGTTCCGTTGTCTTGATAACCAACAATAACACGATTTACATCGGTTTGAGATTGACCTAATTTATAACATTGAGAAATGGCTAAACCACTCGAAATATCTGTCCAATTGTTGTTCGAAACACCTTTGTGGTAAACTCCACCGTCATTTCCAACATATAATTTACCAGCAGGCGAATATCTTAAAATATGTTGATCGGCATGAATAGCTGACGCTCCACCAGAACCTACCCAATGGGCATTAATTGTCCAAGATGCACCTCCATTTGTCGATTTAAATATATTAACTCCACCAACATAAACTTCGTTTGCATTTGTTGGACTAACTGCCACACACATATCATACCAAGCCTGTCCACTTGTTCCTGAACCATTTGTTGAATAGTCCATGATGTTTGGAGAAGTAGATTGTGTTGTAAATGAAGCACCACTGTTTGTCGATTTAAATAATCCACCATAAACAGAACCTTGTGCAGCTAATACATAAACTACATTTGGCGAGGCTGGAGAAACTCCAATAGCTAATCTAGATTTTCCAGAAGGAATACCCGACATTGCCGTTGAAAAAGAAGTTCCGTTGTTTGTAGATTTATAAAGAGTTCCACCTGTTGTAGCATATACAATTGAAGGATTTGTAGGATGAAACTTCATATCTTTAAAGTTTCCACCGATAGATTGAGACCAAGAAGACCCACCATTTGTAGATCTATAGACTCCTCCATTTGTGGCAGCCAAAAGGATATTATGATTTGTAGGGTGCATGAGAAGCTCTCCTACCGTACGGTTACCCATACCAGAATTCATTTGAGTCCAAGTTGCACCCGCATCTGTACTTTTATACACTCCTAAACCTGGCGAATCTGAAGCATCTCTATCTCCCGACCCAAAATAAACGGTATTTGGATTGGAGTGATCTACAACAATAGATGAAACACCTAATGTTGCAAGACCATCTGTAGAAGATGACCAAGAACTACCTGCATCGGTTGTTTTCCATAAACCACCAGCTGGTGCTCCTACATAAAATACATTGGCATTTGTTGGGTGAAAACCAATAGCATTTATTCGTCCTAATCCATTTGGTTGTCCTGTTCCGTTGTTAGGCAATTGAACGGGTCCAATTTCTGTCCAATTCCCTACCTGACCTGTTATAAAGTTTTCTGTAGAACTTAGATTTTCAGTTGTATTAAGTTCATTAAGTAATTGGGCGGCCGAAGGTTTGTTTCCCCTTTCATCCACCTGTTGAGCCATAAAATGCTCCCAACGTTTAAAGGGTTTGTAACCTGCTCCTTTTTCTATTTTACGTCCTTTCCAATAGGAATAAAATGCCTTTTGTGTTTCAAAAAAATTGGCTTGGGGATCTTGCATCATATCAATCCAATACGGATGATTACGATAATCTTTCTCAGTCCTAGTTTTTGATGTTTGGGCAAGGGAAATTCCAATACATCCACTAAGAATAAGAGTCAGTAGACTTCTTTTCATAATAAGATTTGATTTGTTTTTGCGGTATTAAATTAACACAATTTTACTACCGCCACAAGTGATATACCAAAAGTTTTTATTAAAAAATCATATCAAAAACTTCAAAACACCCCGTAACCTTTTAATTTACTGACACAAGCAAGGATTCAATCGGAATAATAAATTTTAAAATTCAGGTAAAACCCTTAATCTTGATAAATACAAGATAACAATGAAAATAAACATAATATCACAACACTGTTCATTCAGAGACACCCAATACTTTAATTAAGAATAGCACAATCAAATTCAAATTCCTTTAATTATTTTCTTCTCTTCACCCTATTTTTCTTTATTAATATCTTATTTTTAGACTTTCAAAAAAACAAAAGCCAAATACCATAATGGAATATACTTTAGACTTTGCAAAATCACTGGATGCAAAAGACCCTTTAAAAGACTTTAGGTCGGAATTTCATATCCCAAAATACAAAGGGAAAGAATCTATATATTTTACAGGAAACTCTTTAGGAGCCATGCCTAAAAAAGCTGGTGAAGCCATTCAAACAGAGTTAGAAGACTGGGCTAATCTTGGAGTTGAAGGTCATTTTCATGCTAAAAACCCTTGGATGCCTTATCATGAATTGTTCTCGTCTTCATTAGCAAAACTCGTTGGTGCTAAAGAAACGGAAGTTGTTGCTATGAATACTTTAACAACAAACTTACATTTAATGATGGTCTCTTTTTATAGACCAACCAAGACGCGTTACAAAATAATTTGTGAAGAAAATGCATTTCCATCAGATCAATATAGTTTAGAGTCGCAAGTTAAATTTCATGGTTTTAATCCTGAAGATACCATAATTGAAGTAAAAGCAAGAGAAGGTGAATTTACATTGCGTACCGAAGACATTTTAAAAGCAATTGATGACAATGCTGATGAAATTGCTTTGTTGATGATTGGTGGTGTAAATTATTACACAGGACAAGTTTTTGACATGAAAACCATTACCGCTCATGCACAATCTAAGGGTATTGTTGTTGGTTGGGATTTAGCTCATGGAGCAGGAAATATAGACTTACAATTACACGATTGGGGTGTAGATTTTGCTGCTTGGTGTTCATATAAATACTTAAATGCAGGTCCTGGTTCTATATCTTCTGTATTTATTCATGAAAAACATCATAGTAATCCAGATTTACCCCGTTTTTCTGGATGGTGGGGATACCGAAAGTCTGATAGATTTGAAATGAAAAAAGGATTTGTACCCATTGAATCTGCAGAAGCATGGCAATTGAGTAATGCACCTGTCTTGGCAATGGCAGCATACAAAACATCACTAGAAATAGTAGAGCGAGCAGGATTTGAAAATATGAGAACCAAATCTAAAGCATTAACAAAATATATGGACTTTGTTTTGGCTGAAGTTGAAAAGAATGTTGGTAAACGTGTTTTTCAATCAATTACTCCATTAGAGGAAAAAGAACGTGGTTGTCAATTTTCGCTATTTGTTATTGGTTACGATAAAGCCTTTTTTGATATATTAACTGAAGAAGGCGTTATTGCCGATTGGCGTTACCCTAATGTTATTCGTATTGCACCTGTACCTTTATATAATTCTTTCGAAGACATTTACAACTTTGGTAAAGCTTTAGAAAGTGCTATTCATAAATTAGATTAATACATCCCATGGAAAAAAAACATATTCAAATTGCTGGAGCAGGATTGGTTGGTTCACTCCTATCGCTTGTACTAGCAAAAAAAGGACATAAAGTAGACATTTACGAATCGAGAACCGATACAAGAAAACAATCGGCATACTCAGGTAGATCAATTAACTTAGCTCTTTCGGATAGAGGTTGGAAAGCTCTAGACATTGTTGGCATAAGGAAGGATATTGAACAACATGCCATTCCTATGTATAAAAGGGTAATGCATGCTGTTGATGGTTCTAAAACAGAACAATTTTATGGTATAAATGATCAAGCCATTTATTCGGTTTCTAGAGGTGGACTAAACAACGCTATGGTTACTTTGGCTGAACAAAATGAAAATGTTAATGTCTTTTTTGACCATAAATGTGTTGATGTTGATTTAGATAACACCATTCTAAAAACCAAAAACTCAGTAACAGGTGAAGAAAAGGCCATTAAATCGGATTTGATATTTGGATCTGACGGAGCATTCTCTAAAGTTAGATTGAGAATGCAAAGAACGTCGAGATTCAATTATGAACAAGAATACATCGATCACGGATATAAGGAATTAGAGATTCCTGCTAATGCCGATGGTACACACAAGCTAGAAAAGAATGCATTACATATTTGGCCAAGAGGTGAGTTTATGCTTATTGCATTGCCAAATATGGATGGAAGTTTCACATGTACATTATTTTTACCTTTTGAAGGTGAAGAATCTTTTAACCATCTAACTTCAGACGCTTCTGTTTTGGCATTCTTCAAAAAGTATTTTCCAGATACTTTAGAGCTTATTCCAAACTTGGTAGACGTTTACAACAGTAATCCAACATCTACATTGTGTATTATACGCTGTTACCCATGGGTTCGTAATAAAACGGCCTTAATTGGAGATGCTTCTCACGCCATTGTTCCTTTTTATGGACAAGGAATGAATTCAGGATTTGAAGACTGCTCTATTCTTCATCAGATTATTGAATCTATTGAAGATAAAAACGATTGGGATACCATTTTAGATGAATACCAAAAAGAGCGTAAACCAAATACCGATGCCATTGCAGATTTGGCCATGTATAACTTTATTGAAATGCGCGATAAAACGGCTGATCCAGAATTTTTACTACGTAAAAAGATTGAGAAAAAACTTCTTATCAATCATCCTGACAAATGGGTGCCATTATACTCAATGGTAACATTTAGTCACACGCCTTATGCCGAAGCCTTAGAGATAGGAAACAATCAATCTGCTATTATGGATAAAGTCATGAAGGAAATCCCTAATATTGAAGACATTTGGGATTCTAAAGAAGTTGAAGATAAAATTCTTTCTTATTTGTAGAAAAAATATTTAACCTAAAAGGATAATGCCCTTAAAAACAATTTTGTTTTTTAAGGGCATTGTTATTTGAAAAAATAATTGACAACTGCTTGTGAATTTTACTTGCTAAATATAAAGAGAAAATTAAATAATCTTATAAAACTTAATCCTATAATCACTAAAATATTGATTCCTACTAATAACCATTTAACAGAGGTGATAAATGATATAAGGAACACTGACTCCTGAGAAATTAAGGGATATTCATGAAGTAAACTTAGGATACCTAAATTTTCAACATAATCGGATAACATAATTAAAACAATAATAAATGACAAACGTTTTACTTTCGGATTGCTGAATGGTTTAATAAGAAAATTTAGAATCAGAAAGAAAAACAACCCATAAATTAATGGATAAATCATATCAATAACACTTGAAAAAAAAATCAAATTATGTCGCCCCTCCTTACCTATTTTTTCAAATAGGCACATAACATCATTAGTATGATATGAAAATCTCGTATCCAATATTTTCACATCTTCCTTTGCTATGCCATTTAATCCTGATAGATATTTAGGAAGAAGATAAATTGTAAAATAAAAATATAAGACAGAGATTAATAAATTTAATGAATGATTAGAAATTAATCGTTTTAGTTTCTCCATATTAGCTAAACAGTTTATGATAAGAAAAACTAAAATACCAAATTAATCAAACGAATATTTCTATTTTTTTCTATAAAAAACGTCACAATTGAAGTTAGATTTCAAGAATCTAAGAGCTAAATAATTTAGAAAAAAGCTCTAATTAAATTGTGCCTTATAAAATTCTAAATCCTCTTCTATATTAAAATTTGATTTTATTTCCGACTTTCTAGGGTATTCCATTTTAAATCTTAAAAACCAAGATTCTTCTCTTGCTTCCATGGTCCACAAATCGAACTTAGTTTCACGAGGTAAAATGTTCGCAAACTCTCTATGTAACACAATATATTGTGTTTCATTCAGTTTTTTATAGCAAAACAATTCTGGAAATCTATAATCCTTAGATTCCTCTTCTAGAATTGTAAAACCTTCTGCTTCCATAAACGAAGATATTTTTTTCAATAATTCAGTCGATTGATAACCTTCGTCATATTTCATCGATAACTCATGAAAATTCTCCTCTGATAGTTTAAAATCTTTTGATAATAAATCTGTGAGGTAGTCTTCGTTTTTAATTGGCATTTTTTGTAAAAAAGCCTGCTTAAGTTCAGAAAAATCAAGTTCCCCTAAAACATCAGCATTTGTTTCCATATTGGCTAAGAAATCTTCTTTTAGAGAGCTAAAAGAAACAACCTTAAATGTATTTTCACTATCCTCTTTTAAGAAGTATCCTTTCTTTCCTATTTTGGCGAATCTAAAGCCTAAATTGTCTTTTAGAAATTGAACGAGTCCTTGCTTAGAGAAAGAAACCTTATTTTTCCCGCTTTTAGCTGTTTTTACACTAAAAAAATTGCTCATAAGTACGTTTATAGAAAGAACAATAGATTTTCATACCACCTCAGGATAAAATAAAAATCGTGTTCTTATTAAATTTGATTTGCAAAACTAAACAAAAACCTGATGCGAACTGCATAATGTTTTTCTTTTATTCATAAATCGGATTGGTTGATGCAAAAAAAAATCCTCATTCAAATCATTTGAATGAGGATTTAATATTAAAATAAAAGTTGGACTATTTCGCCCCTCTTTTTCTTTGGTTTTCTGTTAAAAGAATTTTTCTAATACGAATGTTTTCTGGAGTTACCTCAACATATTCATCCGCTTGGATATATTCAATTGCTTCTTCTAAGTTAAAGATGATTGGTGGAGCTAATTTAGCTTTTTCATCAGTACCAGATTTACGCATGTTCGTTAATTGCTTCGCTTTTGTAACGTTTACCGCAATATCGGCAGCTCTTGAATTTTCTCCAATAACTTGTCCTTCGTAAATTTCGGTTTGTGGCCCTACGAAGAATTTACCTCTATCTTGTAATTTATCTAACGAGTATGTGAAAACAGTTCCTTTTTCCATAGAAATCATCGATCCATTCATACGACCAGGAATTTCTCCTTTGTATGGTGCGTATAATTTGAAACGGTGGTTCATAATAGCTTCTCCAGCAGATGCTGTTAAAAGGTAGTTTCTTAATCCGATAATTCCTCGAGATGGAATTTCGAATTCTAATAACATACGATCTCCTTTTGGCTCCATAGATAACATCTCACCTTTACGTTGAGTTACCATCTCAATGGCCTTTCCTGAAGTAGATTCTGGAATATCGATTGTTAATTCTTCAATTGGCTCACATTTTTTACCATCAATTTCTTTTATTAAAACTTGTGGTTGTCCAATTTGAAGTTCGTATCCTTCACGACGCATTGTTTCAATCAATACAGATAAGTGAAGTACACCACGACCGTAAACAATAAATTTATCAGCAGAAGTTCCTGGCTCTACTCTTAAAGCTAAGTTTCTTTCTAATTCACTTTCTAAACGGTCTTTAATATGACGAGATGTTAAGAATTTACCCTCTTTTCCAAAGAATGGAGAATCGTTAATAGTAAATAACATACTCATTGTAGGCTCATCTATGTTGATTGTAGGTAGAGTCTCTGGGTTTTCAAAATCGGCAACAGTATCACCAATTTCAAATCCATCTAAACCAACAATTGCACAAATATCTCCTGCTTGTACTTCTTCTACTTTTTTACGTCCTAAAGCTTCGAATACGAACAATTCTTTAACACGAGTTTTAGTAATAGAACCATCACGCTTACATAAAGAAACTTGATCGTTTGCTTTAATAGAACCACGCTTTAAACGTCCGATAGCAATACGTCCTGTATATTTAGAGAAATCTAAAGATGTAATTAACATCTGTGTAGATCCTTCTTCAATTTTTGGAGATGGGATATGCTCAATAACAGAATCTAATAATGGTACAATTGTATCCGTTTTAACTTCTGGGTCATAACTCATCCATTCCTGCTTAGCAGAACCATATACACATGGGAAATCTAGTTGTTCTTCTGTAGCTCCTAATTGGAACATTAAGTCGAATACCATTTCGTGCACATCTTCAGGACGACAGTTTTCTTTATCAACTTTATTAACAACTACAATAGGTTTTAATCCTAATTCTAGAGCTTTAGTTAATACGAAACGCGTTTGAGGCATTGGTCCTTCAAAGGCATCTACCAATAATAAAACACCATCAGCCATGTTTAATACACGCTCAACTTCTCCTCCAAAATCGGCATGGCCTGGAGTATCGATGATATTAATTTTTGTTCCTTTATAATCTACAGAAACGTTTTTAGAAAGAATTGTAATTCCTCTTTCACGTTCAAGGTCATTATTATCAAGAATTAAATCTCCACCTTCTCCTTTTAATTGAGAACAGTAGTATAAAATTTTATCAACCAAAGTGGTTTTACCGTGGTCAACGTGTGCTATAATGGCAATGTTTTTAATTGGCTTCATGCTTGTTTTTTTCAATCGTGCAAATATAGAACTATTTATAAGATAATTGAGCTTTATTATTTTAGATTCATGATTATTAAGTCATTTTATTAGAAATACCCTTCAAAAATGACTACCACACTAATATTCTGCTCATTAAACTTCAATATTTTATTCAAAAAAATCTTCTTTTAGTGTCTTTCAACACAATTTAACTTACAAAACATAACCTTTTATTAATAATAATGTAGATTTATTAACTCAACCTCTTTACCTTTTATTTCTTTTATCGCCTATTAAATTTGGTACAAGAAATGAAGAAATTAACGAATTGTATCTTTAATATATATATTATGAAAATATTTTACGTCATTGCCATTTTATTTCTGCTCACCTTTTTTGCATCCTGCGAAACGGTTTCAATTCAGTTTACAGAATCTCAACCAAGCCATAAAACGAAACGTTCCAAAATTCCAAAACGCATGCATGGATACTATCTTGAACAAGGAAATGGGAACAAATCGGAAAACAAATCTTTAAGAATATCAGAACAGTCAATTGTTTTATATAAAACGGAATCTCTTACTGCGTCAAAAGCAGAAATTTTCAAAGAATTAGGACGAGAAGTTAATGATGATAGTCTTGTAATTATTGCTTTTAACACATTTGAAAATGTTCAAGTGTCTTTTATAAAACATACAGATTCTGTGAATTTAAAAATACCAGAAAATGATACGATTTTTGTTTTTCAGGAAAATTTTGCATTAAAAAAATATAAAAACAAATGGTTTATCAATCAAAAAACGGCACAGAGCAATTGGACTACAACAGTGTTATGGAATGAATTAAATTCAATTTATCTTTCAGATTTAGTGCATAGTTCTCAAATAGATTCACTTGGTCAAATCTTCGAAATAGATTCTATCGGTTCGAATTCCTACTTATTACATCCCGACAAAAAACATATTAAACAAATTCTTAATAAGCTTGGTGCTGAGACCGAATATAAGTTAATAATTGAATAAACTAAACTCTAAAATTATTAATATGAATTTGTGAAAATTTGTTGTAAAATAAATCTTGGGTGAAACTCTTATTCAATTATTAACTTATATCGATATAATTTTTTTTCGGTCTTTATAGTTAAACAATATACCCCTGACGGTGCATTTAGAGGTAATTCAATATCTTTTTTTTCATTGACATTTTTCTTCTGAACTATCCTTCCTAAAGAATTAACTAAGCTGATTTCTACATTTGAAAAAATATGATTTAACGAAATTGAAATAGATTCAGAACATGGATTCGGAAAAACTGAAGCCATAATTGGATCGCTGATTTCATTAGTATTTACTGGCTCTGTTTGAATTAATTTCAAAACAAATACGGCAAGTTCACCTGAACATGTAAAATTTTCAACATTTGAATTTGGGTCCAAATCAATGTTTCCGGAAAAAGAACCTGTAATAAAAATGTGGCCATAGTTATTTACACTTATAGATTTAGAATGATCTGAGTTGGGACCTCCGACATTTCTTGCCCAAATAAATTGACCTTCAGACTTTAATTTTAATATAAATACATCCAAAGAACCGTTGGCGGTTAGACTAACAGTATTCTCTTCCGAATCAAAATTAACTGTACCGTAAAAATGCCCTGTAACATAAATATTCCCTGCCAAATCGGAGGTTACTGAGTATCCCTCATCATTTGAAAAATCACCAATTTGTTTTGCCCACAAAAAATCCCCATCATTATTTAATTTCTGAATATAAATATCTTGACTACCCGAAGATGTAAGATCATAATTATCTATACTTGGATCAAAATCGGCAGTTGCTTGTAACAACCCAGTCGATAATAGATTCCCGTCTTTGTCGACATGGATAGAATAACCTTTACAGCTAGAGGCCCCTTCAATTTGTTTAACCCATACAAATTCTCCATTTGAATCTAATTTCAGAATAAATGAATTAGAACTTCCATTAGTTGAGATTATATTTGAACCAATACCTGGATCAAAGTCTACAGAATTTACAAAAAAACCAGTAGTAAAAACATTATTATTATCATCTGTTGCAATTGAAAGCCCGTTATCAATTTCATTACTTCCAAAGTGTTTAGCCCATAAAAACGATCCATTTATATCTAATTTTTGTATAAAAATATCCTCATTTCCTGCAGATGTTAATTCATATTGATTGTTACTTGGATCAAAATCGCATGTACCTTTAAAAGCCCCAACAAGTAAAACATTACCATTTTCATCAAAAGTAGCTCCGTAACTTCTTACATAATCTTGTCCACCAAAAGTCTTGCCCCATAGGAAATCGCCTTCTGAATTCAATTTTATAATATATACATCAAGTTGACCCAAGGATGCTCTATTTTGAACATTTACGCCAGGATCTAAATCTATTGTTCCGCGAAAGAATCCAGTTAACACAATATTCCCTTCATCATCAATATCAATTGCCGAGCCGTAATTACTTGATGTACTTTCTAGTGCTTTTGCCCAAAGTATGTTTTTGTTTCCATCTAATTTTTGTATAAATGTATTTGCCGATCCACTAGAATTAAAATGAACAGAATCTGGGCCGGGATCAAAATCTGCAACACCATTAAACCAACCAATTGAGTATATATTTCCCGAATTATCTGAAGCATTTGCTTTTCCCACATTTGCATGAATACCTCCAAATTGAAGACCCCAATCATATTCTGGATTTTGTGAATATACAAGGTGGAAAACACTAAATGCAAATAATAATAAAATTGATTTCATTTTTGACAGGTATCATTAATTAATTAGTATTTATTAAAAGTACGTTTTTTTTACCAATCTTTTAAATTTCAATTCAAACTAATAATATGAATTAATTCATATTAATAAAACCATTTTTATTAATTAAGTTAACCTCCATTCAATTATTAACACTTTTTCTTCTTATTTTCTTTTCTATTTAAAGAACTTATAGTTACTTTGTAATTCAAAGTTCTATTTATGAATACAAATCAACACTTAGAAAATTTATCGGAAATTAGAAACATCATGGAAAAATCCACAAAGTTTATTTCTTTGAGTGGTCTTTCTGGCGTTTCTGCAGGTATCGTTGCCCTTATAGGTTCTGTTATTGCCTTTTTCAAAATGAATATGTCCTTTTCTTCTTATGAAAATGAAAATGGAGATCATATTATTTACAATATGACAGAGGGCTCTAAACAAGAATTAATTGTATTGGCTTTAATCATTTTGTTCATTGCTTTAAGTGTTGGTGGTTTATTTACTTATCTAAAAACGAAAAAAAACACCAATTTAGTTTGGACATCAACATCCAAAAAATTACTTATTAACCTTCTTATTCCGTTGGTAACTGGTGGAATATTTTGCTTGTTGCTCATTAAGTATGAATTTTACGGTTTGTTGGCGCCTGCTACTTTAATTTTTTATGGTTTAGCTTGTCTAAATGCTAGTCATTATACATTATCAGATATTCGATACCTTGGTATTTTTAATCTAGTTTTAGGTTTATTAAATGCATATTTCATAGGTTATGGGCTTATTTTTTGGGCTATTGGTTTTGGTGTTCTTCATATTGTTTATGGAAGCATTATGTATTTTAAATACGATAGAAAATAGGCTATGATAGAAGGTTTAAACAAACATTTCGAAAGTCGAGTAAGGCTTGGTGTGATGTCGGTACTGATGGTCAATGAACTTACAGATTTTAAAACCCTGAAAGAAACATTAAACCTTACTGATGGTAACCTAGCAAGCCATATTGCGGCTTTAGAAAAAAACGGATATATTTTGGTTTTTAAAGAATTTGTAGGCAAAAAACCGAAAACAACATATAAGGCAACTTCAAAAGGAAAAGAAGGATTTACAGCGCATTTGAATGCCCTGGAATCTCTTCTTAATATGAACAAATAATTTTTTTTAACTATGAACTTTGTATTTCAAAGCACTTTCTATTACAATTTAAGAGTCAAAATATGTGATGTACTCAATAAGTACAGTGTAAATATTTACACAAGCCTTTTCAAACAAAAAGAGAAAGAATGGGACATTAACATCAATAAACTTCAAGCATTTAAACCCAATAGCATTGGTTACAAACTCTTTCTATTCTTACGCCAAGAACAGTTCGAAATTATGCCAAAACATGAATCGCATGACGTTTTTCACATTTTAGGCAACTATGGTACTTCAAAAGAAGAAGAAATTGCTCTTCAGTTTTTTTTATTTGGGAATGGAAAAAAAAGTATTTATCTCTTTTTATCGTTAATCATTGGCATCGTTCTATTCCCGGAATATGTAAAAATGTTTAAAAAAGCCTATCACAGAGGGCAACAAGCACTACCTTTTTACAAAATAGATTTCGAAAAGTTACTCCACTACCCTATTCAAAACATACAGAAATTATTCATGATATATTCACGAACACAGACTAAAAGTCATTTTTATAAATGTAATAAATATGAAATGATTTAGTTTGGTAATATAATAGAGGACAATAGAAAAATAGAATCAACCGAACATGATGCAACATGTTAATTTTTCACAAACACGCTGTAAATAAAAGCATATAATGCGGGTATTGATTAACTCGATATCATATTTTTAAATTATGCCTTTTCTAATGTAAACACCGTGATTTCTGGCCTAACATTGAACCTCACTTGGAACAAATGTCCCAAAGCCCGGTTTATATACAATGTTCTATTTGAACTTAATTCAATTTTTCCAGAAGAATATTTGTTGTTTTGCACGGGTAATATTGGTGGCTTTAAAAACGGAGGTTTACATTGACCGCCGTGTGTATGTCCAGATAAAATCCAACTATTGAACCCATTCCAAACATCCAAATCGCAAACATCTGGATTATGACAAAGCACAAGATTTGCCTTAGATGTATTAATGCTTTGTAAAACAGGTTTTGGATTAAAATTTAGACCCCAAAAATCATCGAGTCCTGTAATGGTTAAACCATTTATGTTCTTACTTTTATTACTTAATATTTCTACGCCTGAATTTTCTAAACAACTTGTGATGGCATTTGCCACATCCTGATGGGCCCAATTGTCACCGTAATCATGATTTCCTAAAACACCAACGGTTCCAAGTTTCCCTTTAACAACATGTTTAAAGACCTCATTTAACTGATCTATTTGATCTTCATTTTCATAACTCACAAAATCTCCAGTATATACTACAATATCCGGATTTAATTCTTGAGCTTTCTTAAAAGCATCAATTAAATAATCTTCGTCCACCCGATTTCCAATATGAATATCGCTTATTTGAATTAGGGTTTTGCCAATTAGATTTTCAGGTAAATTTGGAATATTCATTTTTACTTTTACAAACTCTAACCAAAACGGTTCAACTTTCCAAGCATACATCCCCGAAAGCAATCCGAACCCTAAACTGGTATATACCGTATTTTTTATAAACTGTCTTCTTTTCATTATTCTAAAATTTTCAACTTAGTAAAACAACGTAAAAATTATTATTTATTACAATCCACAAACTTAACAAGCATTAATAAGTCTTAATCTATCAAAAAATATGATCCATTCTTAAAAAAATAGTTTTAAATAAGTATACTTTTAAATATATTAGAAAAATGAAAAAAACCAATAATGGCCAAACCAATCACAAGAATTCATTTTAACGTTTTAAAACCTTTAGATAAAAACTATCAAAAACTTTTGAAATTCCTGACCGTTCTTATTGTTATGGTCGTATCTTCTTTAGCAATTAAGTTTGGTATTGATGATGATTATATTATTCTTGGTATTTATGTGATTAACATTTTAATTCCTACAATATTAATTACGAAACATCTGTTATTTCGAGATAAAGTGATTGCAAAAGCTAGCATTAGTCCAACCAAAATTGAATTAGGCAATGAGGTTTTTAAATTTGATGACATACAAATGTGCTGGGTTCATATTGGAATAATAAGAAGAACAACCCAAAGTGGCCATATTCTAAGTTTTGAAGATGTCAATACTTTAATTATGACAATCATTCAAAATAATGGTAAAAGACGAATATTTCATGTAGAAAATGAACGTAAATTTCCTAAACTGCTATACAATTTACTCAAAGGTTTAATAAAGGAACATAAACTCTCTAAAATACATTTTCACTTATCTAAAACCTTCGATGAAAAGGAATTTAACAGACGAATGAAGAACAATAAATAATAGTTCAGTAGTCCACTCAAAAAAACAAAATATTCTATTGCAAAATTTTAGATGATCTTCCACACCTCCACCCTTTTCATTTTATGAAATATTATTTAACACTTTTTTCAGTTCATAATTTTGTAAATAAAAAAACTTACACTTACTTTGTTTTTCAAAGTTCTTTTTAATTCATCTATACCTAAAAAAAAGATTGGTACATGCATACTATATTTTTTTTCGACACACACTTTGTTTTTCAAAGCGCTTTGCTTGTATCTAAATCAATACTAAAATTGACTTTAAAAGAAAAAACTTATGAAACATCTAACTCTTTTACTTTTGGCCTTACTGTTTAGCCAAATTTTTCATCATCAGCAAATTGGATTAAATCTTGTGATTTTTGAGGCCGTCATTTTTGGTGTTCTTTTTTATCATAAAGAAATAAAACTCGATGGAAAATTAAATAAAGTCATTTTTGGTTCGGTTTGGATTTCCTTAATTGCTATCATCTTTCATCACAGCTTAATAGCCATTTTTATTCATATTCTAAACTGGATTGCATGCATAGGAATACTTAACTACTCCAAACTCAAAAAAATAATTATTGGATTAGGCATAGGACTTCTTTCTATCTTCGAATTCCCAAAAACACTTTTTACAACAATAAAAGATAAACCGAAATCAAAATCCAATGTATTTAAGAAGATCAATTTTAAGCTGTATATCATTCCAACACTAATATTATTGATTTTCCAAGGGTTATATCGTTTATCCAATCCAGAATTTGATGTTTTTGTTTCTAAAATTTGGGAAGGTTTCACTGACTTATTTAGTTTATTGAACTGGACTTACTTCCCATTGTTTCTCTTAGGACTTGTTATTTGTACCCCTATTTTATTTCGAGTAAAACATCATGAACTTGAAGAAATTGATCGCAAGAGCAATGAGCAACTCATTCGAATTCGTAGAAAAATAAATGGACCTTTGAATCCAATTAAATTGAAAAATCAGTATAAATCTACGCTCTTTTTATTCTTTACCTTGAATCTTTTAATCGCAACTCTTCTAGCCTTCGAAATCTATAATGGGTGGTTTAATTTCGAATATTCTGGTCAGAATTTAAGCCATTATGTTCATCAAGGAACATACATCCTCATTTTTTCAATTCTCATTTCCATGGGGTTGGTTTTATTCTACTTTAAGGGCAATTTGAATTTCCTAAAAAACAATCAACCTCTCATAAAACAAACAAATATTTGGATCGGGCTCAATACAATACTAACTTTTTCGGTTGCTATTCGCTGTTTTCACTATATAGACAATTTTGGTCTCACCCAAAAAAGGATAGGCCTCACAACCTTTTTAATTGCTGTAATTATTGGTTTAATCACAGTATTAATAAAGGTAAATCGGTTAAAAACATCGGCATATTTGTGGCGAGTTAATATTTTAACAACATTTTTACTTTTTAATGCACTAACCCTGTTTAATTGGGACATTATTATTGCCAAATACAATATTTATACGCATAATAAAACCAATATTGAACTGTATTATTTAAGTGGATTATCTGACAAAACCCTTTATTTATTCGAAACTGAAGCTTTTAAAAAGCGCTATTCATCAGATAATCAGGTTCAATTATCCTTAATACAAACCAATACAAATAAATTTGTTCAAAAGTGGGAAAATCAACATTGGTTGTCTTGGAACTATGCAGACTATAACTGTTACAAACAATTAAACAAAAATGAAATTGATGATGCAAAATAAAAACAAAAGCCTATTGAGTTTCTTCAATAATAACGAAAACAAAATGGATAATTTCATTCGATCTACAGCAGCAATATCATTCATTCTCGGCACCTTGATTTTGATCATTTTTCTTTGTTTTCATTCAAGTGAGATTTTCCTATTTGGTTATGGTTATGTTTTCATTGCCACTCTTATAAATCTATTAGTATTTTTATTCACCTTGGTTTTAATTTTTTATAAATATTCACAAAAAGAAAATACAAGTGAACATTGGACTTCCCTGTTTACATTATTAACCAACATACCTATAGCCTTGGTCTACTTTTTTCTTGTAATGGCTTTAGCTTGAGACTTTGTTTTTTTATACAAAGTTCCGTACAAAACGTTAATTAATTTGGCATTTTTTTAACTAAAAAAAAGGTTAGAATTTTAGAAAATTCTAACCTTTTAAGTAATTACTCAATAACAAAAGCTTGGGTTATTGGTTTATTGTGTTTACTCAGTTTTATTGAAGCAAATACAATACCTTCTGGAAAAGAACTTAGATCTATTCGGTTTTGGGTTTTTGTAATATTTGTGGAGTAGATTTGTTTTCCTGTAACATCATATACAATTAATTTAGCATTTTTTGGATTTGAAGCTAAATCAAACGAAAGAGATTTTCCATGGCTATTATTCCATGACACAAGTTCAGAATGTTCTATTTCTTCATTTACAGACAAAGGTGGTAAAATATTTTTCAACCACTGCATACATTCGCTCACTTCGTTTTTAAACGAAGCATTTCCAGTTGTGTGACCCACTCCCGGCATTTCATTCAAAAAAACATTTCCCCCGTAATGCAAAATTGAATCAGCAATGGTTTTATTGGTTTCCAAATTAGGATCTTGATCGCCTATACAAATACAAGTTGGGACATCTGTTTCCAAATTAAAATCGCCAGCATTTATTTCATCCATACTAATCCCAGCATTATAAGGAATTACTCCTGCAAATGGATAAATGGTTGAATACGTTCCATATTTTGTTGCCACATAACCATTACACGAAAACCCCGTTAAAAACACATGACTTTCGTCGATATTATAAGTGGAAAGTGCATCTTGAATACTTTTTGAAATAATGGTACTATCGGCATCATCCATTTTGTAATATAGAGAGGAGATTCCATGAGGCGCTACAACAATGGTTTTAAAATCGGCATTCATAAAATCCAATTGATCTCTAAATTCAGCCGATTTACTGGTATTTCCACAACCTGGCAGAGCAACTAATAAACCATATTTCTCATTGGCATTGTAGGTGTTTGGTACGGCATACTCTACAGACCTTGAAACGCCATCAACGGTTAAATTCTTATTAAAAGAACCTGTAGTTTGAGAAATAGAAATGTTCGAAAAAGCAGTCGAAACACACAAAGTAAGAAGCAATTTATTCAAATTGTTCATCATAAATAATTAAAGTTAATAATTGACTAAAAAGGCAATATTATAGATTTATTACTTTAACGTTTAGGTGTAAAAACTACCGAAAATGGTAGAAAATAGATAAATGATTTGTGGGTCTATTTCTGTGTAAAGTCCTTTGAATAATTTGATTGATATAGATTATAAAATTCAAATCAAACTCCTACCCTCTGTTTTCTATTCGTCTTATTAATTCAACAAATCTATCGCATTCAAAATTGACCTTTCCTAACATCATTTTAAAAAACTTGAAAATGTATACATCCTCCCTCAAAATATATACTTAGCTCCAGTTCATTGTACTGACATTTGCCCTAATAAACGGATAAACAAATGAAAAAGACAATTTTAATAACAGGAGCTAGCAGTGGAATAGGTAAAGCAACGGCTCAATATTTCCACAATGAAGGTTGGAATGTGGTTGCAACCATGAGACATCCCGAAAACGAAACTGAATTAAATTCGCTTGATGGAGTTTTGGTTTCAAAATTAGACGTTTTAAATCTGGAAAGTATTGAACATGCCATTTCAGAAGGAATAAATACGTTTGGTTCTATAGATGTTTTATTGAACAATGCTGGATATGGGGCTTATGGTCCTTTAGAGGCGTTTCCAAGAGAAAATATGATCAGACAATTCAACACAAATGTTATTGGGCTGCTCGATGTATCTCGCGCTATTTTACCTCATTTTAGAAAACATAAAACTGGTAAAATCATCAATATTTCATCAATTGGTGGAAAAATGACCTTTCCACTAGGTGCCCTTTATCATGGAACAAAACACGCCGTAGAAGGTATTTCTGAAGCTTTGTCTTTTGAAGTTGAAGCTTTTGGTGGACAGGTTAAAATTGTAGAACCTGGAATGATTTCGACTGATTTTGCAACCCGATCATTTGATTTTCAAAATAATACTGAATTAACAGAATACCAAGATTTAATCGGAAAAGTTATGAATGGATTTGCTGAATTTGGTTCTGCAGCATCGCCAGCTTCAACGGTCGCAAAAGTGATTTATCAGGCAGCAAACGACCATTCAACTACCATGAGATATCGCGCTGGTGAAGATGCTCACCAAATACTAGATGCCAGAAAATCTACGAATGAAGATGACTTTATTCAAAATATGAAAAGTCAATTTAAACTCTAATTGCAAACTCGCACTCCTATTGTTCACATTAAAACAAAATATGATTAAACTACCAATCTCAAAACTTGTAAAACCAATTGTCCTCATTCTTGGATTGCATGGTTTTATGATGTCTTGTAACACAGAAAATGAAGACGACTACACACCTTGTCCTCAACCTACAGAAACTGGAGAAATTGTGACCATCAGTACAGATGAAGCTCATGTATATACTTCAATTATTATTGATGCCACGCCAAATCAAGTTTGGGAAGTGTTAACAGATTTTGAAACCATGCCCAACTGGAGTACAACTTTTCAAGGTTTAGAAGGTGATATTGAACAAGACGGACAAATCAATGCGATTTTTCCATTGCCAAACGGGGAACTTTTTCATTACCCGCATGCCCTAATTTATTCGGAACAGGAATATTATGGTTGGTCAGATGAGATTGTAACCCTCCCAGGTATTGTAGATAACCACTTGTATAAAGTGGAATACTGTGAAAGTCAAACATTATTCATTCAGACCGAAGAATTTAAAGGAAATAATGCCAACCTACCAGCCATCGGATTGGCAAATGGTGTTTTAGAAGGCTATCAAACCTTTAATAAAGAATTAAAAGCAGAAGTAGAAAAACGATTTAACTAACAAAAAAATGATGATGAGTTTAAAAAAATGGGGATTATTAATCCTAACCGCAACGTCCATAATAGCCTGTAACAATGATGATGACGATGATAACAATGCTGTAGAAACCAATATTTTCGAAAACCTGGATTCTAATCCAAATGCCAGATTATTATACGAAACTGTGGCAAACCTTCAACCTATAGAAACCTTTAACATTCCATTTGCAGATCCCACACCTGGTAAACGTGTTGATTTCCAATTCAACGGACCAATAACTGGTGAAATTTCTGGTGAATTAATAGGTTACGATTATTCTAAATTCCCAACTCAACAAAACGGAAATGTAGCCATTGATGTTTTTGGAACCATTACCACTCACGATGGTGTAAAAATTGCTTTTCGATATAAAGGAGAATCTTTTCAAACCGGACCTTTAACATCAAACATTCAAGAAACAGGATATTTATCAACCAATCATCCGGACTATGCCTTTGTGAATGATTTATTTATTATTCCTGTT
Source organism: Flavobacteriales bacterium (assembly GCA_049607525.1). Lineage (GTDB taxonomy): Bacteria > Bacteroidota > Bacteroidia > Flavobacteriales > CAJXXR01 > JBMYYR01. The sequence goes on from JBMYWP010000036.1 coordinate 29,868, forward strand.
GGAGATATTGATTTGGCTACAAATCAGATTTCGGTTAAATATTACGCTTTCGAAAACGATCCATTTAATGGTAACAATCCTTATGCCGAAGAAACTTTACCCGATTATTACAATTTCCCTTTCACTTGGGACAATATACAAACCAATCCTGATGCAACTTTGGTGTATGAAGCCTCTGTAAATACAACCGGAATTGAAGGATTTGGTGCTAACCCTACCGATGTTTTTACAGGAGCCTACCCTATTCCTGCCGAAGGTTTGCGTATGGATATCGATTTTGCAGGTACAACTCAAGGCGAAATTAATGGAGATATTAGTGGTGTAGATTATGTAGTTGTTAATCCCGATGGTAGTTTAACGCTAAATGTAAGAGGTAAAATTGAAACTACCAATGGAGCTGTCATTTCATTAAAGGTTAACGGAATTTCTGTTGCAACCACTACACCAGGTATTTCTAATCTTTTCGAAACCATAGAATTAAAATCAGGTCATAGCGACTTTAACTATTTAAACGATAAATACATTATTGGTGTAGGTACCAGTGATGCCACAACAGGCTTATTATCTTTAAGATTGTACCGTTTTGATCAAAACCCACTATAATGAAGATTTTATTCAAAACAGCCATTTGTATTGTTGTAGGGTTAATTTCTAACACGATGTATAGTCAAGATAGTACACCGCCTCCTCCAAAAAAAGTAAATTATTCGGTCGGTTTAGGTTTTGGAGTCATTCCTCAATACGAAGGCGCTTCAGATTATCGTGTTTTGCCTTTTCCGATGTTTTCGGCCAATTGGAAAACAGGTCAATACGTTCGCTTAATTGGACTTGATTTGGAATCCAATTTTTCAAAAAACCGAACATGGGAATACGGCTTGAAACTCAGTTTTAGACCAGGTCGTAATTCGGATCTGGATGATAGACAAGTTTCTGACATGAAAAACATTGATTTTTCGACCATGGGTGGTGGTTTTGTGCTCTATAGATTTGCCAAAACATTTGATATCAAAGCAGAATACAAACACGATTTAAGCGGTGTTAGTAATGGCGGATTAGGACGTTTAGAACTTGGTTATTCTATCCGAAAGCAGAAAACCTTATCGAGAATATCAATCAATTCGAACTTTGGAACTTCTCAATTTATGAATACATATTTTGGAGTAAACCCAGAAAACATTGATCGAAGTACTTTATCTTACTATGCTGTAGATGGTGGAATAAAAGACATCGGATTTGCTTTCAACTCGGCTTATTTTTTAAATAAAAAATGGATTCTATCAGGACAATTAGGTATGAATTTCCTTATTGGAGACCTGGTTGATGGTCCTATATTAGAAGGCGGATCTCAAACACAAATTTCTGGTGGTTTTGCCATCATTCACAATTTATAAAACAGATTATGAAAAGTATAATTTATATCTTAATTGTATTCCTTTTTGGAATGCAATTAAGCTTAGCGCAAAGTAAAAAGGTCATTCTTATTACAGGAACGGCATCTGGTATGGGAAAAGCCTTTGCCGAAAAGTTAATTAAAGAAGGTCATACGGTTTATGGTGGCGACATTCAACATAAAAAAAATCAATATCTTAATGCTATTGGTGGTCATGCTCTAAAAATGGATGTGACCAAAAAAGGTCAAGTGAAAAGAGGTGTTAAAAAAATCATCAAAAAACATGGAAAAATTGATGTATTAATTAACAATGCTGGTTACGGATTGTATGGTGCCGTGGAGGAAATTACCTTAAAAGATGCAAAAAAACAATTTGACGTCAACCTTTTTGGAATGGCCAATGTCACTCAAGAAGTTTTACCTTTTATGAGAAAGGCTAAAAGTGGAGAGATAATCAATATTTCATCTATGGGTGGTAAAATTTATACAGGTTTAGGCGCATGGTATCACGCCACAAAACATGCCGTAGAAGGTTGGAGCGATTGTTTGCGTCTAGAAGTTCAGGAATTTGACATAAACGTTGTTATTGTTGAACCTGGGTTAATTAACACCAATTTTTACAATGTTATGATGGAATCGGTTAAGAAATATGCACCAAATTCCAATTATCAGCATATGTATATGCGCTTGTCTGAAGGAAATAAAAACCTTCCAAAAATGAGTGAACCAAAAGAAATAGCCGAATTAATTAGTGAAATTATTAAAACCAAAGAACCTGAAACGCGTTACGTAAAAGGAGTTATGGCCGAGCAATTGATTAATTTCCGAAAGAAATATGGAGACAAAGCTTATGATCGTTTAATGCTAGATGGACCTCCAAAACAATAAGGCTTAGCACATTTTTATTTATATTAAAACAAAAAATCACTGTAAAGAAATACTTGAGACTATCTTTCTGACTACGTTTTATTCTCAGGTATTTCTTTATTATCTTTATAAAAATCCCAATGATGAACATACATATAGAATCGATCAGTCAAATTCATGAGGCACTTGGTTTAGAAAAACCTAAAAATCCGCTTATTAGCATTATAGATATGTCTTGTTATGATGTTCAAGAGCAATGGATAGATATAAAATTCACCAGCGCCATGTATTGCGTTATTTTAAAAGATCATAGTTGTGGTTTAGATTATGGAAGGAATACCTATGATTTTCAAGAAGGTGTTTTGAGTTTTATGGCTCCAGAGCAGGTGTTTTCTATATCATCCAAACCTGGACAAAAAATCAATGGTTGGATGTTGAATATTCATCCTGAATTAATTCGAAACTCCGCCTTAGGTTCTAAAATAAAAACGTACATTTTTTTCTATTATGGCGTGCATGAAGCTCTTCACCTATCACAACAAGAACAAGACACCTTAAACGATTGTATTCGAATTATTGATGAAGAAATAAAAGAGCGCATAGACCGACATAGTAAAAACGTTGTGGTATCTGGATTGGAATTTTTATTCAACTTTTGCAACCGCTTTTACGAAAGGCAATTTAATACTCGTAGTGCAGAAAACATCGATATTCTTTCAAAAGTAGAAACCCTATTATCTGAATATTTCGAGTCCCAATCTAAAGACCACCTAGGTTTGCCAACAGTAGCTTATTTGGCAAAAAACATTAATCTTTCAGCGGGTTATTTAAGTGATTTATTAAAATTAGAAACTGGAAAAACAGCCAAAGATCACATCAACTTTTTCTTGATAGATAAAGCCAAAACCATCCTCTTAAACTCAAAATCGTCTGTTAGCGAAGTAGCCTATGAATTAGGTTTTGAATATCCTCAACATTTTAGTAAGATTTTTAAAAAAAGTACAGGTTTATCACCTTCCGAATATAGAAAAGTCAATTAATTATTCACAAACTATTTAGACAAGAACTGCAAATCATACTTTACTGATTATCCGTAAGAGTACCTATTTAAAATGTTATTCTATACTTCGGCGTTAACACTTGGTTTTTCATTTATTCATTGTTGTTTGCGTTTTGGTATTCATGTGTTCGGCTGCCCGCCTCGGGTCTTTTGCTTGCCCAAAAGAAACGAAAAGAGAAATGATTAATAATCATTGTGATTTGAAAAAGGCACTTTTTTGAAGACATTTTTTGGTCTGTGACCAAAAACCGAGTTTGATTTTCTAAATTTTCTCCAAGGTTTCAAAAATTCTTAACGAAAATCAAACTCTATGTTGCCAAAAAAGACAGTTAACATTGTGTTTTTTTTTATATAGGTAATCATGAGGTTAAGCATATAATACTTTTAACAATTGCGACTTAACAAAGACTATCAAAGATCACTTTTTCAATTTTGGAGTTAAATTTGGAAATGGTTTTAGTTTGGATGCCGGAAAGGAATTCCATTTAAATTCTTGAATGGTCAATTGGTGGATATATTGCTCTAAATTTTGCTGAGGCTGATTCATTTGAATGGTTTGTTTAAAAGGAATAAAAACACCATCAACCTCTTGATAATCGGTAAAACGAATGGTTGCAACAACATTATTTGGAGAAATCATGTACTTTTCCCTTACCGTATAAGTCACGGCATCAATCAGTCCCGAAGTTTGGTTTATCCATAAAACATATTGGTCGTATTTTTCAGATTTTTCATTCCCCCAACTCACGAATATTTTATCGACTTTTTGATCGAAAAGAACATCTTCCTTCATATAGCGAATAAAAGGAGCCTCGAAAAGGCGCGGACCTAATTCAAAAAAATAATGAAATGCAGCCAACATGAATGGAATACCTTTATGTTTGGGTTTAGAAATTTTTAAAACGCCATTCTCTTTTTCGTAATAATTCCAGTCTTGAATTCCCGCCATAAAACCTTGTTTTTCTCCTTCCAAAACCTCAACTTGTCCATTGAAATTTTGTGTTGTGAAATACATTTTAAAAGCATCATTATTCCAGGTCCAACCGTTGGCTAGTTTCCCCATAACCCCTTTCCAGTGGTCTTTTGCGGTTATCTCATAGGTCGAATTGGAATCTAAAATTGTATATCCTTGCTTTTTCACAAGTGCTTCCAAAATAGAAACTGCCTTTGCTTTCGACTCTTCGTAATTGTTATTAAGTTTGATTTCTTGAGTTCTTAAATCGGAAAGAGAACACGATTGAAGAATCATTAATAATGATACGAATTTCAAGGTTTTCAAGATTGTTTGGCGTTTTAGTTTTCCCATAATGCCCAAAAATCTGCCAAATAAACTCAAGTCTTGTATATATTTTAAAGTTTGATTTAAATATTTCACGGATGTTAATATTAGAATCAAAATCCTAATATCAATTTTAGAAGTAAAAGACTGGCACAAATGATTCTAATTTATAGACACAATAATCTTTATTCACAATAAAATAAATGATTTTACGTCTTATAAGTAAATGACGTACAAATGAAAATTATAATCGAAAAACCCTGTCAAAAATCTTGGAAAGACATGAAAAGCATGAATGGTGGAAAATTCTGTGAATCCTGCCAATCTTCTGTAACTGATTATAGTCAATTATCCAAAATTGAATTGAATACCAAGATTGAAACAATGCAGGGAAATTGTGGACGATTCACCAAAACCCAAATGGATTGGCATTTAGAAAATGTCCTTCCTGAAATTGTTTTGGTAGAAAATAAAACAAATTCATTCTTCCAATTCCCAAAATCGGCTTTGGCTTTATCTTTACTAACCCTTTCTATGGCTAGTTGTACCCAATCTTCTAATACAAATTTGAATGATATTGAGGACAAAGTGGAAATAGATAAATCGTTTAGAAAAGATGATTTTACCACCGACCAAGAGTTTGAAAACATAAATAATGCAGACTTTGATGATGATGATGATTCATTTGTTTCTGGAGCGATAATAGAAAGTCAACCCGAATTTCCTGGAGGTTTAGATTCTTTGTATAAAATAATTAGACAAAATTTCATTTACCCAGAGCAAGCCAAAAAGGACTCCATTCAAGGAAAGGTTTACGTTACATTTACGATAGATACATTGGGTTATATTCAAAATCCAGAGGTTGTTCGGGGCCGACATCCATTGTTGGATCAAGAAGCCATTCGATTAATAAAGACTCTACCTAAGTATAAAACTCCAGCAAAATTAAATGGAAAATCTGTTCCATTAAAATTTACTATTCCTATACGATTTAGGTTGAAAGAATAACACTTGTCATTTTTTAACAAAAAATAGGAGTTATTAAAGTTATTTATTACATAAACCTTCTAATTTTAAACAAATTAAAAAATGTGAATTATGAGAACTATTGTAATTATAATATTTAGTCTTACTTTCGGGTTGTATTCTTGTAATAACTTCGAAAATCCATTAAACCATGCCAAAGAAAATCACGCATCTGGTTTGAGTATTGAAAATACTGATGATGATGAGGTATTGAGTAATGGCAATACAGAAAATATTATTGAAACAAGTCCAAACCAAAGTTTAAAAAATTTAAAACTTATAAAACATGGCGCCCTTCATTTGTCATGTTCCAAAATTGACCATACGTATAAAAAGATTTCGAAAAAACTGAATTCTATAGATGGCTACATTGCCAGCGAAAAAAACTTTAAAAATCAATACGGAAATTCCATTCGTTTACAAGTGCGAATTCCTTCAAAACAGTTTGATAAGTTTATAAATAATTTGGCTCTTGGTAAAGATTCTATTATTAGAAAAGAAATAAATATTGAAGACGTTACAAATTCTTTTTTTGACAACGAAGCACGATTAAGAACCTTAAAAACGCTTGAAAATAGGTATCTGAATTTACTAAAACAAAGTAATAAGATTAAAGATATGCTCGATATTGAATCTGAAATTCAAGATTTGAGATATAAGATTGAACGATTAGAAGGAAAGCATATCAAACTAAAAAATAGAATTGAATACTCTGACTTAAGTATACTTCTTGAAGAAAAACAAGTGAAAATAATTAGAGCCGAAAAACCAAATGAAATCTTAAACGCTTTTAATAACGGCTGGTATATTCTAAAAGCATTTTTATTCTTTTTAATTTCTATATGGCCTTTATTGATTGTTGCTATAATGGTGTATCTTTTCATCAATTTTAAGAAAAAAAGAAATAAAAAGTAAAATTAACCGTCATGAATGCTAAAACTATTTTCCAATTTTTAATTTTCGCTGTTTTGGCATTACTTCTTTCTTGTAATTCTAACAAAAAAGATATTAATATCATTTCGCCGAAACAGAAAGTTGAATTGGATTGGTTATTGGGCCATTGGGAAAAAGCAGATAAAGGTACAAACACGATTACATTTGAAAAATGGATCGCATTAGAAAATAATCATTTATCGGGACACGGATATATCATAAAAAATCAAGATACGATTTGGCAAGAGTATTTATCTCTAATAAAAATAGATTCTAATTGGGTTTATACCGCTAAAACGCCTGGTAATCCAAAACCTATAGCATTTAAAATGACTGATTTTGGTGAAAAATATTTCGTTGTTGAAAATCCTGAACACGATTTTCCAACAAAACTTAAATATTGGAAAAATAACGACGCGCTACATGCTGAAATTAGTGGAAAAGAAAAGATTATGAAATATGAATTCGAGCCCTTCAATCAATAATCTTAGAAATCGAAAATAACTCACCCTATGCAAAAACATTTCAACTTAATTGTTATTTTAATTTTTATTACTTTAAATTCAAAATCCACTAATTACGTATTAAGCCAAACCATAACTCCAAGACAATATTATTCATTCTGTATTGATAATGAATCTTCGGAAGGAAAGGTTTATAAGGAACATATCAAATATGTAAAAAAACAAAATCATTTTTGGATATTGGAATTTATGTTTTCGAATGATTGTGGTCTACAGTTTTACCCAAAAATGTTTTTTAAGAACGATACATTAAATATAAAGACCTTGGAAATTGAACAACAAAGACTTGTTTTAAACAATACTGATACCATTGTACGTTGGTCAACTCCTGAAGAATGTTACTGTACCTATGATATGAAGGTTGAACTAAATGTTGATACAATTCAGCATATTAAGATTAATAATAAATCTCTTCCCATCTCTAAAGAAAAATTCAAGACATTTCCAGTTCGTTATATTGTCCATAATAATGATACAATTGGTCAATTCGATAAATATGGCAGAAAGCAAGGGTATTTCATTATTAAAGAAAGAGAAACAGAGATCGTACTTTCAAAATACATTAACAATAGTCTAGTGTTGTATGAACTAAACTACTATCGGCTAAAGACCGATAGGTTTGGGTTTCGCCTAAAGGCG
>JBMYWP010000037.1:0-37432 GCA_049607525.1 Flavobacteriales bacterium
TCTGGTTTTTTCATCGATAACGTTTCTTGTTGTAACGTTATTTTAGGACGGGACAGTATACTGCATAAAAAAAGCAGAGGGAATTCCTTCTGCTTTTTTGTTGATAAAATATATTGGGGGTAAAGATTGTTATTTGGTATACTCAGTAGAACAGGAATTACAGGTAACTCCATTTTTGGATTTCTTTAGTCTAATACCATCAAGTTTAGAGCTTACATAGGCTTGAATCCATCCTTTCTTTTCTCCAAGATTTTTAAGATCGATATTTTCGTGTTCTACGGCTTCTAAAAATTCACCTTCATATTTTTGATGTCCCCAACAGTTTGGGCAAAAACCTTCTGGTGCATTGGTGTTTTTTTCTTCTTGATAATAATTTATTATACTTTCAATTGCTAACATAATTTTATTGCTTTGTAGTTAATTTTGTCTGGTATTAATTGTTTTGACTTAAGAAAATTACTTTCCTTACAAATAATCAATAAAAGTGATTTATTATTATGGTTCACATATAACCTGTAATAGGAGTTTTAATATTATATTTGGAAAAATTATATTCATATTATGAGGAAAATCTGGAATCAATTCAATCCATTTTATGATTGAAATATTATTTGTAAAGAAAATTGATTCACCTCAAGGATGGGAATTGAATTTTAATAAAATACAAGGAGAAAAACCTTGGTATGGTGCGGGTTATGTTATTTGGAAAAATCAAGTGTATGCACCACACATAAAGAATATTGAGTCTTTGTAAATGAAAAGAAAAATTGCTATAATAGGGGCTAGTTATCTTCAATTACCTTTAGTTGAAAAAGCCAAAAATATGAATTTAGAAATTCATTGTTTTGCCTGGGACGATGGTGCAGTTTGCAAACCTCTTGTGGATTATTTTTATCCTATTTCAGTGCTTGATAAAGAGAATATTCTTATTCATTGTCGAGATTTGAAAATAAATGGGATTGTGTCAATTGCGTCAGATATTGTTGTACCAACCATAGCATATATAGCTAGTGAATTAAATTTAGTTGGAAATACAGAATATTCGGCACTTATTTCAACGAATAAACATGAAATGCGAAAAATGTTAAATTCGCAATATTGTCCACAATTTACAAATAATTTTAAAGATGCTTTGAAGTTAGATTTTCCTATTATTGTAAAACCTACAAATAGATCGGGAAGTAAAGGTGTCGTTAAAATTAACGATCCTAAAGAATTAGATTACTACTTTAAAAAAGCAACAGAATATTCTCTTGATGGAAGTGTGATTTTTGAGTCATTTTTTGAGGGAAAAGAATATAGTGTAGAATCCATTTCTTTTAATGGAGAGCATAAAATTCTTGCCATCACCGAAAAAGAAACTACCGGTTCACCACAATTTGTTGAAACAGGTCATCATCAACCCGCTCATCTTTCAGAAATTAGTATTGCAAAAATTGAAAATGTTGTTCAAGAAGCACTTTCAAATCTTGAAATTACTGTAGGTGCTAGTCACACAGAATTGTTAATAAATAGTACTGGTGAAATCCGAATTATTGAAGTCGGCGCAAGAATGGGTGGTGATTTTATCGGTTCTCATTTGGTTGAACTCTCAACTGGTTTCGATTATTTAAAAGCCGTAATAGATATTGCAATGGGTGATTATGATCCTAATCACAATACTTTTGCTGAGAAAAAGCACCACGCCGGAATTCATTTTGCTTATAATTTAGAATCCTATAACCTTATTAAAGGTTATCCGGAAAATCAAAATATTATTGAAAGAAAATTATCCAATGATGAGCCGTCTAAAACCGTGATAGAGAGTGCGCAAAGATCTGGGTATATGATTTATCAATCTACTAATAAAATTGAATTATGAAGCTTAGTGTAGTTACAATGATGTATAAATCTTCTTCTTTTTTAGATAGATTTGTTTTAGAGATTGAAGAGGCAATTCATGCATTGAATATTACGGAATACGAAATTGTTCTTGTAAACGATGGATGTCCTGAAGATAGCCTAATGAAGGCTAAAGAAATTTATGGCAAACATGAATTTATTAGAATTGTAAATTTAAGTAGAAATTTTGGGCATCATTACGCTATGCAAGCTGGTTTAAGTAGTGCAAATGGCGATCTTATTTTTCTCATCGATTGTGATTTAGAAACACCTCCTAATGTATTGATTGAAATGTATAATGAACTCGATGATTCTGAGTTCGATGTAATTTACGGATACCAAGAGTCTAGAAAAGGCAACTTTTTTGAACGTATTTCGGGAGGAATGTTTTATACTTTGCTTAATAAATTATCCGAAACTTATATTCCTCCAAACATATTAACAGAACGTCTTATGAAAAGAAATTATGTTAATGATTTGTTAAACGTTGGAGATGCCAATTTATTTATGGGTGGTTTAATGTATTGGGTTGGTTATAACCAAAAAGGAATTTCGGTTAAAAAAATACAGAGAACAGGTGCAAGTAACTATACTTTTAGAAAGAAAATCAATTTATTGATAAATGCAGTTAGTTCATTTTCTGGTACACCATTAAAATGGTTATTTAAATTTGGACTTACAATTTCAGCTCTCAGTTTACTTTCGGCAATTGTTGTTGCTATATTAAAGTTTACTTATGGTGGCGATATTCAGGTTGGATGGTCCTCATTGATTGTGATTAATGTTTTAATTCTTGGTGTAATATCAACTTTTCTAGGTATTTTAGGAATCTATTTACATAAAATATTCACGCAAGTTCAGTCGAGACCAAATTTTATTATTAAAGAGATCTTGGAATAATTATGAAAACTCTTGCCATTTTAGGAGCTGGTCATCTTGGTCAGCAAATTGCTCATTTTGCCATTAGCGATCAGCAATATAGTCATGTTGTATTTTTTGATGATTTTTCAAAAGAAAAAAAAATAAAAGATTGGGATATTATTGGAACATCAAGTGATATTGTTGGTTCTTATAAGAATAATCTATTTCAAGAGCTTATTCTGGGGATAGGTTATAATTACCTAGATACGAAACAAAGATTATTCGATCAGTTTTATGGTGTCATTCCCTTTGGACGTATTATTCATTCAAGTTGTATAATAGATCCAACTGCAAAAATAAATGAAGGGACAGTATTATATCCAGGTGTAATTGTAGATGCCAATGTTAAAATAGAATCTAATGTGCTCGTAAATTTAGGGTGTTGTATTGCCCATGATTCAACAATTGGGCATTCTTCTTTTTTATCTCCAAGGGTGGCAATAGCTGGTTTTGTAAAGATTGGACAAAGATGTATTCTGGGAATCAATTCTTCTTTTAAAGATAATATTGAATTGAGCAATGAAATACAAATAGGAGCAGGGACGGTTGTTGTAAAGTCTCTGAAAGAAAAAGATATTTATATTGGCGTTCCAGCCAGAAAGATTAGATAAATATGATTGAATAAATTTTACTGACCATATAAAAATACGGTCAGTAAAAAATATGTTAGGCCTTTTTGTTTTGAGAATAAAAAGCTTTGATTCCCTTTATCACTAAGGCTTGATTGGCATTAGATAAATCAAAATAAAGAGGTAAACGAACTAATCTTTCTGTGTAGTTATCACTATTTACCAAATTTTCTCCTTCATATTTCCCTTCAAAAAATGGGCTTTTATGCAGTGATAAATAATGAAATACGAGTTGACATTCCGTTTGCTTTAAGTATGCAATAAGATTATTCCTTTCTTCAATAGATGAACATACCATATAAAACATATGTGCATTATTGGTGGCGTATTCAGGTACTTTAGGTAAAATTGATTCATTTATTTCTTTACAAGAAGAAAATGCGTTGTAATATTGATTCCAAAGCGTTTTTCTTTTATTCTGGATGGAATCCATATTTTCTAATTGTGCATACAGGAATGCAGAAATAACTTCAGATGGAAGAAAAGAAGATCCTACATCTACCCAACCATATTTGTCTATTTCTCCTCTAAAAAAAGCGGATCTATTTGTTCCTTTTTCCCAGATTATTTCAGCACGATCAATAAATTGTTCATCGTTTATGACTAACATTCCACCTTCTCCACTAATTATATTTTTTGTTTCATGGAAAGAAAAAGTAGACATATGACCTATTTTTCCAAGAGGAACTCCTTTATAAAAACTATCAACAGCTTGAGCCGCATCTTCAACTACAAAAATATTATGACGTTTGGCAATATCCATTATCATATCCATATCACAGGCCATTCCAGCATAATGTACTACTACAATAGCTTTGGTTTTAGATGTGATTAAAGACTCAATCTTGGTAGCATCTATGTTAGGATTTTCATTTGAGCTGTCCGCAAAAATAATTTTGGCACCTCTTAGAACAAATGCATTGGCTGTTGAAACAAAAGTATATGAAGGTATAATAACTTCATCACCAGGTTGTATGTTCAATAATATCGCCGACATTTCTAAGGCATCGGTACAAGATGTTGTTAATAAACATTTCTTAAAACCATATTTTTCCTCAAAAAATGTTTGACACTTTTTTGTGTACTTTCCATTTCCAGAAATTTTCCCTGAATTTACAGCATCGTAAATAAAATGAGTCTCTTTACCCGTAAGATGAGGTTGGTTAAATGGTACAATCATTTATAATAATTTTAGCAAATTAATTTATAAAGTTTATTCTAGTTAGAAGATTACAATGATAGTAAATTTTTGTGGATTTTACTATGAAACTTATTCTTATTGTAATGGATTCCTTATTTGAATATAGTCAATTAATGCCATGCCTTTTTATGTCTTGATCTATTGTTTCCCATTCTGGTTGAAATTTTGTGAGCAAGGCGTAAAAAGCTTTGGAATGGTTTGGTACAATAATATGGCAAAGTTCATGAACTATTACATGTTCAAGGTTTTCAATAGGTTGTTTTATCAATTCTAAATTTATGGAAATATTCCGTGAAACAACATTACAAGAACCCCATCTCGATTTCATTTTTCGAATAGTAATCTTATTACTTTTAACACCAATAATGCGTTCCCATTTATTGAAAAGATCTGGAAGAATGAGCTTTAATTCATTTCGATAGATTTTTTCTAGTTGAGCCTGTCTATTCACTGTTGAATTCTCCTTTGTGTTGGTAAGAAAAATTTGTTTGGTTTTTGTACAGATGCGATTATCTTTTGGTTTATCTGAGAATTTCAATGTAAAGGCTTCTCCTAAAAACATATGACTTTCTCCTTCCAAAAATTGAAAAGGTTTAATTTCAGGGTTGTTTTTAAAAGACGAGTGATGTCCTTTTATCCAATCAATCTTTGACGAAACAAAAGCATTAACTTGTTTCAAAGTCATTTGTTTGGGTGCCGATATTTTAAATTCACCATTTTTTTTATTGAATTTTAATCGGAGTGATTTCATCGACTTAAATGTAACTTCTATTGAAATATCTTCGATAAAAATATGTTTATTTTTCATCTGCCAAATATCTTTCCTTTATAATTTTTAAATGATATTTCCAATGACCTGCTATAATAAAAGCACAAGCTCTAGGACTTAAAGGGCTTTGATTAGCAGTACCAATCATATTTAGGTTTTTTGGTTGCATAGATTCAAAAAGTAACACAGTTGATTGCCTAACAGATTGAAACTCTTTAATTACTTGCTTATAGGACAAAGTTTCGGGTTTGGTTGAATCGGCATATTTATTTTCGTCAAAACCTGGAATGTTTTGTTTTTCTCCTCTAGCAATACATAGTGCACGATATTGGAAAACTCTTTCTGTATCAATACAATGTTGAATTAATTGTAGAACAGTCCATTTATTTTTAGCGTATGCATAATGGTGTTTTTGTGGATCTATAGATTCTAAAAAGATAAGATCTTCGGTTAAATTATTCTTTAATTCAGAAATAGCATCCAAAGTTACCAACCCAATATATGTATTGTAATAAGAATCGTATTCTGATATTTCTAAATCTGTTTTAAACATATTGCTATCGTTTAGGTTTAACATACTTTATTATTTTCTGTAAAAAGTGATATTTATCAAAAGGTTTTATGATATAATCATCAAAACCATGTTGTTTTAGTGTCTGCCATTGGTCTTGTACGTTTGATGCTGTTAGAAGTATTATAGGTATGTTTTCATTAATTAATCGTATTTGTTTCAACGTTTCAATACCATCCATTTTTGGCATATGTAAATCTAGAAGAATAAGGTCGAAATGAGACGATTCTACAGCTTGAATGGCCGAGAAACCATTATCAAATGTTGTAACATTAAAGTTGTTTTTAGTTAATAAACTTTCAGTTACAATTAAATTTACATGGTTGTCGTCTATCACAAGAATACTTTGTCCTAATAAATTATATTCCAGTGTTGGATGGCTGATGTTTTCAAGTTGATTGCTGCTAGTTTCTTTACAAATAGTAAAACAAATGTCGAACCAAAATTTAGATCCTACATCCAGTTTACTTTCTAAATGAATTTCACTATCGTATAGCTTTAGTATCTCTTTTACAATAGATAAACCAAGACCTGTACCTCTTTTATCTGTATTTGTTTCTTTGATTTGGGTAAATTTATCGAAAATATATTTTTGCTTTTCATTAGGTATTCCAATTCCACTATCATTTATCTCAAAATGTATGATCACTTCCTTTTCATTTTTTGCAACACAATCCAGTTGTATCACAACCTCACCTTTATGGGTAAACTTTAATGCATTTCCTATGAGGTTAATAATTACCTGAGATAATCTAATCGGGTCGCCCAGCAATTGTTGAGGTATATTGGGGTCAATATTGGTAATGAGAGCAATGTTTTTTTGATCGAGAATATACTTGAAAGAGTTTTTTAAATTAGAAATTAAAAAATGAATATTAAACGATCTTTCTTCTAATGAAATGTTTTTGTTTTCTATTTTAGTAACATCTAGTACATCATTAATTAAGTTTAATAAATAATCGGCCGATGTTTTAAGTGACATTAAATGTTTTTGACCATTATTTGATAACCTTTTTTGTTCATCTTCAATCAATATAGATGTCAATCCAATAATACCATGTAAAGGTGTTCTTAATTCATGAGTAACTGTTTCTGTAAATTTCGTTTTGACTTGTGCCAATTCCTCAGCGGAATTTCTCGATTTTTCGAGTTCAAAGTTTTTTATGCTTAAAAGATGGCTTAATTGTTTCTGGTTTCTATAATGTTTATAAACAAAAAGTAATAAGATGAGGATAATAAGTGTTAAAATCAGTACGGATAACAACCAAATAGCATTTGTGTTGGCTTTTCTTTGAGCAATATTTGTCTCAAATTGTTGCTGCTCTAAGAGGTTTTCTATTGCTCTTACTTTATATTCTTGTTCTATTTTATGGATTTGATTAACCTTGGTATGGTTGAAGATATTGTCATTTAATTGAATGTATTTTTTCAGATGAAAATTTGATGATTTAAAGTCTTTTTGATTTATTAAATGATTGGCATAAGACTTATGAATTTCTCCTAAAATTCGGGCATTTGATTTTGGAAGCAATTGAATAGCACTTTCATAGTAAATGTTTGCTTTTTTATTGAAAGTAAGTTTATAATATTCTGCATAAGCAAAATGCCCATTCGCAATATGGTTACTATCCACTGTTAATTCTGCAGATTTACAAGTGTTCTCAATATAAGGCAGAGCTTGAGTTGGTTGATTCAATGTTAGGAATAAAGTAGCAATGTTGTAATTAGTAACTGTAATGTCAATAATATTGTTTTGTGATGTACATATTTTTAGGGCTTTTTTGAAATATTTTATCGATTCTTCGGAATTATGTAGTGTACCATAAATAGATCCTAGGTTATTGTATAGTGTATAACTTAATTTTGGATCACTATCTGAATTTATATGTTCTAAAGCCTGTTTAAAATACAGTATTGCTTTATCGTTTGAATTTAATAAATAATAAGAAGATCCGAGTAGTTTATAGGATTGAGCAATGTAGTATTTCGAATCCGAAGAATCCTCCTTTTTAGTATGTATTAAGAGCTCGTTCGAATAGTAAATAAGACTATCAAGTTCATAATTATTCGCAAAATTATAAGCTTTGCTTAAAATGGAGTCTAATTTAGCCGATCTATTTTCTTTAGCATCTGAAGTGAAAGAAAAGATCATGGCAATAACAAAAAATATATGTTTTAAAATTTGTGTAGTATGCAAATTAAAGTGGTTTTATTTCAAATCTGAAGTTGATGTTTTATAATCAGCCAATTTAGAATATCAAGCAAAATATAAAAATAAATTTGCTTCTAGCTCTACAATAAAAAAAAATAGAGGGACAGAAATCAAAATATGGATTTTTAATTCACCATTCTTAGTTTTACCAATTCTAATAAAATTTGCCTTATTGTCCTATTATTAGGGTATAAATTTTATGAATTCATATTATTAAATTTATATTTGTATTTATGAGTAAAAAAATCGTTCAGAAGAAGGTTAGCATAAGAAATAAAAAAGCAAGGTTTGAGTACGAAATCACTGATGTTTATACAGCTGGAATAGTACTTACCGGAACAGAAATAAAGGCTCTAAGAACGGGGAAAGCAAGTATTGGAGAATCTTATGCTTATGTTCATAATAATAAGGAAGTTTGGGTTAAAGAAATGTATATAGCTGAGTACGAAAATGGTTCTTATAACAATCATATTACAAAGCGTAATAGAAAACTTCTTTTACAGAAAAAAGAAATTCGTAAGATAGGCAGTAAGTTGCAAAATGTTGGTTTTACATTAGTACCTTTAGAACTGTTTATTAACGAAAATGGCTTAGCCAAACTTAAAATAGGTGTGGCAAGAGGTAAGAAAATACACGATAAAAGAAACACCTTAAAAGAAAGAGACGTGAAACGTACACTGGATAGAGCCTCAAAATCATATTAAATGACAAAAAAAATACTATTACATAGTTTATTTATTTCTGTTGTTATTCTTATAGCACGAATTATTCTATTATTTTCAGATGTAAAAGAAATGAGTTGGGTAGCCCCAATGTCTTTAATGATTTTCCCATTGGGATTATACCTCTTTACAAAATCAAATCGAGAAGATTATAGTTTAGAAGAGTCATACTCAATTTCATTTAAAGATATTTTTGTTCCAATTCTTAAAGTCTCATTTTTTGTTTCAGTAGTTGTCGCTGTCGGTAGTTTTATTGTTTATTCATTATATCCAGAAATTATTGAATATAAAATGCAGGCGGTTGAAAATGATTTGTACAAAAATTCGAATATGACTGATGAAGAAATTGATTTGATTATGAAAACATCAAGAATTGCTTCATCTCCAGCGGTCAGTTCAATGTTAGATGTTTTTGGATATCTATTTTCGGGTTCCATTGTTGGCGGAATATTTGGTTTACTTTACAAAAGTAAAGACAGAAGATAAATTGTTTCAGTAAAATAAAACGAGAAAAATACATTTAGCTTAATTTATGGGGCAACAAAATACAAGTACTTTGCAAAGTACAGAAGAGGACAATTCACAGGACAACACAGAGAAGAAAAACAATAAAATAGAACGAAAGAATGGTTTGTTTATTGGTGGAGCCATGGTTGGAATCACTTTATTTCTTTCAGCAACAGATGCTTTTACAAATAGAAATGTATTAATTTCAATTGTAGCCTTACTTTTTGTTTTTAGTTTTCTATCTATCTATCAAAAAAGGAAGTTTTACGGGATTGGAGGATTTCGAGATGCCTTTACCGCAGGATTCAAAACAACAGTTATAGGAGCTTTGGCCTTAGGAATTTGGATGTTTATCTTTTTAACATTTTTTGGTCAAGAATTCTTAGAAGGTTGGATGGCTAGAGAAGAAGCCTCTATCTTAACTCAAGTTAAAGAATTGGAAGGTGTTCAGACCTATACTGAAAAGCAAATTTCAGAAGGAATTCAAAATATGAAAGACCATTTGAAACCTCGATCTTTAGCTATAAAACTAGGCTTCTTTACAATTATTTTGGGCGCAATAACATCGTTAGTAACAACGACTATTAACGAATTAATTTGGATGAAAAATGACAAACAATAAACACTACAATATATCGGTGGTAATCCCTCTTTTTAACGAAGAAGAGTCTTTACCTGAATTACATAGCTGGATTAGAAAGGTTGTAGAAGAAAACGGATTTACTACCCAAATAGTTATGATAGATGACGGTAGTACTGATGATTCTTGGAAAGTTATTGAGTCATTAAAGGAAACGGATCCCGATTTAGTTGCCGTGAAGTTTCGTAGAAATTACGGGAAGTCAGCAGGGCTTTTTGTTGGTTTCGAAAAAGCCGATGGAGAGGTTGTAATCACCATGGATGCCGATTTACAAGACAGTCCGGAAGAAATTCCTGGCTTATATTCAATGATTGTAGATGAAAATTACGATTTGGTTTCGGGTTGGAAACAAAAACGTTATGATCCATTAACGAAAACTATTCCAACAAAATTATTTAATGCAGCAACCAGAAAAATGTCTGGTGTGAAATTGAATGATTTCAATTGTGGGTTGAAAGCCTATAAAAAAGCAGTGGTAAAAACGGTTGAGGTTTATGGAGAGATGCATAGATATATTCCTGTTATGGCAAACTGGGCTGGTTTTAAAAAAATTGGTGAAAAAGTAGTCCAACATCAAGAACGAAAATATGGAGTTACCAAATTTGGATTAGAACGATTTATCAATGGATTTTTAGATTTAATGTCTATTACCTTTATTTCAAAATTTGGAAAAAGGCCAATGCATTTTTTCGGAACACTTGGAACTTTGATATTTGGTTTAGGCTTGTGTTTTATTTTATATATAGGTGTAGACAAACTTTTTTTCAATCCTGGAGCCATAAAATTAGCCGATCGTACAGAGTTTTATATCGCACTTATCTTCTCGGTAATTGGAGTTCAGCTTTTCATTACTGGATTTATTGCAGAAATGATTGCCCGAAATAAAACTGATAGAAATAAATACCATCTAGAGAAGGTATTAGATTAAATTAAAATAAGTAAAGCGGTTTATTTGCTTCATTCAACTCAAATTTGAAAAATTCTTAATAAATTAGTTTTCGTTATGATGAAAATACTTTTTACAATTGTTTTATGCATTCTTTCTTATTCATTAATGGCACAGAATGTTGTTGATGCAAATGGGAAAAAACAAGGGGTTTGGTCTAAAAAATACCCAAACGGAAATGTACGTTATTCAGGTGAATTTAAGAACGATAAAGAAATTGGTGAATTCAAGTTTTTTGATAAAAACGGAAAATTAGTTAGTACAAGAACTTATACTACTCCCGGAGGGAAAGCTTGGTGCAAAATGTATAATTTTAAAGAACATTTACATGCTCAAGGTTATATGCTGGGAAAAAAGAAGGAAGGTGAATGGATTTTTTATGGAAAAAATGGTTTAGACACGGTTTCTATTGAAATGTACTCAAATGGGCTATTAGATGGTGTAAAGCGAACCTTTTTTGATAACGGTGTCTTAGCTTCTGAAATTACCTTTGTAAAAGGTGAAATTCAAGGGAAGTTTATTGAATACTTTGATACTGGAGCAAAAGAACAAGAAGGAAATTATACCGATGGTCAGCTTAATGGTGAGTTGAAAATTTGGTATAAAACAGGTCAACTTAAAAGGAAAGCTTTTTATGAAATGGGAAATCAAAAAGGAAAGTGGATTTATTATGATCCCGATGGAAGAGTAAGAGAGGTTGTTGATTATAATAAACAATAAAATGAGACAAAGTTGGTTGCTATTTCTTTTGTTGATTCTGTTTAATAAACAATTGGTTAAAGGGCAATCGGCATCAAGATATCAAATTCATTTAACAGACAAAGGGAGTTACACGGTTTCAGATGTCGAATTATCTGAAAAAAGTTTACTTCGAAGAGATAATCAAGGTATTGAATTGGAGTTTTCAGACATTCCAATTTATGATAATTATCTAGATCAATTAATTAAACTAGGTATAGATATCAAAGGTAAATCTAAATGGATGAATTGTTTATTTGTGAAAATGAACGCTTCGGATTCTGTTAAAGTAGCCGCTTTGCCTTTTGTGAAAAAGGTTGTAAAAGGAAATTTGTATGTCTCAAAAACTCATACGGAAAATTTTACATCAGTCCATTCATCTATCTTGCCTTACTATAATTACGGCTTAGCTAAAGCACAAATTAGCCAATTAGAAGGCGAAATATTACACAATAAAGGTTACCAAGGTCAAGGCATGACAATTGCCGTTTTCGATGCCGGTTTTAATCAGGTTAATGAACATTCAGGTTTCAAAAAAGCATTTGAAGATCAGTTAATAACCGCGGGACCAGATTATGTTTTAGGGATTGAAAAAATCCAATACAAACATTCAAATCACGGTAAATCTGTCCTATCCACAATGTTGGCTTTTTCTGAAGATCGGTATGTAGGAACTGCACCAATGGCTAATTATATTCTTATTCGAACAGAAGATGCTTCTTCAGAATCTTTGGTAGAAGAGTACAATTGGTTGCAAGCTGCTGAGTATGTAGATTCCTTGGGTGTAGATATGATCAATTCGTCTTTAGGATATACGGTTTTTGATGACACAACAGAGAATCACACCTATGAAGAATTAAATGGCGATAAAACACCAATAACCATCGCTGCAGATTTAGCGGCTAGAAAAGGAATTTTGGTTGTGAATAGTGCAGGGAATTCAGGAGGAAGTTCATGGTATTATATTGGAGCACCGGCAGATGGGGATAGTGTATTTACTATAGGTTCTGTAAATTCGGAAGGTATGTCATCAACCTTTAGTTCTCATGGATTAACAGTAGATGGAAGAGTTAAGCCAAATGTGGTAGCTCATGGTGAAGGTATTTATGCAGCCAATGGAATAGATGATTATACGCCAACCAATGGAACATCTTTTTCAAGTCCGGTAATGTGTGGAATGACAGCTTGTTTATGGCAATATTTAAAAGTCGAAAATCCTTCAATAACAAATATGGAAGTTATCCAAAAAATTGAAGAGAGTGCTCATCTATATCCAAATTTTAATGAAGATTATGGGTACGGGATCCCCGATTTTAATTCAATTGTGCCGAATATATCCGTTTACCTACTAAATGATAATGAGACGGGTATTTATCCCAATCCTTTTTCCAATGTCATATATTTGAAATTTAGTTTTAGGAAAAAAGGAAGGGTTGAACTGATTGCTCTTTCAGGTCAAATTGTTTATGAAGAATCGATTCCAGATAATACGTTAAATCTAACATTAGAAACTGAATATATTCCAAAAGGTATTTATTTCTTAAGAATACATTCTAATTCTGGAACCAAAATATATAAAGTCGTAAAGTGATGAAATCAAATAGAATTTGTGATTTATTCAAAATAAAATATCCAATTGTTCAAGGCGGAATGATTTGGTGTTCTGGTTGGGAATTAGCTTCTGCTGTATCTAACGAAGGAGGTTTAGGAATTATTGGGTCTGGGTCTATGTATCCCGATGTATTAAAAGATCATGTAAGAAAATGTAAAGAAGCTACAAATAAACCCTTTGCCGTCAATTTACCTTTGTTATATCCGAATATTGAAGAGCACGTAAAAACAATTATTGAAGAAAAAGTTCCTATTGTTTTTACTTCGGCAGGGTCTCCAAAAAAATGGACAAAACATTTACAAGAGCACGGTATTATTGTTGTTCATGTGATTGCAAATGTGAAATTTGCAAAAAAGTGTGAAGAAGCTGGTGTAGATGCTATTGTAGCCGAAGGTTTTGAAGCTGGCGGACATAATGGTAGAGAAGAAACTACAACACTTTGTTTAATTCCATCAGTTGTAGAGGCTGTTAATATTCCTGTTATTTCAGCTGGTGGTATTGGAAGTGGTGAGGCTGTATTATCAGCCTTAGTTATGGGTGCAGATGGTGTTCAAATAGGTAGTCTTTTTGCAGCGAGTAAAGAATCTTCAGCTCATATATCTTTTAAACAGGCTGTTGTAGATGCAAAAGATGGAGATACAAAGTTAATGTTAAAGCAATTAACACCTGTTCGTTTATTGAAAAATCCATTTTTCGAAAAAGTTGAAATAGCAAATGCTGAACATGCAAGTGTAGAGGTTCTAAAAGATTTATTAGGAAGAGGAAGAGCAAAAAAAGGAATGTTTGAAGGGGATATGACCGAAGGGGAACTAGAAATAGGACAGGTCTCAGCAAATATAAACGAAATAAAATCGGTAAAAGAAATTTTTGAAAATCTGATTAATTCTTTTAACTTGGCTAAAGACAAAGTTTCTAAAATTAATTTCTAACGTTCTTTTTATGTCAAAACACATTACTAGAGTTTTTCAACTTGATCAATTAATTCGTAAAAATAATCCGGATTGTATTTATGCAGGAAAGGAAAACGGTGAATGGGCAAAGTGGTCTGGCAAGGAATTTTGTGATATCACAGATCATTTAGCTTATGGTTTGATTCATTTGGGAATTGAAAAGGGAGATAAAGTCAGCGTTATTTCTCCAAATAGAAGAGAATGGATGGCGGTTGACTTTGCTTTGGCAAAAATGACGGCAATTAATGTTCCTATTTATCCTAATATTACATCCGAGCAATACAAATATATACTCAATGATTCTAAAGTTAAATATGTCTTTATTGGAAATAAGGAAATTTATGAAAACATTAGAGCCATTCGGGATGAAGTGCCTTCTCTTGAGAAAATATATACTTTTGATGATATAGAAGATGCGGAACATTGGTCTTCTTTGATTGAACTTGGAAAACAAAATCCTAAAAGTTCTTACGTTAAGGATTGGCAAATTGAAACGAAAAAAGAAGATTTATTTACTATCATTTACACGTCTGGAACAACAGGGAATCCTAAAGGAGTAATGATTTCTCATGATAATATTGTTTCACAAATTAAAGCTGTATCATCAGCTTTTCCATTACAAAGTCATCACAAATCATTAAGTTTTTTACCTCTGTGTCATGTTTTTCAACGTGTTGCAGAATATTATGTTTTATCTAGAATGTCGGCAACTTATTATGCTGAATCTATCGAGAAAATAGGCGATAATTTAAGAGAGGTTCAACCTCATTTTATGTGTACAGTACCTCGATTATTGGAAAAGGTATACGATAAAATTGTGCTAAAAGGATCTGAATTATCTGGAATAAAAAAGCGTTTGTTTTTCTGGGCATTAAAACTTGGTAATGAGCACGAATTACATGGGAAGTCTGGTTTTTATAATTTTCAATTAAACATTGCAAATAAACTTATTTTTAGCAAATGGAGAGAAGCTTTAGGTGATAATATGCAATATTTAATTGTTGGTGCAGCTGCCTTACAACCTAGACTTACTAGGGTTTTTAATGCCGCTCAAATACCCGTTTATGAAGGTTACGGTATGTCAGAAACTTCGCCTGTAATGGCATTCAACACACCTTTGGCAGATGGATATTGTTATGGTACCGTAGGAAAAGTAATTCCTGGTGGAGAGGTGAAAATTGCCGATGATGGTGAAATTCTTTACAAAGGACCTAATGTTATGATGGGTTATTACAATTTACCAGGGAAAACAGAGGAGACATTTATTGATGGCTGGTTGAAAACCGGTGATATTGGTGAAATAATTGAGGGTAGATACCTTAAAATTACCGATCGCAAAAAGGAATTATTTAAAACTTCAGGTGGTAAATATATTTCTCCCCAATGCATCGAAAATAAAATGAGAGAATCTCGTTTTTTTGAGCAAATTATGGTTGTAGGTGAAGGCGAAAAACACGTATCGGCATTAATTATTCCTTTTCAGGAGTTTATTTATGAATGGTGCGAAAGACATCATGTATCTGAAACAGAATGGTCAGAAATTGTGAAATTAGATGTTCTTAAAGATCGAATTATGAAAGAAGTAAATACTCTAAACGAGGAATTTGCTCAATATATGAAGGTGAAAAAGATAGTCATATTACCTGATACTTGGTCAATTGAAACGGGTGAATTAACGCCTACACAGAAAGTAAAAAGACGGGTTATATATTCTAAATATGCCGATCGAATAAAATCGATTTATACGGAATAATAATATTAAAAAAGGAGCAAATCAACATATTGAATTTTCTCCTTTTTTAATATTCTATAGCATCTCCACAATAATCCCGATCTAGGTTAATTCCACAAGTGAAACCATCAAACGGATATTCCGATTTAAAGTGAGTTTGTTTCATTGAATTTATTTTGCGAATGATTTTGATGTTTTCAGAAGTTTGAGTAATGCACTTTTTATTAAAGTCAAAGGAATTCTCTTTTATTCCAAAACAATCTATAATATGATGTTCTTTAATGAATTTATCACTTAGATAGTAGTTTGCTGAATTTTCTCGCTCAGTAAAAGAAGCAATTAGAATAGGCTTTTTGTTTGAAATACCAGCCGATCGTAATATTGTTTGTACAGTATTTAATACAGTTGAAATTTCAAATTCTGGGATACAACATAGAATTAAATCACAATATTTAATGAAAATTTTATTATTTTCAACAGTATCCGAATGCAATTCAAATTCTAAAACATCTACATTTGAAAAAATGGATATAATGTAATCTCCAAGAGCCTTATATTTTGTTTTGATTTTACTTTGATGAATAATTAAAATTTTCATGGCATTAATATTCTATGAGATTTGACAAGCCTTGCCATCTAAAGATTGGCCATTTACCGAAATAAGTAAATCCAAGCGAATCAGATTCCCATTCTCAAGTTTTATAAACTCCGCACCTTTTTCTGTAAAAACATCAACTATTGTAGAATTTATAGATTGCGTTTTACCATCATAATTATATTTTACGTCCATTAAAGTTCGATTAGTAGAAAGTTCCAACAGATAATCATAAAACGAACAGGCTATCGGTTTGTATTTTTTTTCATTCATAATTTGTTAGTATTATTATTAGACGAGACCTTACAACTGTTTTTGGTTATTTCGTTTTTACAAGTAATTCTTTGAATAATTGAAAGAATTTTAAATAATCACATTATATTTACAAATTAAATTTTCTAGAGTAAACTATGAAGTTTTTTGAGAAAAAAAGTAATATTTTTTTAAGTATATTATTTGTATATTTATTTATAATAGTGCTGTTAAATAGCTTTTTTAATATTCGTTTTGAAGAAAATGATGATGTAACAATGTCATTAATTGCATCTGGTAGTTATACTGGTTCTCCTGATCCACATTTGATTTTCAGTAATATTATTTATGGAGGTATATTAAATGCTTTTTATAACCTATTCCCTAAAATCGAGTGGTATACCTATTTTCAAATAATATTTTTATGGTTTTCGGTAAGTCTTCATACTAAGGAGATATTATCCTTAAACATTTCTAAATTTTTAAAAGGAACATTTTTATTTTTGTCTATATCAATATTTGTTTCAATTATTATTAAACTTCAGTTTACTTACACCGCTGGTTATATAGCTATTACAGGGGTAATGTTGTTTAATGATAAGAATTCCAATCTAAAGCTGGCTTTAGGAATTTTCTTAATTTTTTGGTCCTCATTAATTAGATACGAAGCTGCTCTACTTGTTATACTCATTTCATCTCCGATTACTCTATTAGATGTAAATAAATTGTATGATATATTACGTTCAAGAATTATCAAAGTAGGAATGATTTCAGTATTGTTTGTTGGTCTCGGTATAGTTATCGATAAAAAGATTTACGAATCTGATCCGGAATGGAATTATTTTCTGAAATACAATAAGGCTAGGCATAAGTTGAACGATTATCCTATTTTAGTGAAAGAGGGTGATTTACATTCGGATATTGTTTCTTATAACGATTTTTTGTTATTTAACAGATCTTTGGTTGATACTAATCATTTTAATTTAAGTGTATTAGATGGGTTGAATTCCGAGATAAGAACTTTGCCAATAAAAGATAAGATATATAATGTTAAGTTACTTTTTAAGCCTTATTATTTACTTTGGTTATGTGTTTCTTTGATCATTATTTTGATTATTTCGAAAAGTGAAAGTAATTCTAAAAAATATATTCCCTTGTTATCATTTTTAGTTATGTTTTTGGGTTTAATATATTTGTCTTATTCTTTAATATTAAAAAATAGAGTTTTTCAGACAGCCATCTCTGCTTTTCTTTTAATAATTCCTTTTTGTTTTCAGAAAATAAAACTTCCAAAAAAATATAATTTTATTATTGGAAGTTGTGTAGTCATATTAGGCATAATATTATTTATCAGAACCTTTTATAGGTATGATGGGAATAAATTTCCTGTGCAATTTGCTAAGCAAACTAAATTGATAAATAATTATTTAGAAAATTCATCAAATCAATTTATCAACTACAGCACTAGTTTTCCTTTTGAATACGTAAATCCTTTCAGAATTTCCGAGCAGAAACTATTTAGAAATATGAACCTGTCTGGTTGGCTGTCTTATGCTCCTCTCAATAAAAATAAGTTTGGTTCTTTTAAGTTTTTTTTAAATGGTAATGGTTTATATGTTACAAAAAATGCTTACGAAAGTGTTGTATTTGTTGTTACTAAAAGTATTAAGTCACATTATGGGATTAGTGTAAAGGCTAAAATTATGTTAGAAAATGATTTGGATTATATTATTGAGTTTGTTCCAGAATAATATTAATATTTTTTGTTATACATTTTTTTCTCCCTTTCCAATAGAGACTCAAATTTGGTAGGTATAGGTTGTTTAATGTTAATGATATTATTTGAAATAGGATGTTCAAATTCTAGTGAGTAAGCATTAAGAAAAAGCCCTTTTCTTTTCAGAACATGGCCTTGTTTACCATATTTGGTATCACCAACAATAGGGCATTTGTTTAGGGCCGAATGTATTCTTAACTGGTGCGTTCTTCCAGTTTCTGGTTTAAGTTCAACTAAGCTAATATTTTTATTCTTTATAGAGGGAACTGTTCGAAGAACCTTATATGTCGATTTTGATATTTTATCCTTAATTGGTTGTTCCCATATGCCTTGACTAGGAGTGGGTATACCTTGAACAATGGCATAGTATTTTTTTTGAATGGTATTGCTTTCGAACATTTTACCAATAAGTATCCTACATTTTCTAGTCTTAGATATAAGTAATAATCCAGAAGTGTGAAAATCTAATCGATGACAAGTTTGAAAATTATCATTTTCCAGCATAGCTTCAGAATTCTTCAAATTGTGAGGTAAAGCATTTTGCACACTTTTAAAAACATTCCCCGAAACAGGAATCCCAGCTGGTTTAATTATTATTGCCAGAAAGTCATCTTCATAAACAATATCTAAATTCAGTGGGAATACTTTTGGTGATACTTTCGCCATTTTTTCCAACCATTTTATTTCAATGCAATCGTTATCATATATCCAAGTAGACGTCTGACCTAGAATTCCGTTGACATAAATAATGTTTGATTTTATAAGTTTTTTCCATTGATTTTTAGAATGGATTTCAGGGAGTAAAGAATAATCTAGATCAGATAATCTTACTTTTTGTATTAATTGAATGTTTA
This sequence comes from Flavobacteriales bacterium, assembly GCA_049607525.1. Taxonomy (GTDB): domain Bacteria; phylum Bacteroidota; class Bacteroidia; order Flavobacteriales; family CAJXXR01; genus JBMYYR01. Next base: position 19,510 of record JBMYWP010000037.1, read on the forward strand.
ATTTATAATTCATGATCTAGAATTTGAAACACGGCAACATGTCCAGCTCTGTTCCAATGCCCTGTTTGTTTTGTTACTTTATGATAACGTAAATTGGTGTTTCTTTTATGTTCAATTGCCGTGAGATAACCTTGTAAATTGAGAATATCAATGTTTGCATCCGAGAACATTTTCGCATATACTTTAGAAATCATCTTTTGACCTCTAAATACAAAAACAATATCTTTCTCTTCTTTTAAGCGGTTCAATAATATTGTAATGTGCTTTTGGTTAAATGATGCAATATGAGGATTTACAGCTGGGTTTTTAGCTATCCAAGAAGAAAATTTACCAAATAGTATATTTAGAACTTTTTTGTTTCTTATTTGATTGATGTCTTTTTTTGCCAACATATACATTCCAGAATTTTTTAATAAGCGATCAGCTCTTTCCTTAATACCATTTTCATAATTGAAATTCGAGATGGCTAATAAAGAATCATTAGTCGAAAACTCTGGTAAAGCTAAAAAATGAGCAATGTCATCCGAATCAAAGTCGTCTGAAGAAATAAAGAAAATATGTTTCTGAGCGATGAATTGATCTTTTGAGGCAAAATATCTAGAAAACATAGATTCAAAATTCATCCCAGATTGTCCTAAGTTTCGGATGGATACTTTTCTTTTTTTACTCAATAGAGAGGCAAAATGATGTCTTTGAAATATTTGTTGGGCTTCTATAAAACTATCTCCATAAATGTTCCAAGTTTCGGATTGGTTAGGGTTGAAAATTGGAAATTGTTCAGTATCAAAGTAAGAGACACCGAAACCTTCATTGAAATAATACGTATTGAAATCAGAACGCGGAATCATTCCAAATTCCTTATGTAAAGTTGAATAAAATCCCGATAAGATTTTAGATTGTTGGAATACAACATCTATAATCACTAGGCAAATTGCTGATGTTAGAAAAACACCAAGAATATGTTTTATCCGACTGTTCATTAAATATGAATGATTTTAAAAATCAGTTCTTTCAATAAGTTTTCATCGTTCAAACTCACATTGGTAAACCCTTTAGATTTCACATCGGCTTCTCGTAAAAACGAGAGAATTGCGACACATTTTCTTAAATCATAGAAATGAATAGCGGCTCTATATTCTTTTACAAAAAATGGATGTACTCCAAGGGTTTTTGCAATGTCCTGATCGTTGGGAGATTTGAGTCCGTTTAGTATTATTAGTTTACAAAAATAGCCATATAGAAATCCCAATGTTACAACTAGCGGATGATTTTTAGGGTTTTTACTGAAGTGTTTTACAATAAGTTGACATTTTAAGGCATTTCTGGTTCCAAGAGCTTGCTGAAGTTCGAACAGATTGAAGTCTTTTAATATTCCAATTTGTTCAGAAATAATATTAGAAGTAATTTTTTCACCTTCTTTTACATTTAACAGAAGTTTATTGAGTTCATTATAAACTAAAGTAAGTTCTGTTCCTGTTTTTTCAATAAGTAATTGAAGAGCTTTAGGGGAAATATGTCTTTTCTTTCTTGTAATAAATTTTTCAGCCCATTGTAAAGTTTGATTTTCATATAATTTATCGGACTGAAAAAAGAGAACCTCCTTAGATTTTTTTTTGTAGAGTGAGGATCTTTTATCAATCTTCTTATCCCGATAGCAAATTACAAAAACAGTTTGTTGAGATGGTTGTTCGAGATATTCTCCTAGTTTTTCAAAACCCTTTAATTGCTGTGCCTCTCTTAGTATGACCAATCTTTTATCTCCAAGAAGGGGGTATTGTTTTACAGATGAAAGTATATCTAAAACATTGGAATCTTTTCCATAGAAAATTTGTAGATCAAAATCTTTTTGACTTTCATCTATAACTTTATCCTCTAAAAAATCTGATATTTGATCAATGAAAAAAGATTCTTCACCTGTAAGAAGATATACAGGCGCAATGTTTTTAGATTTTATGTTTTGTAGGATTTCTTCTGCTTTCATTAATTTTTTGATCTAGATAAATAGAAAATAGTGGGAGTTTTTTTAAACATTAGTTTGGACTGTCAACCGAAATAAACATCTCTTCTTCATTTTTCTTACTTTGAAATAATAAAAATCCAAAACCTAATATATAAGTCATTCTATTTAATATAAGTGAATTGGTGAAGACATCTCCTTTATAATGTCCAATAAAAAGTAAAAGTACAATAGAAGGTATAATAAATCGTAAATTTCGATCTAAGTATTTATAATTTAATATTGCAATCCTGATATAAACAAATGAAAATAATATTATACCAAAAACTCCAAAATACATTGTTTGACGCATATATCCAGCATCTGTTAGTCCATAATAGAAACCATCAGGACGCATATATTTTCCGTCTCCATGAAATAAGGTTTTGTCTGATAAGTCGTAGTAATGGGAATCTTGTAACTGATCAGACGAGGCTGTTGTTAATTCTCCAGTCTCCAAAAAATTATAATAGAATTCGAAGGCCCATGGGAGTAAATTATTATTAATCGAGGCGTATATTTGTGGTAATACAAATTGTAATGAAAAATATCCTATATAAATCAACCCAGCAGCCAAAACAAATTTTCGAATTGAAGTTATAAATAGTTGAAAGGTAACAATTTTCGAAATTAAAATAAAAACAGCAACTGCAACACCAATAAATCCAGTCCTTCCGGAAACAACAATTGATAAAAAGATTAAACTGATAGTAAGATAATCGAACCAGCCGATATTTTTTCTGAAAAATTTAGAAATAATAATAAACAATCCAAAAGATTGGGCTAAAGCAAAATCATAATTTTTTGTTAATGAAAATGCAATTCCTCTAAACCACTGAAACTGTCCGACCGATTTTACTTTTGTTACTCCAATCAATTTTTGCAAAAATAATCGGACGTCATAAGAAATAAACTCAAATAAAATGATTATCCCTTGAATGGCAAATATTATAATTAACATATCCATAAAATCATCTAAATTATACCTCCTACTAATTAATATATTTGCGAAAAGTAAAGAAAACGGTATCATTTCAAATATTTGAGTTAACATTTGCTGCATAGGTCCAGTATGTAAATTTTGTCCAAAAGTTCCATGGAATAATAATATGGAGTACGTATAGCCTATAATAATAATATAAATTGCAATATGCGGAATAACAAATTTCTTAATATAAATAAGATTTCTATAGGCCGCTTCTGCAACTATTATTAGCAACATAAACTTTGCAGGATTGTATGGTAAACCAACTATTGGAGGTGCGTAAATGTAAAAAAATAATATAAGCGTGTAATATATTCGTTCTAAAAAAGGCTTACGAATTGATTCGTTCATGAAATACGTATTTTATACAAATAAACAAAATTCGAAAAATATATAATAAGATTTTTTGTGATAAGATAAAAAAAATCCTTAATCAGAAATTGATTAAGGATTTTTTAAAATTTTAGGGATGTAGACGGGGTTCGAACCCGCGACCCTCGGTACCACAAACCGATACTCTAACCAGCTGAGCTACAACATCCATAAATGCTGTGCAAATATAGGCGTTTATTTAGGTTTTCAAAGCCTTTCCAGCATCTTTTTTTTGATGAATAAATCAATGTTCTCATACCTAGATATTTATTTTTGAAAAAAAATATAAAATAGATTTTTGGATAAAGTTTTAGCGTCTATTCTCTAAAAAGATAGAATTCTTGTACCTTTGAATCTTGATTTTTTTACCATAAAAACCACAACCTTGGAACAAGAAAAACAGATTTTAGAAGTATTAGGTGCTCAGGAGCATAATTTAAAGAATATAGATGTTCAAATTCCCATGGATGAGCTTGTAGTTATTACGGGCTTAAGTGGTTCTGGTAAATCATCTTTGGCCTTTGATACCATTTATGCAGAAGGGCAACGAAGATATGTGGAAACGTTTTCTTCTTACGTTAAAAATTTCTTGGGTAATATGGAACGTCCAAAGGTTGATAAAATTTCTGGTCTTAGCCCAGTAATTTCTATCGAACAAAAATCAACCAATAAAAACCCAAGGTCAACCGTAGGTACCATTACAGAAATTTATGATTTTTTACGTCTTTTGTATGCCAGAATAGGAGAAGGTTATTCTTACAACACAGGTGAAAAGATGGTTAGTTTTTCTGATGAAGAAATCCTAGAGCAAATTACAGAATCTTATGTTGGTAAAAAGATTGCCTTATTAGCCCCGGTGGTAAAAAATAGAAAAGGACACTATCGTGAACTTTTTGATCAAATTAGAAAAAAAGGGTTTGTATTTGCAAATGTTGATGGAGAGATGGTTGAAATTCAGTATGGAATGAAGCTAGATCGTTATAAAAACCATGATATTGATATTGTTATAGACCGTATGAAAATGGATGCTTCTAAGGAAGAAAGACTAAAAACGTCTTTGGAGTTAGCCATGAAGCACGGTAATAATGTAATCCGAATTTTTGATTACGAGACTGAGGAATACAGATACTTTAGTCGAAATTTAATGTGTCCAACATCGGGAATAGCCTATCCAAATCCCGAACCAAACAACTTTTCATTCAATTCACCCAAAGGCGCATGTTCTTCTTGTAAAGGACTTGGGGAACGTTCTGTTGCAGATGTCAGTAAAATTGTTCCAGACGAAAGTTTGACACTTAAGAATGGGGCTATTGCAACCATGAATGGTAAAAAAAGTACTTGGTTGGCTCAGCAAATTCTAGGAATTACCACAAAGTTTAAAATAAAAGATAATACACCTTGGTCAAAAATTTCCGAAGAAGGGAAAGAAGCCCTATTGTTTGGATACAAGGGTTCTGTAACTTATTATAAAGAAAATGTAGGTGTAAAACACAATATTAAAGTTGATTTTGGAGGTTTTGCAAATTACATTCAAGAACAATTTGAGCAAAGCGATTCTCAAAAAATAAAACGTGAAGCATCGGAATATATTTCGGTAATCCCTTGTGATGTTTGTGAAGGTGAGAAATTAAAAAAAGAATCACGATTCTTTAAGGTTAATGAACTGAATATTGCAGAAGTTTCTAATCTTGATATTCACGAATTGAAATCATTTGTAGAATCGCTGAAAAGTACCTTGTCTACTAAAGACAAAACCATAGCAGAGCAAATTATTCTAGAATTAGAAAAAAGAATCCAATTTTTATTGAATGTTGGATTAGATTATTTGAGTCTGAATAGAAAGGTGAAAACCTTGTCTGGGGGTGAATCTCAACGTATTAGACTTGCGACTCAAATTGGCTCTCAGCTTGAAGGAGTTCTTTATATTTTGGATGAGCCAAGTATTGGATTGCACCAAAGAGATAACACGCGTTTGATAGAATCTTTAAAGGCTTTGAGAGATATTGGTAACTCTATTTTGGTGGTAGAACACGACCGTGAAATTATGGAAGAGGCCGATTATATTATTGATATGGGGCCAGGTGCTGGGAAAAATGGAGGCGATATTATTGCAAAAGGTTCATTTGATGATATTGCAAAAAACTCACCATCAACCGGCGCTTATTTATCTTACGAAAAAAATACACCTTTATCGATTTGCAGAAAAGGAAATGGAAAAAGCATTGAGCTCTTAGGTGCAAGCGGAAATAACTTACAAAACGTAGATGTAAGTATTCCATTGGGAAAATTAATTGCTGTAACTGGTGTTTCAGGTTCTGGAAAATCTACTTTGATTAATGAAACCTTATACCCAATACTAAATACCTATTTCTTTAGAGCAGTTAAAAAACCAATGCCATACTCTAAAATAAATGGTATCGACAATGTAGATAAAGTTGTAGATATTGATCAAAGTCCGATTGGTAGAACACCTAGATCTAATCCGGCGACTTATACTGGTGTATGGACAAACATAAGAAAATTGTTTGCAGATGTGCCTGAGGCAAAAATTAGAGGATATAAATTGGGTCGTTTTTCTTTCAATGTAAAAGGTGGAAGATGTGAAGACTGTCAGGGTGGTGGTAAAAAACTGATAGAAATGAACTTTTTACCAGATGTTTATGTGCCTTGTGAAACATGTAAAGGAAAACGTTTCAACAAAGAAACAATAGAAGTAAGGTATAAAGGAAAATCCATTTCAGATGTACTTGAAATGAGTATCAATGAGGCTTCGGCATTTTTTGAACCTATTCCATCAATAAACAGACAATTAAAGACATTGGTAGATGTTGGTTTGGGATATATTCAGCTTGGTCAAGCTTCCACAACTCTATCTGGAGGTGAGGCTCAGCGTGTTAAATTGGCATCTGAACTGTCTAAAAGAGATACTGGAAATACACTCTTTATTTTAGATGAACCAACTACAGGTCTTCATTTTCATGATGTACATGTACTTATGGAAGTATTGAATAAAATTGTAGATAAAGGAAATACAGTATTGGTAATTGAACACAATTTAGATGTTGTGAAAAATGCCGATCATATTATTGATTTAGGACCAGAAGGAGGAATTCGGGGAGGTCAGATTATTGCTGAAGGAACACCTTTTGAAGTTATGGAAATGGAAGGGTTGACTGCACAGTACTTAAAAGAAGAAATAGAAAAACATCAAAAACATACGAAGTAAATGTTGACAAAAGAAATTTTAGAGAAAATAGAAGAAGCAAATTATATTGTTTTTACGGCACACAAAGGACCCGATGGCGATGCTTGTGGATCAACTTTGGCCATGTACTATTTTTTTAAACAACTAAATAAAAAAGTAGATGTTGTACTTCCAAATCCAACACCGAATTATTTAAGACATATTCCTGGTAGTGATTTGGTTGTAGATTTTGAAACTCAACAAAAGAAGGCAACGGAATGTTTAGAACAGGCAGATTTCATTTTCTGTCTAGATTACAATCACCCAAGTAGAGTTGGGCAAATGGAGGAGGCGCTCTTAAAGGCAACAGGTACAAAAATGATGATTGATCATCATTTGAATCCGGCTGACTTTTGTGATTTTGTAGTTTCTAAACCAGAAATTTCTTCCACTTGTCAAATGGTATTTGATTTCTTACAAGCCTATGACGAATCTAAAATTTACACTCCAGAAATAATGAAATGTATTTATACTGGAATTCTTACAGACACAGGGTCGTTTAGATTTTCGAGTGTAGATGCTAGAACGCATGAAATTGCCATGAAGTTTAAGGAGCATCATTTTGATCATGAAATTATTCATAGGCAATTGTTTGATGACAATAAACCAAATAGAATGAAGTTATTGGGGTATTGTATTAATCAAAAAATGCAATTGTTTTTAGAAAAGAAAATAGGATTTTTATCTTTAACCTCAGAAGAGCTTAAATCTTTTGACTGTACCAAACAGGATACCGAAGGTTTTGTAAACTACTTATTGTCTATGCAAGGTATTGAAGTTGCAGTATTTTTTATAGAACAGGCAAACGAAATAAAAATGTCTTTACGCGCTGTTGGAAATTGGCATGTAAATGAAATTGTTTCTGAGTATTATAACGGTGGAGGTCATCAGAGTGCAGCCGGAGGTCATTTTGTGGGAGAAATGCAAGACTTACAAAAGCATTTCGAAGCAAATGTATTTCCGAAATTAGAAACTTATCACAGATAATTTTAGACGATGTCAAACAAATTGGACAATGGCTTTTTTGGTATAGGCATAGAAAATGCAAAAAATGCTTACAATCTTGGTACGCTTTGGCGTAGTGCATTTTTAATGGGTGCAAGTTTTATTTTTACGGTCAACAATAGAATAAAAAAGCAAAGCTCAGACACCAGTAAAGCATGGACAAAAATTCCCTATTACCACTATGAATCTATTGAGGATTTGGTAAATCATTTACCTTTTAGTTGTAGGTTGGTTGGTGTTGAATTGAACGAGAATTCTGAAAGTCTTCATACATACAATCATCCAAGCAGAGTGGTATATTTATTGGGTTCAGAAGACAGTGGTTTGAGTAAAATTGCCGAAAATGCTTGTCATCAAATCATTAAAATACCATCGGTAGAACCAAGTTCACTCAATGTGGCCAGCTCAGGTTCTATCATCATGTATGATCGTTTATCTAAACAATTATAATATGCAAAACATTGGATTAATTCTTTTTGCCCTTTTCGGATTTATGTTTATAAGTTGTGGGTCGGATGTTGTACAAGTACCCACAAAAACAAAAACCGATACAACCTATTTAGAAAATCAAATCAAGCAATCTAAAAAACATGCTTTATATGAAAAACGAGCCATAGACACGTTGTTGCAAATAAAAGGTTGGGACATGGAGGTAACACCTTCTGGGTTGAGAAAACAAATAACACATGAGATAAAATGTGACGGATTAACACCAAAAAAAGGCGATTATTTAGATATTGAAATTGAAATATTAGATATTTTTGAGAAAGTCATTTATAAAAAACAATTACAAACCATTCATTTCAGAAAAGAAGTCATTGAAAATGGGCTGGATGAAGCACTTTCTGAAATGTGTGTTGGCTCAAAAGCAAAATTAATATTACCTTCGCACTTAGCATTCGGTAAACGAGGCTTGAATAAGGATGTTGGTGTAAATCAGGTTCTTATTTATTATGTAGAATTAGTTAACAAAAAGTAAATCATAAAAAGATGCATTTGATTAAATCATTAGTTATTGCGGCCGTAGCTGCAGGATCTGTTTCTTGTGGAGGTGAAGCCACAGCAAGTAAAACGGAAAAAGAAAACGTAAAAGTAGAAGCTCCTGTTCAAGAGAAAGTGAAAAAGCCAGTAGTAATAAATAAAGAAACAGGTTTATATGCTATTTTTCATACTTCTAAAGGAGATATAAAAGTTGGTTTACAATTTGAATTGGCTCCTATGACAGTTGGTAACTTTGTTGCATTAGCTAAAGGTGAAATGCCAAATACAGCAAAAGCTGATGGAGTTCCTTTTTATGATGGATTAAAATTTCATAGGGTAATTCCTAACTTTATGGTTCAAGGAGGAGACCCAATGGGTAATGGACAAGGTAATCCGGGTTATAAATTTCCAGATGAAATTGTTGAAGGTTTAGTACACGATGGACCAGGAGTATTATCTATGGCAAATTCGGGACCAGCTACAAACGGTTCTCAATTCTTTATTACACATAAAGAAACACCTTGGTTAAATGGTAAACATACCGTTTTTGGACATGTAGTTTCTGGACAAGACGTAGTTAACCAAATTGCTCAGGATGATGTGATGAATTCTGTAGAGATTGTTGCAGAAACTCCAGCCGCTAAAGCTTTTAATGGGAAAAAGGCTTTTGATACAAACAAAGTTTTAGCTGTGGAGAAAGCAAAAAGAGCCCAAGAAGAAGCTATGAAAAAAGCTGAACAAGCATTAGAGGCTGGTAAAAAAGAAATGGCAGACTATATCAAGAAAAATCATCCGAATGCAAAACAAACAGCAACAGGATTATTTTATGATATTACCACTAAAGGTTCTGGAAAAGAAGCTGAAAAAGGACAACTTGTAAAAGTAAACTATACAGGTAAATTATTATCTGGTAAAGTGTTTGATACAAGTGTACAGGCTGTGGCAGAAGTTAACGGAATGGCACAACAAAATCGTCAATACCAACCAATCGAATTCCCATTAGGTCAACGTAGAGTAATTGCAGGATGGGATGAAGGTATTGATTTATTAAAAGAAGGAGATAAGGCAACATTAATTATTCCTTCTAACTTAGCATATGGAGCTCGTGGAGCTGGTGGAGTTATTCCTCCAAATGCACCATTAGTTTTTGATGTAGAATTGGTGCAAGTTAAACCTATGCCAGTTCCTCAACAAAGAACAAAGTAGTAAAATATAATATTACTTACAAAACACCTAGGTATATGATATCTAGTGTGGTGATCAATAAAAAAATCCCAAAGTCGAACAATTCGGCTTTGGGATTTTTATGTTTTTGGGAGAGCGTATTACTCCAACACAATTTTCTCCGACCAAACACCACCTTGATGTTCCACAACAATATAATACAACCCCGTAGCTAAAACACCACGAGTAAACTCATACTGCCCATCTTGATTTTTGTTAAAAAAAGACGAACCCAAATTCCTGCCGTTTATGTCATATAAAGCAAGTTGAACCTCTGAATCAGTCTGTGAAAACTGAATTTTAGATGTTTCGAATACTGGATTTGGGTAAATATTTAAGGTTTGTTTTGAAAATGATGTCGTGTTTAGGGTAGGGTCTGGATTATAAAATTTAATGATATTACCATTACCCCCTACAGCCCAACCTCTATGTTTATCAATAAAATCAACAGAGATAAAATGAGTATTAACTGGGCTGATGTCTTGAAGCCAATGTTCACCTCCATCATGAGTATATAGAATCACGTCATTTCTACCAACAGCCCACCCAATGTTTTCATCAATAAAAGTAATCTCTTGAATCCATTCTGTTGTCGTGCTATTTTGAGTCATCCAAGTAAGACCTCCATCTGTGCTTTTTTTTATTAAACCATCTTTTCCACAAAGCCAACCTGTGGTTTCATCGATAAAATGTATATCGATAGTATATTCGTTTGTAGCGTTTAAAGAATCCCAACTGATTCCCCCGTCTGTTGTTCTATATAAAACGTCTTTACCTCCTAACAATCCTATAGAATCATTAATAAAAGTAATTTTAACGAAATAATCATTCTGGTTAAAAGATTTATTAATCCACGTATCTCCTGAATTATTTGTATAGTAAAGTGTTCCTAAACGTCCTGCAAACCAACCTATATGGTCATTGAGCATATAAATTGATTGAATATAATTTAATGTACCTGAATTCATTGACACCCAACCATCTCCCTGATCAACAGATTTTAATAAAGTACCTTTACTACCAACTATCCAATATATTGAATCAGTAGTATAGTGTATTTTCCAATAAATCTCGTTACTAGGAGAAGTTATATTTACCCATGAATTACCACCATTTGTTGTTTTTAGTATTTCTCCAAACTGACCAACAGAAATACCTGTGAGAGAATCATTAAAATGCACTCCACTTAATGGTAGTATTGAACCACTATTCTGCACACTCCACTGTGCTTTAGAATAATGAGAGAACATAAAACATAATAAAACTATAAATCTAATCATCATTTTAATGGCTTTTATTAGGATTTAAGATAAACAAAATAATCTAATCGCCTTAAAACATTTTTAGGCGATTAGATTATAAACTAAATAATTATTGTTTAATTATGTTGTGCATATCCGAAACAACACCATCAATAATCAATACAACTTGATAAGTTCCTTGTGTATAGTTTGATAAATCGAGTTGAACCTGAGTTTCTCCACTACCTTGTACAATATAGTTATTCACCAAGTTGTGGTTTACATTGTATACCATGAGTACAGCCGACGAGGTCCCTTCCGATAATTCTACACAAACCTCAGTTAATATACTTGCTGGATTTGGACTTATATTACAAATAAGACCATCGGTAACCACAATATTTTTCTGATCGTAATCTTTATACTTATCGGACGTGGTAATGACTTCCAGTTGTAAACCAATACCATTACTCCAACACAATTTTCTCCGACCAAACACCACCTTGATGTTCCACAACAATATAATACAACCCCGTAGCTAAAACACCACGAGTAAACTCATACTGCCCATCTTGATTTTTGTTAAAAAAAGACGAACCCAAATTCCTGCCGTTTATGTCATATAAAGCAAGTTGAACCTCTGAATTAGTCTGTGAAAACTGAATGTTTGATGTTACGGTAACGGGGTTGGGGTAAATGTTTAGGGTTTGTTTTGAGAATGATGTTGTGTTTAGGGTAGGGTCTGGGTTATAAAATTTAATAATTTTACCTTTACTTCCAACCGCCCAGCCTCTGTGTTTATCAATAAAATCAACAGAAATCAAATGACTGCTTACTGGACTAGTATCTTGAAACCAATGTTCACCTCCATCATGAGTATATAGAATAACCCCATTTCTACCTACAGCCCACCCAATATTTTCATCAACAAAAGTAATCTCTTGAATCCATTCTGTGGTTGTGCTATTTTGAGTCATCCATGTAAGACCACCATCTGTGGTTTTTTTTATTAAGCCATCTTTCCCACAAAGCCATCCTGTGGTTTCATCGATAAAATGAATTTCTGCAAAAAAATCAGAAAATACACCTAATGAAATCCAATTATTACCACTATCTGTAGTTCTATACAACCTTTCCCTTCCTGCCAATAAACCTAAAGTATCATTCATAAAATGAATAGAAGTGTATTCTTCAGCTAGATTAAAGGATTTACTATTCCATGTATTACCATAATCGTTAGTTGTAAACAATGTCCCATTTCTTCCAGCCACCCAACCAACGGAATCATTTAGAAAAAAAACTGCTTGAATATAGTTGGTTGTACTAATACTTATTTTATTCCAGTCATCTCCTTGGTTCTCTGATTTGAATAAAACCCCATTTTCTCCCACAATCCAACCAATAGAATCATTTATAAAATCTATTTTCCAAAGAGTTTCATATGAGGGCGGAATTAAATTAACCCATGTATTTCCTCCATCTGTTGTTTTTAATAACTCTCCTGAATAACTAACTGCAACACCTGTAAGTGAATCTATTATTGAGACCCCCCCGATGGTAGTATTTACTCCTGAATTTTGTTCACTCCACTGGGCTGACAAAGAGTTTGAAAGAACAAAACATAAATAGATAAAGAATTTTCTAAACATAATAGAGTATGTGTTTTTATATAAATAACTAAAGATACTCAAATCTTAATTAATATGATATCATATTAATTAAGATTTGAGTATATGAAATTATAACTTAACCATATGTTGCACATCCGAAACAACACCATCAATAACCAATACAACTTGATAAGTTCCTTGTGTATAGTTTGATAAATCGAGTTGAACCTGAGTTTCTCCACTACCTTGTACAATATAGTTATTCACCAAGTTGTGGTTTACATTGTATACCATGAGTACAGCCGACGAGGTCCCTTCCGATAATTCTACACAAACCTCAGTTAATATACTTGCTGGATTTGGACTTATATTACAAATAAGGCCATCGGTAACCACAATATTTTTCTGATCGTAGTCTTTATACTTATCGGAGGTGGTAATGACTTCCAGTTGTAAGGCTCTACTTTCTTCGGGTGTTAAGGTAATATCTTGCCCTGTATAGAGTAACGCTCTTTCGAAGTTCCACTTCGGAAGCCAGATATAGTGAAGTTCCACTTCACAATTAGAACCACCCTATTCGATTACTCCAACACAATTTTCTCCGACCAAACACCACCTTGATGTTCCACAACAATATAATACAACCCCGTAGCTAAAACACCACGAGTAAACTCATACTGCCCATCTTGATTTTTGTTAAAAAAAGACGAACCCAAATTCCTGCCGTTTATGTCATATAAAGCAAGTTGAACCTCTGAATTAGTCTGTGAAAACTGAATGTTTGATGTTACGGTAACGGGGTTGGGGTAAATGTTTAGGGTTTGTTTTGAGAATGATGTTGTGGTTAGGGTAGGGTCTTTCGAATATTTGATAATTGCCCCTCCTGCAGCAACTGCCCAGCCATTCCTTTTATCTGTGAAGTCAACAGAAATAATATGCTGATTACTAGCCATTGGATTTAAATAAGGTACCCAATTATCTCCTCCATCTATTGTATAAACCATTTTACCATGACGACCCACTGCCCAGCCGAAATTAGCATCTACAAAATCTATTTCCTGAAACCATTCACTGATATTACTCTGCTGTTCAATCCATAAATTTCCACCATTTTCTGTTTTGTATATCATCCCATCTTCACCACAAAACCAACCTGTTTGATTATCTATAAAACAAAAATCGAGAATAGATTTATTTACAATTAGATCAAATGTATCCCAAGTTATTCCACCATCGTCTGTTTTATAAGAGGTTGTTAAACCACCAATTAACCTCTTATTTTCATCAAAAAAAACAATAGATCCTAAATAATCAGTTTGATTAAAAGATTTATCCTTCCAAGTTATGCCTTGATTCTCTGTTTTATACAAAACACCATTACGACCGCACAACCAACCTACGGAGTCATTAATAAAAAATATTGATTCTAAATCTTCATCGGTTCCTAGATTAATAGTATCCCAAGAATCACCAGTGTTTAAGGTTTTTAGCAGAGTTCCATCAACTCCAACTATCCAACCTAAAGTATCATTAACAAAGTGATTCTTCCAATAGGTTTTGTTACTGGGAGAAGGTATCGTATTCCAATGAACTCCACCATCTGTAGTTTTTAAAATAGTCCCATTATTTCCAACGGCAACACCAGTCATAGAATCTATGAAATTAACACCTAAAAGATGCTGAGTAGTACCACTAGATTGCTCAATCCATTGAGCCGATAAAGCATTTGAGAGTAAGAGAAATAAAAGGATGATAGATTTCTTAAACATATTATTGGATAAATTTGAATATTTGGAAATCTAAAGATACTAAAATATAGAAAATGTTATGAAAATTTGAAATGGAACGAACTAGAAGTTTGGGAAAAGGAATGATTATTCCTTGTATTAAAGGTTTTCTTTAAAAGGTTTCCCAATTAAATAGGGTGCAAACATAAAAAGATAGCGTTTTATTTAATATTACGAATTTATTAAACCAACATTGTATTAAGGTGGACTAAAGCTCAATTGTTATTCGCTCTTCAAAAAAAGAGCATGTTTATAAATAATGAATGCCTCGTAAACTTAAAAAATGCTTTCTTCTACATATAGGAAAGATTATTTTATGAAAATAATGTATTTTTGCAATGTGAAAATCGAGATTGAAACTCAAATGCATAAATAATTAATATTGTATGCCTTGATTAAAAAAGGTATTCAGTGATTATTATTGTATGCATTGTTGAAGTTGTTTTGATATCGCATTGAAAAAGAATACCTCAAAAATATACGATAACATGTCAAAAGCAGACGGATTATACGCAAACATTAAAACCAATAAAGGTTTAATTAGTTTGTCTTTAGAATTTGAAAAAACACCACTAACAGTTGCAAACTTTGTAGGTTTGGCAAAAGGTGAATTGAAAAATGATGTCAAAGAAATAGGTACACCTTATTACGATGGATTGAAATTTCATAGAGTTATTGATAATTTCATGATTCAAGGTGGATGTCCTAAAGGATCGGGAGTTGGTGGACCAGGTTACCAATTCGAAGATGAAATTGTAGCTGATTTAAAACACTCTGAGCCAGGAATTTTATCTATGGCAAATGCAGGACCAGGAACAAATGGTTCTCAGTTCTTTATTACTCATGTAGAAACACCATGGTTAGACGGTAAACACACTGTTTTTGGTAAAGTAGTGGAAGGAATGGACGTGGTGAATGCTATTGCTGGTGAAGATAAGATTGAAACTGTAACGATTGAAGCTGTAGGTGAAAAGGCTGCAAGTTTTGATGCAAAATCTATTTTCGCAGAAAAAGTTGGGAAAAAAGAACAAGAAGCAGCAGATGCTTTACGTAAAGAAATGACGGATTTTGTTGGGAAATATAAATCACAATATCCTGATGCTCAATTCTTCGAGTCAGGATTGATTAAAGTGATTGAAACAGAAGGTACAGGTGTAGAATCTAAAGAAGGAGATACTGTAAAAGTACACTATACTGGTATGTTAGATACAGGAAAGGTTTTTGACTCTTCGGTACAAAGAAACGAACCTTTTGATTTAGAATTAGGAACAGGAATGGTAATTCCAGGTTGGGAAATAGGAATTAAAGGAATGAAAGCTGGTGAAAAAGCGAAATTAATTATTCCTTATTACTTAGCTTATGGAGAACGTGGATACCCAGGTGTAATTCCACCAAAGGCAACTTTAGAATTCGATGTAGAGCTTATTTCTATCAAATAATTCTATTCGTTTCTGATGAAATATTAGGCAATCCACCATGTGTTGGATTGCCTTTTTTATTTTAGAAAACAACCACGCTAAAACGGTTACATTATGGATGAAAAACCAAGACTATCAAGGTTAACAGAAATAATTACTCAATTACAGAGTCAAAATTTAATTACGGCAAGACAACTGTCCGAAAAACATTGTGTAAGTGTAAGAACCATTTACAGAGATATTCGTACGCTCGAAAAATCTGGAATTCCGATTGTAACAGAAGAGGGGAAAGGCTATTCTTTAATGGAAGGCTATAAACTTCCGCCAGTATTATTTACAGAAGATGAAGCCAATGCTTTAATTACGGCAGAAAAACTTATCAATAAAAATAAAGATCAATCTTTTGTAGATCAATTTGGTCAGGCGATTGTTAAAATAAAAGCTGTTTTAAGACATTCTCAAAAACGAAAGGTGAATTTACTTTCTGAGCGCATTTATTTTGGAGAAAATAGGTCGAATGAGAAAACCAGTGGGTATTTAATGCGAATACAATCTACCATTACAAATTTTAATGTGATTGGTATAGATTATTTATCGTTAACCAATAAAGCTACAAAAAGAGATGTAGAACCTTTTGCTTTGTATAATAGTCAAGGAAATTGGCTTCTCATTGCATATTGTAGACTAAGAAATGAGTTTAGAGCGTTTAGAATTGATTGCATTCAGAATTTAGTGGTTAAAGACCTCCATTTTGAACCGCATAACATGACTTTAAAACAATATTTCGAACAATATATAAAATAAAAAAATAACCCCTGACACACCCTTGTCACCATGTCGATTTATTTTTGTAATATTATTAAGAATCAAAATAACTTAACATGAATAAATTAGAGTTTAAAGAAGTTGTTAATGCCTCAGTAGAAAAAACGTGGGAAGTATTATATAGTCAATACGGAGAAATTTCAGTTCATCATCCAGGAATGCCAAAATCACATTATTTAGGAGATTCGGATAAAGGGGAGAAGGGGAGTGCTCGACGCTGCTATTTTGACGATAAATTATTCGTAGATGAAACCATTACAGAAGTCAACGATAAATCGGGTTTTAAAATAGAGGTGAACGACCATAATTTACCACTTATGAAAAAAGAAATGGGTGCAGAATATCAGCTCAAATCCATAGGTGAAAATAAAACCGAAATTACAATGACATCCTATTCGGGAACGTCTCCCGGATTCTTATTTTTCTTATTTAAAGGTAAAATGGGAAAAGGGTTAAAAAAACACCTTTTTGGATTGAAATATTATATTGAAACCGGAAAAGCAATCTCTGCCGATAATTATTCCGAAATATTTAAGTCTTATAAGGGGTAATTCCATACATGAATTACGAACCATCTTACTCTTATTATTGAGACCGGAAGACTCGTTTGAGTTAGTAAAATAAAAATATCCCTTTGAAGAGATCATAGGGATGTTAAGTTTCTATAGTTAAGAAGTTTTTTACTTTTTAGGAAATCAAAATAAAGGTGGAGATAAGCAAAACTATGCACTCATATCTTATAATTCATCTCTTATTAATGGTGCTTGGACTTTCTTTACGATTTTATGGTCTTACGCTTATTTTTGACCTTATAAGACTACAAGACTCGTTTGAGTTTGTAAGTTAAAAAATATCCCTTTGAAGGGATCATAGGGATGTTAAGATGTAATAATGAAGAATCTTTTTACTTTTTAGGAAATCAAAATAAAGGTGAAGATAAGCAAAACTATGCACTCATATCTTATAACTCATCTCTCATTAACGATGCTTTTATGGTCTTACACTTATTGTTGACATTGGAAGACTCCTTTGATTGGGGAAAGTTAATCTCTAAAAACTCATAGTTCATATCTCATAACTCTAAAAATAAGATTCATACGAACAAAATCTTTTTCGAAGAAGCTCTTTTGGGAGTTGAGGAAGCAGAGTATCTGTTTGAAAATAGAATATATAAAAACACAAAGGCTCACTTTTACAAGTGAACCTTTTTGTGAGCCCGATAGGATTCGAACCTA
>JBMYWP010000038.1:0-37301 GCA_049607525.1 Flavobacteriales bacterium
AATACCTGCCTGTCACGCAGGGGGTCGCGGGTTCGAGTCCCGTCCAGACCGCTTTAATCCTCAAAGGTATGCCTTTGAGGATTTTTTTTGATCTATATTTAGATGATTCCAGTATAGAATACCATTTGTCCGTTCGACCTGTCCCGACTATTCGGGAGTGAATTGTTTTGGAATACAATGGAAAAACAATTTTGTATCGAGAACACGCACGACCAACAACGACCCCATTTACATTTTCTCTTTGAAAAAAATACGAATAGTATTACAACACCAATTTGAATAACTAAATATAATTCACTAGTTTTAAGCATAAAATAAAAATAGATCATTCAATAAAATGTCAATTAAACACTTCTTCACTTTCGTTTTTCTCAGTATTTCTCTATTGTTCTCTTGCGGAAAAGATGATACCTATCCAACATCGTTCCATTTTAAGAACGGAAAAGGAAAAACCATTCAAGTAACCGATTATGACATGGAGTTTAAAGATACTACCATGAACTTATTTGGAATAACCAAGGAATCAAGTATTCGGTTTATTTCTCAAGAAGGACCAAATGATTTTTTGGTAGGGACCAAACATTTTTCTGTAAACGGTACCCACCAACTTATATATAAAAAAGACGGTAAAGCCCATAAAGCAACCCATGGATCTATGCATGTGGAGTACTTAAACCGATTTATGAATTTTACATTTAAAGCCTACTTTGCCAATGGAGATAGCATAACCAATGGTGTAGGTCACCAAGTTTGGTTTAACAATAACAACCCACTTCCAGACCCAGACTTTCCCATAGAACGCGATTCTATAGAAGTAGATACAAACCATTGGAATGGAATAACTCAAGGGTTTATTTTTCAAATGGACATACATGCCTCTCCTGTGTATTTTCCATTGAATGATATTAATATTACGGACAATATTCAAAATGTAAATATTTCGCTTTTAGATTTGACTGCCGATTATACAATTGAAATTATTATTGAAGAACCAATTGAGGATATATTAGGTAAAAACCTAGGTCTTATCCAAAATTTACAGGACAAGGTAAAAGTTAACATTACATATAATTTACAACAACCTGGTGAATCAAAATATGAATTTACCGAAGGTGTTTTTCAGGTCATTCATTATTCACCCAATAATATCTCTTTTGGATTTAAAGGAAAATTGGACCCGCCAGGTAGTATAGGTTTTTCTAAAGAGGTTTATTTTGGTTTAGGTAAAAACATCGTTTGGTAATGCAATAAAAAATACCAAATACAATATTTTATGCGTTCTTAAAATTTTCTTTTAGGCAAGATAGATCCTTTTATTAAACAGATAACGAGGGGATAATAACAGAAATATAGCTAATAAAGAGAGTTGGGGTATATTAATATAAGACTATGAATTATATAAATAAGAAAAACTTATGCTTGATAATAATTGTAATTTTCACTTCATGTGTTAATACAAAAAGTGGCTTATCTCATCAAGACAAGTCTACAAAATTTCGTGTAAAATCTAAACGGAATTTTGGTCCTGAAGAATCTTTTTTAGTATGGGCCGAAAAAGTGAATAGAAATATTGAAAATTGGTCAAATACAGATATGATTGTATTAATGGATTTTGATACAGACACTTCTGGAATTATAAGAAGAATTTTTGATAATGACATTAGTTATGATAGCACTAGAGATATATCTAACTATTTTTTTAATCCAAAGGAAATAGGTGATTCATATGAATATTTTTATGAGAAAAATGACACCACAGTTTTTTTTCTAAGTTTTAATAGTTACAAAACAAAAGATTTTTTGCTCAGAGCTTGTAAAAAAGATTCGAATCAAACCCAGTTAAAAAAATATGTAAATTCTATCGACACCTCTTCAAATTATTATAAGGAGAATAAAGGTTCGGTTATTCATTTTTATTTTAGAAATGGAAGAGTATTATTTTTAAGTAATAGATAATTATTAAACATCCTAATTTTTGGATTGTATCTGTCAGGGAGATATCTCTGGACAGTGGATTAAATTTTAAACAAAAAAAAACACCGATTAAAAAATCGATGTTTAAAAGTGTGGTGGGAGCAGGATTCGAACCTGCGAAGGTAAAACCAGCGGATTTACAGTCCGCCCTCGTTGGCCGCTTGAGTATCCCACCATTGCATTCTTCCCGTTGGAAGCTTTGCTATTTTTAGAGCCGATGAAGGGACTCGAACCCCCGACCTGCTGATTACAAATCAGCTGCTCTAGCCAGCTGAGCTACATCGGCACTATCCTTAATTAAAAGGCAAAATAAAACGTCTATAGAAAACTATAAACGCTTTACAGAGCGAGAAACGGGACTCGAACCCGCAACCCTCAGCTTGGAAGGCTGACGCTCTACCAATTGAGCTATTCTCGCGATTACTTTTAAGAAGTTTAATAAAGCTTGGTTAACTTTTCTTCTTTTCAAAATTTCAAAAGAGCCGATGAAGGGACTCGAACCCCCGACCTGCTGATTACAAATCAGCTGCTCTAGCCAGCTGAGCTACATCGGCGTTTTTTGCGTATTGCGATGCAAATATAGGCGTTTTTTTAGAACAAAAAAGAGTTTTGTTAAAAAAACATCCACCAATATATTCAACAATCTCAACATCAAAAAGATATTATTTATTTTTTTCTTGACTTAAGAATAAATCACCTTCTTATTCACGAATTCTAAGAGTGACTCCCCTCCTAATTCCCTTCCAAATCCGCTTTTTTTAATTCCACCAAAAGGTAAATAAACATTAGACTGAACAATATTGTTAATGGCAATAGATCCTGCTTCAATGTCTAAACCTATCGCCTTGGCTTTGTTTACATTTTTAGACCAAATAGAAGCACCCAATCCAAATTCGGATGCATTAATATGATTTATGGCCTCTTCTACCCGATCATAAGCATATACCAACAAAACAGGACCAAACAACTCAACATCTACCGAAATGTTTAAATCCGATGAAAAATAAACTCGAGGCGCCACGAAATTCCCATCATCCTCTCCAACTTTAATCCAGTGTTCAAAATTCAGTTTCTCTAAATTCTTAATTTGATGATGCATATTTTGGGTAAGGTCAGCTCTTGCCATATACCCTATCTTCGTCGTTTCCTCGTTTAAGTCACCTTGTACATACTGGGTTATTTCATTTAATAAGATTGGTTTTAATGCCGATACCAATTCCCTCGGAACATACAATCGTTTGGTTGAGATACAAGTTTGTCCGGAGTTAATCATTCTTGAAAAAACAGCTTTCTGAATAGCCATTTCCAAATCAGCATCTTGCAAAACAAGAAAAGCATCATTGCCTCCCAATTCTAACAGTGTTTTCTTTATATGTTTCCCCGAAAGGGAAGCCAATGCACCACCAGCTCGAGTAGAACCTGTTAAACTTGTACCTTGAATATGCTTGTGACTCACCAAATTTTCTATTTGGGGAATTGAAACAAAAGTGGCTCTATATATTTTTATGGGTAAATTAAAATTAAATACTTCTTCTAAAATAGCATTGCACAAACTGGCATTTGGTGCGTGTTTCAACCAAATAATATTTCCAGAAATAACAGCAGGAATAGCAAATCTAAACACCTGCCAAAATGGGAAATTCCAAGGCATTACACCTAAAATCCCTCCCAGAGGTTGATAATGCATTTCGCTCAAATCAAAATGCGGATTGTCAATTGCTTTAGGTGCAAGTGTTCTTTCTGAAATACTTTGGTAATACGTGCATAGATTAATGCATTTTTCAATCTCTGCAATGGCTTGAGCAATTGGTTTACCTATTTCTTCAACCATCGTCTTGGCATATTTCAACTTATGTAAAACCAGCTGGTCTTTTATCACCTCAACTTGCTTTAATCTAGATTGAAGAGTCTTTTTTTTCCAATTGGAATAATCTTTTTCTCCTTGAAAAATAGCCTTTTCTAAATCTTGATTTGTCCAAGTTTCTGTTTGAAATATAATTTCGTTAGTTCTTGGATTGATACTCGTAAACTCCATGTTTTGCCTTACCTTTTATTTTGTGAAAGTACAGAATTTTCATTGAATACCATGGCTCATTTTTCAATCCAATCTATCTTTTCTAAATCTTATATCCATTTCATTTTCCGATATTATGATCAAATTGAATGAAAGCTATTTATTCGTTTTCTAATGCGTTAGAAATAACTTATATTTGTGAGAATTTTTTATAAAAACGACATACAATGAATTTCGAATTAACCGAAGAACATAAAATGATTCAGGAAGCTGCAAGAGATTTTGCTCAAGCAGAACTTTTACCTGGAGTAATTGAAAGAGACGAAAATGCAACTTTTCCTACCGAGCAAATTAAAAAAATGGGAGAACTAGGATTCTTAGGAATGATGGTTGACCCAAAATATAATGGTGGTGGTATGGACACAATGAGCTATGTTTTAGCCATGGAAGAAATTGCAAAAGTTGATGCTTCGGCAGCCGTTGTAATGTCTGTAAACAATTCATTGGTTTGTTGGGGACTTGAGACTTTTGGAACTGAAGAACAAAAGCAAAAATACCTAACTAAATTAGCTACAGGAGAAATCATTGGAGCATTTTGTTTATCTGAACCAGAAGCAGGATCGGATGCAACTTCTCAACGTACAACTGCAATAGATAAAGGTGACCACTATTTACTTAATGGTACAAAAAACTGGATTACAAATGGTAATTCGGCGTCTGTTTATATTGTAATTGCTCAAACTGATGTTGAAAAAGGACACAGAGGAATTAATGCAATTATTGTAGAAAAAGATACTCCAGGATTTACAGTTGGAGTAAAAGAAAACAAAATGGGTATCCGTGCTTCAGATACACATTCATTGATGTTTAATGATGTAAAAGTACCTAAAGAAAATAGAATTGGTGAAGATGGATTCGGATTCAAATTCGCAATGAAAACACTTTCTGGTGGTCGTATTGGTATTGCTTCTCAAGCTTTAGGTATAGCAGCAGGTGCATTAGAATTATCTGTTAAGTATGCAAAAGAACGTGAAGCTTTCGGAAAACCAATTGCACAACACCAAGCTATTGCTTTTAAATTAGCAGATATGGCAACAGAGGTAGACGCAGCTCGTTTATTATGTTTACAAGCCGCTTACCATAAAGACAATGGTTTAGATTATACAAAGTCTGGTGCTATGGCAAAATTATTTGCTGCAGAAAAAGCAATGGGTATTACTGTAGAAGCTGTTCAAATTCACGGTGGTTACGGTTATGTTCGTGAGTATCATGTTGAGCGTTTAATGCGTGATGCAAAAATTACTCAAATTTATGAAGGAACATCTGAAATTCAGAAAATTGTAATTTCTAGAGAGGTATTAAAATAATAACTCTCAACTAAATATTAAAAAAGGATAGCCGAAATGGCTATCCTTTTTTTTGTGAATGAATATTATATCCTCTTTCTTATTGTCTTATTAAAAACCATGCTGTTCCACTGTAAACATACTCATAGAATTGAAATGGGACAGATATTATTTTATTTGGATTACCATCTAAATTGTTTCCATTTCCATCAATTGTAACTGTATTTAGACTACCATCAATTTTTTTTATGGTAATTCTTTTCCCTTTTACAGGTGAAGATGGCAAAGTAACTGTTCTATTTCCAGAATTTGCATCCATCAAAACAATTTCATCAACATCTTGCATAACATAATTTGATGTTTGTTCAGTAACCTGAGAAAAAGATGAGTTTGCGAAACCCTTTGTCACCTTTCCTTCATTATTAATACTTAAAACATCTCCAGCTCCATCGAGATTATCAATTTGTAAACTATCGTTACCAGCATTAATATGCAACACTTCTTGCGGATCGAGTTCATTTATTCCAATGTTTCCAGATTCCTTAACAACCATACGAATTGTTGTTCTATTATCCCCAATCGGAGTCGTTCTAAATTCTAATCGACCTGGTGTGCTGGTTTCAGAAACCGTTGCATCTGTAACTCCGCGAACTTCCGCAATTGGAGGAAATTGATCTAAGCCATCGGCTACTCCAGTTAAATCGGTATTTGAAGCCACTCTAAAACGAATTCCTCCAGCGCCTAAGTTCTCTTCCGTTACTTTTACAACGGGATTGGCTTTAAATCGAACAAAATCTAAATCGACATCGTTAGATAAATCATCATGAAAACGAACAAAAAGAACATCTTCAGTTGTGGTATTGGCTTGAATTTTCCCAAGAGGTGCAGCTGTACCGATTCCTAAATTTCCGTTGTCGGCTACAAAAATATTTTCGTCATTTGATCGGACTGTTGTATTATCGGACTTGGTTTTAAGTTTAGTACCTACTCCTGATACATGTTCCCACTTAGATTCATCTACAGCTGGTGTAATAGATACCCAAATTGTTCCATTCCAATAGTAAAAACCTTCTTGCACTGCATTTCCTCCAGTAACCGTTGCTGTATTGTAAACCAAAAGACTAACAGCTGGATTATTAATGGTAGTTTGGTCATTATCACCAGTTAAAGCAATTCTAGGTATTAAAATTCCTTTGTCAGTAGATTCTACATCCAAAATACTTGAAGCATTTGGGTTTGTGGTTCCAACTCCAATTTGAGAATAGGTGTTAACTGAATAAGTAAATACAAATGATAAAATAAGAGTTCTAAATTTCATAATAAAAATTTTGGCTAAAAATAATTAATAAACATCATGTTTAAGGTATTTTATATCACTCTATTTTATATTCGTATATAATCAATTTATATTTACAATGGTCTTTAGAAAATTCAATTGTTTTTTGATTATTTTATACCTAAGAAAATTATGTATATATTTGCAATATGAAAACCAAACTATATAAAGGAAGTTTACAAACCATAATTCTAAAACTATTAGAACAAAATGGTAGAATGTATGGCTATCAAATTTGCAAATCTGTAAAAACATTATCGAATAACGATATTAACATTACTGAAGGTGCATTGTATCCTACTTTACATAAATTAGAAAGTACTGGAGTTATTGAAGCCGAATTCGAAAAGGTTAGTGGACGAAATAGAAAATACTATAAACTGACCGAAAAAGGAAAAACCGAAACGGTAAATAAAACAGACGAACTCATCTCCTTTATAGAAAACATGCAAATATTTTTGAAACCAAATGCGATATGAAAACAGTTAATCAGGAACAAATAAAAATCATCACAGCGTTTATTGAAAAAAAGGATATTGTTTACGCCGATCTACAAGCCGAACTTATAGATCACTTTTGTTGTTCAATTGAAAGCCAATGGGAAGAAAATCCTGAATTAAGTTTTAATAAAGCCTTTCATAATGAATATAAAAACTTTGGCGTACTTGGGCTGGGTAATGTACTCGATAAACGTATTTCAGAATTAGAAAAATATTACCGAAAATCAATTGGTAAACACATGTTACATTGGCTAAAAATACCACAAATTTTCGCCACATTACTATTGAGTTATGTACTTTACCTTTGTTATTCCTCTGAATACAACATTTACATTCGAAACATCTTTTTTATTGGTTTATTCACTTATTCTATTGGTCATTTTATTTTCTCAAATTATAAAGTTTATAAAAAGAAAAAACAAGGCGAACCTATTTTGTTGATGGATAAAATTATTGCCGAGGCTGGAGGTATTTCTTTTCTCTTTTTCATCCCTCTGCAAAGTAAAATCATTGACTTTTCACCCGATGTTTTTTCAACAACAAAACTGTCTTTTTGGATTTCTTATTCCATCATTACCTTTTTATATGTTTTTCTTACGGCCTATGATTTCCCAAAGAATAAAAACGTGTATTTTAGAAGTCAATTTCCTATCATTTCTCAGTAAGGCATCTAAAAATTGAACTTCCACTTTCGCCAAGCAACAATCAAGAACAAAGATTTAAATTCTAAATATCTTACGTCGAACTTACGTTAAATAGACAAATCCAACAGATCATCTCGTCGTGATTTTGACACAGGAACCTGATGATTTTCAATTAAAATTACTGAACCTTCATTTAGAAACTCGGTCACATGATTTATATTAATAATATGGGATCTGTGACACTGAAAAAATAGTTTTGAATTTAACTGTTGAGCATACTTCCCAACACTGTATGAACTCATCATTTTTTTTCCAGATGTTAAATACACCTGAGTATATCCATCAACACCCTCAAGTCTAATCACCTCATCGGCCTTAAAAAAGCGCATGCCTTTTACAGTAGGTACAATGACTTTATTTTGAATATGAGCATTTTCCGTTAAAACATTAACGAGTTTCTGGTTATGTTCATTCACCTGTTCTTGTTCTATTAAAGCCTTGGCCTTGCCAACAGCCTGTATTAAATCGGTGTTGTCTATGGGTTTTAAGATATAATCGAGTGCATTTTGTTTAAACGCTTCAATAGCATAGGTACTGTAGGCGGTTACAAAAATAATCTTAAAACAGATTTCATCTAACCGAGACAGTAATTCAAAGGCATTCATTCTGGGCATTTCTATATCTAAAAACAATAGATCTGGTCTATGTTCTTCTATTCCTAAAATAGCCTCTTCTGGAGATTGAAAAGCATCTAAAATCTGTATTTCAGGAAACATTTTGGTCAACTTATTTTCTAATCCTTTTAAATTAGATATTTCGTCGTCTACGAGTATAGCTGTAATGTGTTTCATGATTATATTCTTGAAATAATGAAATGTGTTTGATGGCCTTTATCTTCTTTGTTTGGAAATAATTCTTTTTCCTCACAATCTATTTTCCATTTCCCAGATTGATTTAAAAATAAAATACGCTCTGTTCTTACTTTAGAAGAGTTTACAGATTTATGCTTTTTGTTTAAAGTATTCTGCACCCCTACTCCGTCATCAGAAATAGAAACCTTAAATGTATTGCTATTGTGAAATTCAAATACAATATCCACATTTCCATCCTTAATTTTGTTAAAAATACCATGATTTACAGCATTTTCTACAACAGGTTGTAACAGCATGGTTGGAATGGTCATTTGCTTGATGTTCAATTCATCATCTACAACAAATTTATAATTCAATTTGTCTTTAAAACGTAGTTGTTCTAGATCGAGATAATCTGTTAACAGTTTTATTTCGGTTTCTAATGAAATTTCTTGCTCCTTAGACAATTCAAAATACTGTCGGATTAATCTCGAAAACTTAACCAAATAATTTTCAGACGTTTCAAAATCGTTGGTGTTAATGTAGTATTGTATGGCTGAAAGTGCGTTAAATACAAAATGCGGATTCATTTGAGACCTAAGCGCCTTAAGTTGTAACTCGGAAAACTGCCTCTTTTGATGAACAACCTTTAATTGTTTTTCTTTCGATTTTTTAAAATATTGCCGTATTCCAAGAATCAAAATAACCAAAACAAAAACACCAACAACACCTTTAAACCACAAGGTCTGCCAGTATAAAGGTAAAATATTAATCGATTTAGACACCTCACCTTGCTTTGTTTTTAATCGAAACGTATAATGGTTTGGTTCTAGATTATTAAAACTAAAAACATCAGACTTTACTTTTCTCCAAGTCTCATGCAAGGGTTCAAATTTATACTCATATTCGAATGCTGTTTTATGATCAGAAAAATCAATATTGCCCAAGGTGAAATTGACAACATTATTTCGCTTGAACTTAAAGTCACCTTCACTTTCTGAGATGCGTTGTTGATTATAAGTTATATTTTTGATGTAAACATCCATCAAAAGCGATGTATGGTTTTCATTTTTTGGTATAAAAGCAATACCATTATTTGAACCAATGATAAGATGTTGTTGGTTTACAAACAGACAGTTTATATTATTTGTTGGCAAACCATTCTCTATTGTAAACGTTTGTTGGAGCTTATACAAATTATGCTGTAATACATATTTCAACACCCCCTTGTTTGTCGCCAACCAAAGGGCATCATATTCACAAAAAGCATCTTCTACACTCAAAAACGCTGAACCTTTTATTGGCCATACCGATTCCAGATCTGAAATATAAGACCCAAAGCCATCGGTATTTATTAATAACACAGAATCGTTGATGGCTTGAATATTAAGAACGGGCTTGTCAAACAAAAGGTGTTGTAGTGGTAGAATTGTATCTTCCTCCAACGTTTTTAATCCAAAAGCACCAGCAATCAATAACTGATCTTGAAAAATTAGTAAGTCTTTACACCCTTTTTGGTAAAATACGTTTTTAATCTTTAGCGTTTCATGATCTAACAAATGCAAACCAAAGGCAAAAACACTGTATAATTTATTCTGGAAAAACTTTAACTCTTTAAAGCCTTCTCCTGGTCCAATTTTCTTAGGGTAAATGTTCTTTTCATTTATTTTCTTTACATAAAGATGAGTCTCTCCAGAATAATAAATATGATTAAGCTCAGGAATTTCAAACGTTTCATAATTATATTGTTTAGATGATTGTATCAACTCAAAATCGATCTCTTTTTTATTATAATTATAAAAACCTTTATTATACACACCAGCCACCAATGTATTGTTCACAAAGTTTAAGCTTTGAATTTTAGAATTCGGAAGCACATATTTTATATCTCGTTTTGCAAAAGGCAGTTTATAAACACCATTGGAGAAAGTAGAAAGCCATAAGGTTTTAGAATGATCCATAAAACCAAAGTGAGCCTGGATGTCCTCTGGAAAGAAAAACACATCTTCAATGTGGTAGTTCTCACTCAAAAACCCAATGAACCCAGTTCCTGTAACTTGAATCCTTCCATTTACTGCGTTTAATCGAATGTGTTCAACGCCAGACAATCCAATCTCTTCAAATACATCAATCTGTTTTAGTTTTAATGTATTTAAATTATAAATAGAAATGGTTTTGTTGGTTGCCCAATAAAACAAACTATCCGTAACCTGTCCCCTCTTTCCTGTGGTTACAAATGGCATTGGTAAAAACACGCGATCAACCACCACAGAATCGGAATTAATAAACAAAAGAGAATCCACCGTTTGCTTTAAAACAAAAGCTTTTATCTTTTTATGATGAATGACCGTTAACCCATCTGCATTAAATCTATTTTCGTGAATGGAAGTCCATTTTTCATTTTTCAGCTTATAGGTATGCATAGGTCCAGTTGGGTATACATCATTCCCAATTTGAGACGAAAAAAGAGGGTTCATCGTTTCGCCTGTCTTTTCATTCGGAAAATCATAAACCGAATCGTTTTCAATGTATCCGAGCGAGGCCGATTTAGACAAATACCAAAATTTTTGATCTGGTGTTATAAAAGCTTCCCATACATCGTTATTTGGTAATCCATCACGTGTGGTAAAGGTTCTAAACGTATGACCATCATATTTCACAATGCCTTTATCTGTCAAAAACCACATAAAACCTTGTTTATCCTGCAAGGTTTTATAGACATGATTACTTGGTAGACCATGTTGGGTGGTATAATTGGTATATTTCTGGCCGAAAGATGGACATCCAAGGTTTAATAAAACAGCAAGGAAAAAAAAATATTTTATCATTTAATAAGGCTCTCTAACAAAAATAGTGTTTTTAGGGTAGAATTCTCTATTGATCTAATTCTCTTTGAGTTCTACAAACTCCAGATAATGTATGAGACACCATATACTGATCGGTAAACATTCCAGAAAACGAAAACTCTATATAATCGCCTACATTCACAGGAATGGCAGAGGTGACTTGTGCATTAATCGGTTGATATAAATCCAACACAAAAGGATGATTAGGTGTGGATTCTGAAAAGTAGAAATACTGACCAGAGGAAGTTCCATCTTGCAATCCCCAAGGGTAATTATTCGTGTTTAAAACGGTGGTTGGTGGATTTCTGAATGAAAAAACAGCAGCAATTCTTCTAACCCCTTCGCTGGCATAAAGACCAGAAGCATTTATTTCGAAAAGTCGAACACTAGCGTTTGATGTTGCCTCATAATGCCCTTCAACTTCATGATCAAAAACACGTTCCACTCCATCTACAGTATATTTAAAATATTCTTGAGTATTTCCTGTCGAATTCGAAGCATCATCATCTGAATTACAGCTTGATATCAAAATCAGACAAACGCTACATAAAAAGTATATTGTTTTCATATTAATCGAGAATGATACCTAAAGAACCTGCATAATGCCCCGTAATGGTTTCACCATTCTGATTCAGAAAAACATACTGAACATCAATAAAACTATTTTCGGGAACCATGGTATCTATGTCTAATTGATTTACGGTAATTGTTGGACCAGTAACTCCAGGATTGTGGAACGTACCTACATTTTCTTTTCCCATCCCAAATTCAAATCCATTGTCGTAAAAAGGAGGGGTTAAAGCATCGACCTGTCCATCGTGTAAAATCACCGAATTGTTAGAACTTACAACATAGGTTTGTCCGGCCGAAGGTGGATTTGCACTTAAACTCGAATTCTCAGAGGTTAATACATGCAGAAAAACAAGTTTACTGGTTGAAACAGAAAACAAATAATCTCCCGAAGATCCATTCACATTGGCATCATTATCAAACATGCGTCCATCGGTAAAGAAAAAGGTATAACTGTCCGGAATGCCATCTGCATTATCATCATCATCATCCACATTGATGTAAGCATTTACGGTTTCATAAAAATTCTGATTGTATGTAAACCCATCTGGGTTTTGAACATCATTGGCTACATCGTCATTTTCATCACAACTTATGAATAAAAGTACAATGGCCAATAGGCTAAATTTAAATATTGTTTTCATCTTTTTTTTAGTTATTGATGGATATATAATTCCCAAAACCTGGCGCATAGGTGCTTACTAAGTTTAAAGTACCAGCACTCATGTCGTAAATATGCATGCCGTTTAAATCTGTAACATAAACGAAATTTGCTTTTACCGTTACCCCACTGGCATTGTTTAAGGTATGTGAATCTAGAATGGTCATATTATTTAAATCGACCATAAGAATACCGTCGAAACTGGTTTGCAAAGGCGCTTGAGCACCTGCTCTTGTTGTTATAAAACCATAATTACCTGAAATAGTAAAAGCAGTAGCATGTCCGGATAGATCTAATGCATTAACAATGGAGTAGTTTAATGGGTTTTCCACAACTTTTTTCAACTTCTTGTCCGAAACATTTGCAACAAAATGATGCGTTCCATTATTTCTAATCCAGCTATGAAAGCTACCATTCGTATGCGGATAAGAAGCTATATCAATAGCCGTGTAAACATCTATTTTGTAATTCGAATTTGTTGGAGTTACTGGGCTTGAAACATCAAAACCATACAAACCTCCCCAAATCCCTAAACAGGTTATACGATTATTCATCAGCGATAAACTCATGATGTCGTGGTTTTCAAATGAAAAGACAGAACCATTGTTTGTGTTTAAATGGTGAGCCCCAAAAAACTCGTCGGAAATAAAGACATAATCGCCAACTTCTTCAATATCGGAAACTCTACCGTATGCACCACCTTTAGCAATAGATTGTATGGGACTTACATTATTTGGGGTGGCAACATTAAAAATATCCAAATAAGGTTGAACAGCATCAAAATAAGCAACATAAGCCTTATGATCTATAACCTCAACAAAATAACCTGAATTTGCTGGTACGGTCTGTTCTGTAAAAGGTAAATAAGGGTCGGAAACATTGATGACTTTCAAATCAGCCCCATCTGTGATATACACATAATGATCTGCCAATGTAATAACCTCATCAATATCTACACAGTATTGACCTTCAATATAATTATTATTGGTTGCCGCAACCTCTATTAAAATCCGATCGCCTACCTGAGTTCCACCTTCAACGGTTGTTAGGGTAATTGGATTTTGTTGAGATCCATAAAGTGGTGTATTATCCACTGATAAAAAGCTCCCTGCCGTTGTATTCCAATTTTGGTCGAATGTAGATACATCGCCGTTGTTAACTGCAAAGGTGTAAAAGTTGGTAATGGTTGTTCCAGTGTTATTAAAAACATGGAAATAATTTCCTTGTGGATGCCCCGTTACATAATGAACGGTTAATGATTGATCATCCACCTCAAAATGATTGCTGGAATTGGTTAATGAAAAACCCTGGCTACTTCCATTGCATGGGTTGGACTGTACTTGATCAATATCGTCTGGTTCGCAGCCAATCATTGCAAAACCGATCAATAAAAAAATAATCTGTCTCATAATTTAAGGTGTTACATCGTCTATGGTTACACAAAATTCAGCTTCTACGCCCGAAGCAGTAATATCAAATCTCATTTCATCTCCTATTTGTGTTCCTGCACGTTGGCAAGTAACATTTACTTGAATAGATGGCCCATTATTAATAATGAGATCTCCAATTCCCGAGGCATTTAGTGTCACCACATTTGTGGTAAAAACCATGCTAATATCATCGGATTTATAAATTTCTATGGCCGGCACTCCAGCGCCTCCATTGTTTGGAAAGAAATCTGTTGTAAGATTTGTTTCGGGAATTAACGTTTGAGTGTTCTGATTGCTTGTATCGTAGTATGTAAGCCCTTCGTAAACACATAGATTTTGATTGGCTGCATTTCCATCGTCATTATCGCAACTTATCATAATAGTTCCAAAAACGATTATAACTAATTTGAATATTGTTTTCATATTAAAATGGTTTTAATTCTGATCTAATGTAGATTGTATTTCAATACATTACAATATTCATTTCACCAAAACAGCACTTGATTAGATGAAAGGTAAGGTCAATTTTATATAAGATTGATTAGGGAAGAAAACATAAAGAAAATGATGCGCTATGCCCCTAAAAAGACAGTTTCTAAAGCCAATTCTTAAATGGGCAGACATGTGACAAGGCAAACTTATACTTTTTCATTAGGTTATTATGATAAATTGAAGGTATAGTAAATTGTCTTTTTTGCCAGGATAATATTTGATTTTCGCTAAGAAATTGGGAAACCTTGGACCAATTTTAGAAAATCAAATATGGTTTTTGGCCTAAGCCAAAAAATACCTTCAAAAAAGTGTCTTTTTCTTTGCTTCGTTTCTTTTGGACAAGCAAAAGAAATGGAGGTCATAGCGACAGCGTCAAGGTTTAAGCTAACAATATAAAGTATAAGTTTGCCCTGAATGAACCTAGTTATAAATTACATTTAGGGTAATTAAATGTATATTGTAAAATGAAATTAACGAAACGCGCTCAATTTTATATTAAAACACTTGAACGGCAAGACCATTGGAAAACGACAATGGAAGAAGCCAAGAATTACTTTAAACATTTCTCATTTAACCATTGTGATACACTACTCGAAATTCAAAATCAATATGGTGGTCTAATCTTAAAAATCCCTAATCTTTCAGGGTATACTGTACCTATTAATATACTTTCAAAAGAGCATACAGCTAAAAAATCAAGAATTTATGTAGAAAGAATAGGTACTCAAATCCTATTTAGACTGGATAAAGAATCTACTGATCCCATATTATTTATAGCTCAAAATGGTTTTATCTACACCAAAGATTACGATGATTCGAGAACTATTCATTTAATCTATGAAAGTATTACCATTCTTATAGAACAATATGCTCTTCTCACAGAATATAGATATCTTACTTACTTTTCATCGAGTTTTTTACATGTATTAGATTTCAAACACCTAAAAAAAGAACTTTCTGGTCTAGAATTCATTACAGAATGTAGTGATCTATTCAATTTTTGTTGCAAAAATGATCAGATCATTATCATCATCAGTCCATGGTTAGAAGGAGAAGGGCAATGGATGAAGATTTATGGTATTAATGATAAATCTTGGAAAGATCTTAGAAATAAACTCATCAAAAAAGGATTTGTTGAATAACTTCAATGTCATATAAAAATTAAAAATCTCATTTCGACAACCATGAAACCCTCGTCACTTCGCGACCCTAGATGTTTTTTACCAATCCACATCTTTTCTATAAAGTTCAAACAAAATGGCGAATTTCATGGCAATATCCTTGTAATGGTCATATCGCCCAGAACCTCCTCCATGTCCAGATGTTAAATCTGTTTGTAACAGCAGTGGCTGGTTATTTGTTTTTAATGTTCTTAATTTGGCTACCATTTTTGCAGGCTCCCAGTATCCAACCTTCGAATCGTTTATTCCCGTTGAGAAAAACATGGCTGGATAATCTTGTTTTTTCACATTATCATAAGGAGAATAAGACATCATATAATTAAAAGCCTTCTTAGTATTTGGATTTCCCCATTCTAAATATTCGCCAGTTGTTAATGGCAACTTATCATCTAACATGGTGTTCATAACATCTACAAATGGTACATCTAAAAATACGGCTTTATATAAATCTGGACGCTTGTTTGCCACGGCTCCCATAAGTAATCCTCCAGCACTTGCCCCTTGAATTGTAACATTGTTAGAATCGGCGTACCCTTCATTAATTAAATATTCGGTACAAGAAATAAAATCATTGAACGTATTTTTTTTATGCATCAGTTTCCCGTCATCATACCATTGCTTACCCATGTCGTTACCTCCACGAATGTGTGCTACGGCATAAACAAACCCTCTTTCTAACAATGGTAAAATAGCTTTATTAAATCCAACGCTCTGTCCGTTTCCATAAGCACCGTAAGATGTTAACCAAAGTTTATTGTTTTTCCCTTTTTTCCAATATCTAAAACTATGATAAACCAACGTAATAGGAATAAGGGTTCCATCGGCTGCTGGGGCATAAATACGTTTTACTTTTAGCGCACCTAAGCCACTAAAGTTTTTCAAAGAATCCATATACGTAACATGAGATTTTTTGGTTGCCATATTGTATCTTATGGTTTGACTTGGTGTTTTAAATGAGGAATAAACAAATTCTAATGAATCGGTATTTTCTTCTGGATTAGACCCTATTGAAATGTCGTAATACTCTTCTTTTACTTTTATTTTATGAGACTTTCCTGTCTTTAAATTTCGCACAACAATTCTACTTTGCGCATCTTCCCGCTCTTGATACACCAAATAATCTTTAAACACTTCATAGGTTTCTAGTGTTATATCTTCTTGATGCGGAATTACCGTTTCCCATTGATTTTGTTCTACATCTTGTGGTTTTACGCGTAATAGCTTACCATTTTTGGCATTTTCATTGGTAAAAACATAGAAATAACCTTGAACATAAGACACAAAATATTTCACGTCTTTAGCATTGGATTTCATTTTCTTAAAAACCAAATGTTCATCTTTTAAAGAAGTCCAATATACCTCACTGCCATCTGTTGTGTTCGACGAAATAAATGCATATTCTAAATGTTGAGATACTTGTACAC
This sequence comes from Flavobacteriales bacterium, assembly GCA_049607525.1. GTDB lineage: Bacteria > Bacteroidota > Bacteroidia > Flavobacteriales > CAJXXR01 > JBMYYR01. The sequence continues at coordinate 17,270 of JBMYWP010000038.1, forward strand.
CTACTCTACTCAAAGTATTCTCCTCCGTAAACAAAATTTCATCTTCCTTTGCAGATGTATTGAGCTTATGTAACCTAACCTGATATGGACGATTGGTTTTGTTTTCTAAGGCGGTATATAACAAGGTGGAATCCGAGATCCATACAACAGATGCTATATTATTCAAGCTATCATTCAAGATTTGTTGTTTACCCATATCCTTAATCTTAAATACTTCGTGGTCCGAACCGGTTGTATTTTCCATAAAACCAATATATTTTTCATTCGGACTTACATTGGCTATGCTTAAATTATAATATTTGTGATTAATGGCCAGTTTTTCAACATCAAACAGTTCGGTTTCAATCTTCAAATCCTTGTGTTTTCTATAATAAACAGGGTAATTGCTGTCTTCTTTATATTTTATGTAATAATCGAAATTTTTATATCTATTCGGATGGCTTGTGTAACTTTCTCGACTATATTCTTTCAAGGATTTAAATATAGCTCTTTGGTCTTTTCTTAATGGTTTTACATAATTACGGTAATATTCATTTTCTTTAAACACATAATCCATCACCTCATTATTATGCACTGGCGCTACTGTATCTTTTAACCAAGCGTAATCATCAACAAAGGTTTTCCCATGCTTTTTCCATGTATATGGTTCTTTTTTAGCGACCGGAGGTTTTAAATTTAAATCTCTAAACCCTTTGTTTTTAAACTGGGTAAGCAATGGCTTTTCTTTTTCAAGATGAGTTTTTATTTTTAATGGAATACTATATTCCTTATGACTCGCTAAGAATGTATTCCAAAATTCTGCATTATACTCCAAAGGGTAATCAAACAATTGATTTGACTCTACATTAGCAAAATGCTCTTCATTTTTTATTGGCGTATATGTATTTGGCTGCACATCGAATAAATGAATTTCTTGTTCTGTATTAAAAGCTGTTCGGGTATCGTTAATGGTGTCTGTATAAACAAATTCATCTTTTTCGTAGATTGAAGAGAGGTAATATTTATCTTTCAATCTTTTATAATCTATTTCAATATGATAGTCAAAATGTTTTAAATTCATTTCATTAAATCCACACATTTTCGATTTTAAACCCCTGGCTACTGAATAAGACATATGTTTTACAGCAAACGTTTTTTTATCAACAATAATCTCTCCCTCTACCAAATCATGATACTCTTTAAACAAGCGTTTCAACAGAGTCATTTTTTTATCTTCCGAAAATTTTGGCTTAAAGTAAATAATATAATTCGGTGAGTTCGTTACAGAATCAATCACCTCTTTCATGGTGTATTTAAAATTTGAAAATCGAGAAGATTTAAGAAATAAATGTTGATATTTCATTCGGTCTTTCCCTAATAAACCAAGAGGTCCACCTTCAATATTGGCCATCATAAAGCTGGTACTTAAATTCTCACTCGCCCTCGATTCAATAATCTTTAATTTATCTGCAGGTATGGTCCTAAACGGAAAATGACCTCTATGAAATCGTTTTCCCCAATCCCAAGTCAAAGCACTAAGTGTCATAGATTCGTAACCTTGATAGAATGCTTTATATTTTAATTTATCTCTCTGATATGGTCCATAATTTAGGTCTACTACAGCATCGGCGTACTTTACACAAGCTCCGTTTTGCGAAACCGTTTCTCTGTAATACCCCTTAAACGTTGTTGTATCGGTCGGATAATTTTTTTCAATATTTTTCAGTACTCTTTTTATGACTTGTAATGGTTTTAGACTCTTTCTTTTCCCTTCTAAAACAACCATATTTAAGTTTTCGGACTCCACTTCTAACCACAATGTATTGTGCTTGTCGAAATCTAAATCAGATATTGGCAACTTAAGTGTTTTGTATCCTATAAATGATATCTCTATAGTTAACTGATTATACTTTTCGGGAATATTAAAAGAAAATTCCCCCTTTTCATCGGTAACAGTACCTAGGCCTGTATTCGGAATATGAATGGTAGAAAATAAAGCGGGCTTTTTATCGTCTTGCGTAAACACAACACCAGAAAACGTTTGTCCGTTTACATTGATGATAACAAACAAAAGCATGAATTGGAAAATATATTTCATCATTTAATAATTATTAATTCGGTTCGAAAATAGGAATTTTACATCAATCAGATAAAATAAAGATTCTAATTAAGGTTAATTTAAATAAAAAAAAAGAGAAGTAAACCATTTTCATCTACCTCTCTCATATATTATTACAATGTGCAAACAATTATAAATTTTGCAAAGCCAACCTAACATTGCCATGTTGGTCTATCAGTTTTTGAGCTTTTTCTTCATCCAATTCAGAAAGACTCATCAACATTTCTACAGCTCTTCTTTGAAGTTTGGTATTACTAAGTTGCATATCTACCATTTTGTTTCCAAATACTTTCCCCAGCTTTATCATTACAGAAGTTGAAATCATATTGAGAATAAGTTTTTGAGCCGTTCCAGATTTCATTCGTGTACTACCCGTTACAAATTCTGGCCCAACAATAGCTTCAATACATATTTCGGCAGCTGCGGCAAGTTTAGAATTTGTATTACAACAAATTCCTCCTGTTAACAAACCAAAATCTCGAGCCGCTTTTATTCCACCAACAACATATGGTGTACTCCCACTTGCTGCAATTCCTATGACCGAATCGAGTTTGGAAATATGATACTCCTCTAAATCTTTCCAAGCCTGATTGGTATCATCTTCGGCAAATTCCACTGCTTTTCTAATTGCAGAATCTCCTCCAGCAATTAATCCAATTACAGTATTAAAATCAACTCCAAAAGTTGGTGGACACTCGCTGGCATCTACAACACCTAAACGCCCACTCGTCCCAGCTCCAATATAAAACAATCGTCCACCAAGCTCCATTTTCTCGACAATTTTATCTACCAAAATTTCAATAGCTGGAATGCATTGCTCCACTGCCAAAGCAACTTTCTTATCTTCATTGTTTATGTTCGTAAGAAGCTCTTTGGTTGTTTGTTTATGTAAGTTGTTATATAAACTATCAGTCTCTGTTGTTTTCATTTTGTAAATGTAATGAATAAATGATCTTCAATTTATTTCACCTTAATAAGTCCTATTCTATAAGTTAGAGAAATACTCAATGCTAAATCGAAGGACTTCCAGTCATGTTTTGATACCTTGTACCTATTGTCTATATCTTTTGGATCAAGTGGAGTGCCAATGTCTGAAATGTAAACAGATTGCACCCTTCCCAATCTTCTAAATCGTAATTCAGGCTCTAAATAAAGATTTTTTAATACTTCAAAATTATATCCAAACCCTATATATGCGATAGAAACATCTGTAAATAGAGGGATACGTTCCAATTCGTTTGTCAATGCCATTACAGGAATACCTTGAGCATTTTTATATATCTCTCTATAATCAGAGATATAATCAATTCGTTCCTTAGTAAGATACTTACTATATCCACCTGCCGAAAGAGAATATTTTCGGTCTTGTCCCAAATATACTTTTAAATAGCCATTAAAAATCAGATCCTTGTGAGGCCGATCCGATATATTAAGTTCTTTTTCTGTAAACTGGATTAATTCTAGGTGGTGCTCACCACTTGTATTAAAAAAGAAGCCTCCAATCTCTATTCTATCATTATATGTTAAGGAGATTTGAGGTATGGCGAACCTATTTCCTTTTGAGGTTGCAACAAGATCTGCATAACCACCAACATTTATGGAAAGTTTATTTTGCGCAAGAGCCATGGTACTTAAAAAGATAAATACGGTGTAAATTAATATTTTCATAGTTATATTTTTAAATCATTATTTTATTCCACAACCTCATTCGAATCTTCATGAGATGTCTCAAGACTTTTATTATCCAAATAGGTATCTAAATACAACTTTTCTACTTGCACCCTAGCCCATTCTTCTTTTCTTAAAAATCCTAAACTCGATTTCATAGACGGATTGTTATTAAAACAATTAATATCAATAATTTCACCCAATTCTTCCCATCCATAAACACCGAGTAAATATTCTAATACTTCTCTTAATTTTTTACCTCTAAATGGGTTATCTGGCCAATCTTTTGTACGTTCTCTTGGAGTCATTTTATGTCTTGTTGTTATTAAGTAAAAAAGCTATTATTCATCCTCTTTCTCCTTTACTCGATTATTTTTCAGTAATCCAAATCTATAGGAAACTGAAATGCTAAAAGTAAAATCGCTGAACTTAGTATATCTATTTGCTAAAGTATATCTATTATCAATGGAATATTCATCATTTTGATCAAATATTTCAGTATGATAAATTTTTTCTGTTTTCTCTCCAGCTCTATAACGTAATTCTGGATTAAAATACAGATTTGGAAACAGTTCCATATTGTATCCAATTCCAAAATAACCAATTGAAATATTATTTACCTGAGGAATGCGTTCTAATTCATTTGTTTGTTCTACAATAGGCATACCAAATGCATCTAGAATTGTTGTTTCTCTATATGCCGTGATTAGCCCTAATTTTTCTTCAGTTTTGTAATGATTTATACCTCCAAAAGAAAGGGTAAAATTCCTATCACGCCCTAAATATACCTTAAGGAAAGAATGCATTAATCGATCGCTTCCAAAATCATTTTGTTTATGAATGCTTTGATCAGCAATTACAAATAAATCAGAGTGATATTTCTTACTTGTCGGAACACTAAATCCACCAATTTCTACCCGATCAAAAAAAGATAATGAAATGAATGGCGTAGCCTGAAAACTATTGTTAGAATTAGCAAGGACATCCATATTCCCACCAACATTTAAAGAAATTTTATTTTGAGCATACAAAACATTCCCTATCAATAAAAATAGGCTCATTAAAATTTTTAACATTTTCATATTTATCATTTTCTAATTAATCATTTACAACCAGTTTCTAAACCAAAAAACATGAGGTTTTTAATAAAAAAAACAGATACAACTGCAATTTAATGAATTGTTTATTGAAACAAAGACTTAAGCGCCAAAAAAAACTTAAATTTGCTGTCGATTAAGTAAAAAGTAATGGAAAAGAATGTACGTGTAAGATTTGCACCGAGTCCAACAGGACCTTTGCATATGGGTGGAGTTAGAACTGCACTTTACAATTATCTGTTTGCAAAAAAGCACAACGGAACGTTTATAATTCGTATTGAAGATACGGATCAAACTCGATTTGTACCTGGAGCCGAGCAATATATCCATCAAGCCCTAGCTTGGTGTGGAATACATGCCGATGAAGGAACAGAAGCAGGTGGAGAATTTGGACCATATAAGCAATCTGAACGTAAACCTCTTTACCGTCAATACGTTGATCAGCTTATTGAATCTGGAAATGCATATTACGCTTTTGATACGCCCGAAGAACTTACAGAGGTAAGAGACAGAGCTAAAGCCAATGGTGTACATGCTTGGCAATACAACAATATTACCAGAAATTCTATGGTAAATTCTTTAACGTTAAGTAAGGAAGAAACCGAAAGTAGAATTGCAGCTGGAGCACCATATGTTGTGCGTATAAAAATGCCAAGAAACGAAGAAGTAAAAATTGAAGATATCATTCGCGGTTGGGTTTCTGTAAACACAAACAACCTTGATGATAAAGTCTTGTTTAAAGCCGACGGTATGCCAACTTACCACATGGCAAATATTGTTGATGACCATTTAATGGGAATTTCGCATGTTATTCGTGGAGAAGAATGGTTACCATCTGCACCTTTACATGTTTTACTTTACCGTTTATTAGGTTGGGATGAGCCTAAATTTGCCCACCTTCCATTGATTTTAAAACCAGACGGAAACGGGAAATTAAGCAAACGTGATGGTGACCGATTAGGATTCCCTGTTTTCCCAATGAACTGGACAAACCCTGAAACTCAGGAAGTGTCTTCTGGTTATATGGAACGTGGTTTCTTTGCAGACGCCTTTACAAATATGTTAGCCTTTTTAGGTTGGAACCCAGGAACCGACCAAGAGCTATTTTCTATGGAAGACTTGATTGAAGCATTCTCATTGGAACGTGTTGGAAAATCTGGTGCAAAATTTGATTTCGAAAAAACAAAATGGTTCAATCAACAATATTTACGTGCTAAATCTGGTGAAGAATTAGCTGAATTATTAAAAGATAAAGTTGATGTAAAACCTGAGTATCTTGCTCAAGTATGTGAACTGATTAAAGAACGCGCTACACTTACGGAAGATATTATTGAAGAAGGTGCATATTTCTTTGAAAGACCAACCGAATATGATGCTAAGACCGTTAAGAAAAAATGGAAAGAGCATACGCCTGCCTTATTAACTGAACTAAAGGCAAAACTTGAAGGTATTTCTGACTTTACAGCAGATAATGTTGGTATTACTTTTAAGGCATTCTTAGAAGAGAAAGAATTAGGATTTGGAGCTGTAATGCCAAACTTTAGAGTTGCTGTTTCTGGAAAAGGAGCAGGACCTAGCATGAATGATATTTGTGCAATTTTAGGTAAAGAAGAGGTTTTAAATAGACTTCAAACGGCTTTAGATACCATTAAGAAATAGTAAAATCTATTTTCTAAAACCCATAAAAAGGTTGTTCAATAATTTTGGACAACCTTTTTTATTTTTAAGACTCTGATTTTGTTTATAAAATAAACTAAAATCAATATTATGTTAAGAAAATACAATACGTCGTTAGGAAATAACAAATGGTAACCAAAATTTCCTATTTTTGGTGGCATTTAATAAAAAAGGAAAATGGAGCAAATTAGTGTATTCGATATGTTGAAAATTGGTGTGGGACCTTCTAGCTCTCATACTTTGGGACCATGGCGAGCAGCCGAAAAATGGATTGAAGAATTAAAACAATCACAACAATTTTCAAAAGTCAAAAGTATCGAAGTACATTTATATGGTTCTTTGTCATTAACAGGTAAAGGACATGCTACCGACCTAGCTTGTATTTTAGGTTTAAGTGGAACTGATCCTGAATACATTCCTATTTCGGATATAGACACGATTATAGAAAATGTAAAAGCAAATGATCGTTTAAATTTTGGTGGTGAAATGGAGTTAGACTTTTCATTTTCCGATTCTATTTTCTTTCACTCTACCTTCTTAAAATTTCATTCAAATGGCTTAACATTTAAAGCCCTATTAGATTCCAATGAAACCATAGAAAGTACATTTTATTCTATTGGAGGTGGATTTATCACCAAAGAAAATTCGAATGAACAGGCAAAAAAAGCTGCCGATTTCAAGAAATTCCCATTTCCAATTCAAACTTCCGAAGAGCTTTTAGCTTTTTGTAATTCTGAGAATAAATCTATAGCAGAAATTATTTGGGAAAACGAAAAGACACTTAGAAATCCTGAAGACATTGATTCCGAAATAAAACGCGTTTGGGAAACCATGTTGGAATGTATGTATATTGGTTGCCATACCGAAGGTCAATTACCTGGAGGGCTCAATGTAAAACGTAGAGCCTATAATTCTTACCAAAAATTAAAAGGAAAAGCAACCTATACATCTCATCTAGATTGGATAGATAGTATTAGAAATACAACGGTAAAATTCCGACAAATATTAAAGTGGGTAAGTACATATGCCTTGGCTGTAAACGAGGTCAATGCAGCATTAGGACGTGTTGTTACAGCTCCAACAAATGGAAGTGCTGGAGTTATTCCAGCCGTATTAATGTATTATTTAACCATTGAAAATCACGAAGGAGACTTCAATCACATTAAAGAATTTTTACTTGTTGCCGGAGAAATAGGGAGCATCTTTAAAAAAGGAGCAACAATTTCTGCAGCTATGGGAGGATGTCAAGCCGAAATTGGCGTATCTTCTGCAATGGCGGCAGCCGGATTATGTTCTTTACTTGGTGGATCAGCAGAGCAAATTACCATTGCTGCCGAAATTGCCATGGAACATCATTTAGGTTTAACCTGTGACCCAATAGGCGGTTTGGTTCAAGTACCATGTATAGAACGAAATTCAATGGGTGCCATAAAAGCAATAAATGCAGCCGAAATGGCTTTAGATCGTGATCCAAAAAATGTTCTTGTTCCTCTTGATAAGGTTGTTCAGACCATGTGGGAAACTGCCCAGGATATGAATCGTAAATACAAAGAGACCTCTGAAGGCGGATTGGCAATTTCTGTTGGAATGGCAAGTTGCTAGATTTAATAGGATTTTATTAGGTTTTAATCTAAAATACTTTCCTATTCGTATACTTCATAATCATGTCGTTGTAGAATTCTGTATATTTGGATAAAACAAAGCCATATGAAAGCCTTTTATTTATTTTGCTTCGGATTTTTTTCCATTTACACCGCATTTGCTCAATGTAATGGTCGTTACGAATCTGAAATATTTTCTGATGTTACTGTAACAACCCAAACATATTCCACATCAAATAATTTAGAGCTTGATGTTTATACTCCAACAGGAAACATTGAAACAAATAGACCTTTGGTTATTCTAGCTCATGGAGGAAGTTTTGTTTCGGGTAGTAAAACAAACCCTGTAATGGTTGAAATGGCAAATGCTCTTGCAAAAAGAGGTTATGTTGCCGCTTCTATTTCTTATCGATTAATCTCTTTTTCTAGCATTTCAAATCCAAGTCAATATGTAGATGGCGTTGTAAAAGGCCTTGGAGATGGAAGAGCGGCTATTCGTTACTTTTACAAAGATGTTATAGAAAATGGAAACACCTTTAATATAGACACTAATCAGATCTATTTTGGAGGTAACTCTGCAGGAGGTGTTATTGGATTACACGCAGGTTTTTTAGACCCTTCCGATTCGACAGGGCCTGAATTTACAATTGCTCTAAATGCCAATGGAGGTATTGAAGGAAATAGTGGAAATGCAGGTTATTCGAGTAAACTCGCAGGTGTTATTAGCCTAGCAGGTGGTTTAGCAGATGTTGATTTTGTTCAAACCACAGATACAGATAAACTCCTTATAACATGTCATGGCGACCAAGACAATGTGGTTCCATATACATGTGGAGCACCTTTAGGCCAGACTTCATTACCTGAATTATGTGGTGGTGGTTCTATTAATTTACATACGTCGGCCATGAGTTCAAACTCTTTTCATGCACTTTCTTTTCCTGGAGAAGCACATTGCCCTTGGAATTCTAATGCTACAATAAAAACAGAAACATTCAATTTTGTTTTTGAAAAACTTTACCAATCCCTCCCTTGCTCTTGGCCTGTGGGGATTAATGAAAATGCTGTTTCTACGGTGGATTTATTTCCAAACCCAACACAAAACAATGTGACTATAAACACAACCGAAAACATTATTACATGCCGAATAATGGATCTCAATGGTAAGCAACAAATACGTTCAGGAAATGAAAAGGTTATTTCATTGAACCATTTACAAAAAGGCGTCTATTTTATAGAAATTGAGACGCCTTCAGGAATCTATACAAAGAAAGTTGTCAAAATTTAATTCATTTTATTTTTATTTATAAGTACAAAGGCTATTTTTATAAATGGCCTTTTTTTATTCAATTTTCATTTTACATGAGTTCATAATTATTGGATTATTAAATAAAGAACCTATCATTTAATTATAAATCACTATATTAGAGTTCATTTTTAAATTTCTATTCAATGAACAAATTGTTATTTTTCTGTCTTTTACCGTCTATTTCCTTTGCCCAGACGGTGTTTCCATTACAAAATTCAACCATCGATTCGGCTTTGCTACTAGCCAATTTTGTTACCAGTAATACCATTAACATTTCTAATGTTGAAGTGAACGGTAGTGATTCAACTATTGGTTTGTATCATAGTTTTTCAGATTTTTTGATCCCTGAAGGTATTATTATGTCTACAGGTGGTGCTGAATGGGCTTTAACACCAGGAATTTCTGCCACTGGACCTTACACCACATCATCTCCCGGAGCCGATCCGCATTTAGAATCTTTACAAAATCAACTTCTAGATTCAACTTCTACCATAAGTTCCTTTAAAAACATAACCTCAATAGAATTTGATTTCATACCTCAATTCGATGGTGTTGGGTTTAACTATATTTTTGCTTCAACAGAATATAGTTACTATACCTGCTCTCAATTTAATGATGTATTTGGATTCTTTTTAACAGGACCCGGTATTTCTGGAAATTATTATAATGGTAGTGAGAATTTAGCCATAGTTCCAAATTCTAATGAAACACCTGTTTGTATTAACTCAATAAATTCTGGAGTGTCATCTACTCCAGGTTACGAAACATTTTGTGAATTTGTTGATCCAGATTTTACAGATTACACGTATCTTTTTCATCCAAATGACACGAGTCAAACAAATTATGTTTCATTTCCATTTAATGGATATACAGATACCTTAAGCATCAATGCAGTTTTAATTCCAGATTCTACTTATCATTTAAAAATTGTTATTGCCGACGTTCATGACCATATTTTAAATAGCGCTGTGTTTTTAACCGAGCAAAGTTTTGTTTCATACCCTTTTGATACCATTCAATGGGGATGTACAGATACTGCCGCAATCAACTATAACCCAACGGCTATTTACGACGCTGGAAACTGTGAATACACTCCTGTTGGCCTAGAAGAAATAAATGGTTTAAAGGGTGTATTATCTACAATTTCAAACCCAATAACTTCTTCAAGTATAAGTTTAGAACATCTAGAAAGTTCAATGAACATATCTATTTACAACAGTTTAGGAACTCAAGTGATTTCAAACACTTCAGGTCATATCGATGTAAGTCATCTTAAAAAAGGCATTTATATTATTGAAATTTCTGATGGAAAACACAGAACATCCAGCAAGTATATTATTCAATAAAACTAGAGTATATCATAAAGAAAAGGAGTTGTAACAAACTCCTTTTTTCATTTAATATAGCACCATTACATATCCAGAAATGGATTTATTTTGTACGAGTTGAGATAAAGATGCAGGTGTAAACTCTACCACATAATAATACATTCCACTACTCACTTTTGTGCCCTTATAGGTTCCATCCCATTTTTGATTTATACTTTTAGATTGGAACATTTGCTTTCCCCAACGGTCGAAAATGCGCATAGAATAATGCTCAATATCGCAATAATCTACACCTCCAAATTCATCGTTATCGCCATCGTTATTTGGCGTAAAAGCATTTGGCATTTGAAGATTACAATTGCAAATGGTTTTTATTTCTATAATCTCTCTGGTTTTAGATCGGCAATCTGAAATAACGACTTCATAAATTCCTACCGAATCCAATATTTTTTCACTTTCAAAACTACCATCTTGAGGCCAGAAATACGTTCCTTCCTTCGTTCCTTGATAATCATAAGAAATATCACAATCTATTTTACCTGTAATAAACATCGTATCTTCTGTAATCACTGGAGTACAAAGTGTCGATTGAACAAAATGAGATGGAAGACTGTCTAGTGTAAAATCTTCTAAACTATTACTCTCTATTAATTTTGTTGTAGTAACAGATAAATCGGAATAATTTTCATCATACATATTATCGTGTAACGGAAGAGTTAAATCTTCATTACAAATGGTATGGTCGGCATTTTGTACAAAAATCAATTGATTTGCGTTTGTAGAGTGCATTAAAAAATCCATTGTATTTTCGTGAGCAATAACTGTCGGAAAAGTGGAAACCCCATTTGCCCCTAAGTTAATCTGGCTTTGATGAAATATCTCTCCATCGTTGGCCGAAACATGAATTAAAATTGGATAGGACATTCCACTATTTAATAAAAAAGATATAACCTGGATATTCTCGTCTTTATCCAATATCATTTCAGGCCAAAATACAGTTTCAAACACATCGCTTTTCCAAATAAACTCACCTTTATGATTAAATTTAACAAGATAATTATCATTCTGACGTCGGACAAGAACGATAAAACCATCATCCGTTTTTAAGGATCTAAAAAAGCTACTTCCATTTAGCAACTCTGTATACTTTTTAAACCAATAGACTGTTCCATCAACATCAACTAATCCAACAAAATAATGGGTTCTAATAAAATATACATCCTCAGAAAATTTAGCAACCGAAAGCCCTGTATATGAATCTAAAAATCGATTAGACTCCTCAATTTCTAAATCTGAATTTAGAGTCAAAATACTCGAATAAGAAGCTCCTCCACCAATTGGTGCATATTTTGCAAAAATAACCAATCCATTCCCTCTAAGAAGGGTGTTATAGGCGTAAGACAATTCAAAACCATCAAAATCCAAAGCTTTTGTGTCTAAAATATCTCCATACTCATCCAATTTAATCACCATGAGTTGACGATTCAATTTTACATGATCAATATAAAACCCAACCACATAAATAAATCCACTAACCTCATCAACTACAATCTGTTTATTTTCTAATTGTACACCAGATCTATAATAGGTTTTATTCCAAACAAGTTCATTACAAGCGTTTAATTTATAAATATTTAAACCTTTGCTAATGGCTCCAAATGGTAAATATTGAGTTGCACAAATAAAAGTATTGTACTCTGAATCTTGTGCCATACTCGAATTCTCCAGGTTTCCGTTGGTTTGCAGTGTGGTAACCTGACTTATTTGTGAAAAAGATAATAGATTGAAAAAAAGTAAAGAACAAAAAAATAATAAATGCTTCATAGCTAAAAAATCATATCCAAAATTATATATAATATTCTTAATTTTAATATGTTAATTTAGTTTTATTTTCAGCCATATGGGATTTTGAAGTGGAATTGTATAAGATTTTGCTGCTGACATGCCGCTTCCAGAGAACGCACAAAACATGAAAAACAATATTCGTTGATCCGAAGTTTCACTTCTAATATGAAAATTACAATCTTCTTACTCAATATTATATTTCTCAACTTTTTCGTATGAATTTGTTTCAAAATCATACTCCTCCTTTGATAAAACCATATTTTCAATTGTAAAACGTGGTGATTGAATCATGATTTCTTCACTTGTCCCATCTTTAGAATAATGAGTAATTTTAGCTTTGTTTCCAGATAAATCAGAACTTTGATAAGTTCCTAAATTGGCTTCCCCAACTCGGTACTCAATAAAATATGGAATAAGTGATTTATGAATAACAATAAAATGACTCCCCGAATACGTAAAATTGGAGTTTTTTGAATAGTGTACAAGTCTAAAGTCATCAAAACTTGTTTGATCTTTTGGGTTTAACCCAGATAAATCTAAACTAAAACTGGTATAAAGTGGATTGAGAATTATACATAGAAAATAAAGTGGAAGACCTAATGCTAACAATTGACCAATTCTTACCATAATATTTCCGACTCTTTGTTTTAATTTCTTAAAATATAAAGACAAGTAAAATAATAGAAACAATCCAATAATAAAAACAAATTCATCTATGAGTTCTCCAACAAAACTAAGTGGTGTAAAAACAATTATTAAATTTATTACAAAAAATAAAACACTAAGTTGTTTGAGCAATCTCAAATTAATGTTTTTAAATGTTGAAGCTTTAAAAAGTATATAGGCAATTGGATAAATTGCAAAAATAAGAAGCTGTTTTATTTCTAGATATTTTAATAGATATGCATTCATGACCAAAATATTTATTGTTTCAATATACATCAATTTTAATAAAAACATTGTTCTCATTATTCACCGATGTTAAATGTGCTGCTCCGAAGTTCCACTTCGGATACCAAGATAAAGAGAAGTTTTACTTCTCAAATAATAATCGTAGTGAAGTGAAACTTCACCTGATCTTCCTCCTGAAGTGAAACTTCAGGAGAACACCATAACATGAAAAACAATCGTAATTGTTCCGAAGTTCTACTTCGGATACCAAGATAAAGTGAAGTTTCACTTCTCAAAACCTCCCGAAGTAAAACTTCGAGAGAACTTATAAATAACATTTTGACGTAAGTTTCCTCCGAAAATCACGTCCAAAAACCTAAATACCGCAAATTTGGTAGTAAATTCGATTCCTTATTTATAATAATTTAAAATAAGCATTAAAAATTAACAATTTATACTTAATTTTGCGGAGCTAAAATTCAATTTTTCAACCAACAAGAAAGATGATAAAAATAACCGATAATGCCCGAAATAAGCTTGTTAGCTTAATGAAGGAAGATGGTAAGACACTGTCTGAATCGTTTGTACGCGTTGGTGTTACAAGTGGTGGATGCTCTGGATTGTCTTATAAACTAGATTTCGACACCGAACAAAAAGAAAATGATCATTTAATCGAAGATGGAGATATCCGCATTCTTGTGGATAAAAAATCAGTACTTTATTTAGCAGGAACAACACTAAACTATTCGGGTGGACTGAATGGTACAGGTTTTGTTTTTGAAAACCCAAACGCAAGTCGTACTTGTGGTTGTGGAGAAAGTTTCTCATTATAAATCCATTTTTTGAACCCTATATACACAATGGAAGAAAACCAACAGTTATCTGAAGACGATAAAATATTACAGGAAGTAACCAGTTCCGAATATAAATACGGATTCGTTACAGATATTGAATCTGACACCATACCAAAAGGATTAAATGAAGATGTGATTCGTTTAATTTCTTCTAAAAAGAATGAACCAGAATGGTTATTAGAATGGCGATTAAAAGCCTATAAAACCTTTTTGGGAATGCAAGAAAAAGATTGGGCAAACGTAACTTACGAAAAACCAAACTTGCAAGAAGTTTCTTTTTACTCGGCACCAAAACAAAAAACTGATAACCCTAAAAGTTTAGACGAAATTGATCCAAAATTATTGGAGACTTTCGGAAAACTAGGAATTTCATTAGAAGAGCAAAAGCGTTTAACAGGAGTAGCGGTCGATATTGTTGTCGATTCAGTTTCTGTTGCCACTTCTTTTAAAGAAAAACTTGGTGAACTTGGAATTATTTTCTGTTCTATTTCAGAAGCCATCCAAGAACACCCAGAATTGGTTAAAAAATATATTGGAACTGTTGTTCCTCCGGCAGACAACTATTATGCAGCATTAAACTCGGCGGTTTTCACCGATGGTTCTTTCTGTTATATCCCGAAAGGTGTTCGTTGTCCGATGGAATTATCGACATATTTCCGAATTAACGAAGGTGGAACAGGGCAATTTGAGCGCACGCTTTTAATTTGCGATGAAGATGCTTACGTAAGTTACCTTGAAGGTTGTACGGCACCACAGCGTGACGAAAACCAATTGCACGCCGCTGTTGTAGAATTAATTTCTATGGACAGAGCTGAGATTAAATACTCAACGGTTCAAAACTGGTATCCTGGAGATAAGGACGGAAAAGGTGGAGTATTCAACTTTGTTACAAAACGTGGAATTTGCCATACCGATTCAAAAATTTCTTGGACTCAGGTAGAAACAGGTTCGGCAGTAACATGGAAATACCCTTCTTGTATTTTATTGGGTGATAATTCGGTGGGAGAATTTTTCTCGGTAGCCGTTACAAATCACTATCAACAAGCCGATACAGGAACAAAAATGATTCACGTTGGTAAAAACACCAGCTCAACAATTATTTCTAAAGGTATTGCAGCTGGAAAATCTAACGGAAGTTATAGAGGTTTGGTTAAGATTAATAAATCGGCCGAAAATGCTCGTAATTTCTCAGAATGTGATTCCTTATTAATGGGAGACACATGTGGATCTCATACTTTTCCATACATAGAAGTGGCTAACGATACAGCTCAGATTGAGCACGAAGCAACCACATCAAAAATTGGAGAAGATCAATTGTTTTATTGTAATCAACGAGGAATTCCAACTGATGAAGCCATCGGTTTAATTGTAAACGGATACTGCCATCAAGTATTGGAAAAACTTCCAATGGAATTTGCTGTTGAAGCTCGAAAATTATTAAGTCTTTCATTAGAAGGATCTGTAGGTTAAACCACCCCAACCAAAGAAACGTCATGTTAAAAATAAATAATCTTAAAGCTCGAATTGAAGAATTCGAAATTTTAAAAGGAATCGATTTAGAAATTAAGCCAGGAGAAATTCATGCAATCATGGGTCCTAACGGTGCTGGTAAATCAACATTATCGTCTGTTATTGCAGGTCGTGATGATTATGAAGTAACCGAAGGACAAGTACAATTGGATGGGGTAGATCTTTTAGATCTTGATCCGGAAGAGCGTGCTCACGAAGGTATTTTCTTATCGTTCCAATATCCTGTAGAAATTCCGGGAATTACAGTTTCTAACTTTGTTAAAACTGCTGTAAACGAATCGAGAAAAGCAAAAGGAATGGAGCCAATGCCTGCAAAGGAAATGCTTAAAAAGATGAAAGAAAATCAAAAACTTCTTGAAATGTCTCCAAAATTCCTAAGCCGTTCTATGAACGAAGGATTCTCTGGAGGTGAAAAGAAGCGTAACGAAATCTTTCAAATGGCTATGTTAGAACCAAAATTAGCCATCTTAGATGAGACAGATTCTGGTTTAGATATTGATGCCTTAAGAGTAGTTGCCAATGGTGTAAACAAATTAAAATCGGACAATAACGCCGTTTTAATCATTACCCACTACCAACGTTTATTAGACTATATTGTTCCTGATTTTGTACACGTACTTGCCGATGGTAAGATTGTGAAAACAGGAGGAAAAGAACTTGCTCTTGAGTTAGAAGAGAAAGGATATGATTGGTTAACTTAATTTTCTGAACCTATGAACTGGATAGAAAATTTAGATAACACGACTTTAGAAAACCTGACTTTAAGTGAGGATAGAAAGTCGGCCTTAGCGTCTTTTAAGACCTTGGGTTTACCAACACGCCAACAAGAAGAGTGGAAATACACCAATTTGAGTAAATTTATGAAGGCCGATTGGCTTTTTGAACCAAACTCGAATGTGGAAGTTGAAGTGCCTTCTAAGATTAGCGAAAATGCATTGCAGTTTGTTTTTGTAAACGGATTGTTTCAAGCTGATCTTTCAGATGCTTTTCCAACAAACTTTGAGGTTACAACCTTGGCTCAACAATCAAAATTACCCGAAGCTTTTGATAAAATTGCTATAAAAGAAGGTGATTCGATGTTGGCTTTAAACAAGGCGCTTTACCGCGATGGGTTATTCATTCACATGAAACGTAACGAGGTTTTAGAGCAACGTATTGAGTTGGTTTTTATAAACAACAATTCCGAAGCTACTATAACAAACCCTCGTAACTTTTACATTGTTGAAGAAAATGCTCAGGTAAAAATTACCGAAAGACATATTAACCAAGGATCGGCAGAACATTTTACCAATGTTTTAACCGAAGGTGATGTTGCAGCAAACGGTCGTTTAGTGATTTGTAAAATCCAAAACGATACAACCGAATCTTCAATTGTAGACCACACTTGGATTCGTCAGGATAAGCAAACACACGCACAAGTAGATACATTCTCTTTCGATGGAAAATTAGTAAGAAATAATCTTACATTTTTACATACTGGAGAACATTTAGAATCTCATTTACGTGCCATAACTATTGGAACAGGAAAATCTCATATCGACCACTCTACTTTGGTAGATCACGCGAAACCAAATGGATTTTCTAACCAAATGTATAAAGGTATTTACGGAGATAAATCGAACGGTGTATTTAATGGGCGAATCATGGTTAATCCTGATGCTCAAAAAACAAATGCTTTTCAGCAAAATAACAATATTTTAACAAGTAAAACGGCATCTTTAGATACCAAACCTCAGTTAGAAATTTTTGCTGATGATGTAAAATGTTCTCACGGTTGTACGATTGGTCAAATGGATGAAAAAGCCATTTTCTTTATGCAACAACGTGGTATTCCTAAAAAAGAAGCCATTGCATTATTGACTTTTGCATTTGCCAACGAAGCTCTAGAAAACGTTACCGATGAAGCTTTAAATCTTCACGTAAGAAAAATGATCGCCTCTAAATTAGGTGTTGATATCGATTTGGAGTAAGTCATCTTACTATCATATTTTACATGGCCCTAAAGCATTTTTGTTTTAGGGCTTTTTAATGGATTATGATAAAATATTATCTTTTAGAATATTTGAATCTATACCTACTTTTATTGAAAAAAAATTAAAAAGAGGTTCTAAACTGACAAGAAATAATTATTACTTTTATCCTCAGATTTAAAATTCGATTTTACATGAAGATTCTTATATATTTCACGGCAGTATTATTTCTATGGTTTAACACTATTTCATTTTCTCAGAATAAGCAGAAAGAAGTTTGTGTTTGCAAAAATCCATCCATAAATGAAAGCTTTATGCCTTTTAGACAAAGAGTTTCAAAATATTTAAAAAAGCCTAATTTATCCAAGTTTGTTAAAGATATTACACCATTAAACAAAGCTCAATTTGAAGATTTAAGAATAATTGATGCCGATATCTCGGTGTTTAAAGGTGAAAGGTTATTGAAGGGTAAAGTAATAACCAAAAATTATCTCGATTTTAAACTTAACAAAATTGGAGGACTAACACTGCGATTAAATCCATGCTTACAAAAAGGTAAACACACTGTACATTGGGCAGAAATTTTATTGGAAAACAATGCCTTTAATATAAATTTTAGAGATCAATATTTGAGTTTTCTATTCTCAAAAGAACTATTTACACCTTTGTGTTCTAAAAAGAAACAAAGCGAATTGATATTCAAATCTAGTGAGTTTAAATATCGATCAACAAATGGCTTATGGTTATTTTTACCAAAGGATGTTCAATTTACCGAATCAAAAATTGGAAAAACAAAACTTTCCATTGATTTTAAATCCTTTAAAATTCAAGATTTACACGAAAGAATGTATAATTTAGATAAAGGAGGTTTGGTTATTACTCGTTTAACATCCAAAATAAAGCATTGGTTCAAAACGTATGAGATTCCATTAAAAAGGAATTTAATTGGCGCTGATTATTTTTATGGTGAATTGTCTTACCCAAAATCAAAATATAAAAAAGGAATACTTAGAAAGTTAAAAAAACGAATGACTTATGTTTATGAAACCAAAGAAGTTTTAAAATTCTATTATACAACCGAGGCCAATCCTTCATCCGAAATTCCTGAGGATATAAATCGACTTTTTACCGAAAACTATAAATGGAAACGAAGAAATAGTAGCCAAAAGCAATCTCCAAAAGCGAATTC
This sequence comes from Flavobacteriales bacterium, assembly GCA_049607525.1. Taxonomy (GTDB): domain Bacteria; phylum Bacteroidota; class Bacteroidia; order Flavobacteriales; family CAJXXR01; genus JBMYYR01. The sequence goes on from JBMYWP010000038.1 coordinate 36,324, forward strand.
TAATATTATACTTTCAGACCATTTTGATAATGACAATGATTTTTTTGATGAGGATGAGGAAATAGAGATTGTGGAGGATTCTTCTACTAAAAAAAACATAATAAAAGAAGTTTTCAGTTTTGCAGTAGCCGAACAAAAACCAATTTTCCCAGGCTGCGAAAATGTTTCAATACCTGAACAAGGGAATTGTTTCCAGTTAAAGTTAAGAGACCATATTTCGAAAAATTTAAAATATCCTAAAAAGGCTCGAGACCTTGGAATACAAGAAAAAGTATATGTATCTTTTATTGTAAACAAAAAAGGTATGGTGGTTGATTCCAAAGTAATTCGTGGACAAAATAAGTTATTAAAAGATGAGGCTTTACGTTTAATAAATAGCCTTCCTAAAATGAAACCAGCTATTTTGAGAGGTCAAAATGTAAATGTTCAATATACGGTGCCAATTCGATTTAAAGTTCAATAGTTTTAAGTCCATAACCGGACCAAATATTTAAATGAAAATGCTCTGTTTTGGAATAAAATCCAGCAAAAGCATTTTCAATAATAAATTTGCTATTTTTTCTTTTTAGACTTACTGCTTTTAGCTTCTGGATTAAATGCTAAGCATTTTTTGATCCAGTATTCTAAATCTTCATCAGAATCAATACATTCTGGTAAAACATATACATAATCCTTCATTGGTCTACCATTAAAATCCCACGGAAAACAGCCTTCTTTTTCCAATGCTTCCTCCATTGCTTTTAATCCAATTCTGGCCATGAGGATATCAGAATTGGTGCTTTTATTAAAATGAGTACCACAACACATTTTATCATCTACCATATAACATAAACCGCCCATCATTTTAATAATTTCTGGATATACTTGTTTTTCTTGAAATATACGTTCTATACGTTCGGCTAAATATTTGTCGTAAGGCATGATATGAGTTATGAGTTATGAGTTATGAGTTATGAGTTATGAGTTATGAGTTATGAG
>JBMYWP010000039.1:0-36822 GCA_049607525.1 Flavobacteriales bacterium
CCTCCACAGGAGGAGAATTCTTTATCAGTTGTAAAAGTTCGAAATAGCTCAAACCAACTCGAAACAAGCAATATAACACGAAAAAACTCATCACTCATCACTACTCACTCATCACTACTCACTCATCACTCTTCACTACTCACTAAAAACTACGCTCTAAATAAATGCATTTAATAACTTTTTACCGGTAGAACTTATGGGTACTTCAAAATCATGGATTAATTTAAGTTGGCCACCTAAGTTTCTATCAAAACCTTTGATGTGATTTACATTTACCAAATAAGATTTATGCACTCTAATAAATTCGGAAGAATTCAGTTCGGTTTCCACTTTTTTTAAAGTTTTACTTACAATAAAATGAGATTTATCTAATAGGGTAATTTCGCTATAATTATCGGATGCTTTCACAAAAACAACATCAGATTTCTTTACCAATTCAAAACCATTCGAAGATGGAATTTTTAAGAACAGTCCGTTTGTATTTTTAGATTCTAAAGGTTGATTGTTCTCTTTTTCCAACAGTTGATGAACGTCATCTACGGCTTTCATGAGCTTTTTTATGCTAATTGGTTTCAATAAATAATCAAAGGCATGTTTATTTAAGGCATCCAAAGCATATTGATCAAAGGCCGTTGTAAATATGACTTTAAAATCGTAATTCCCTAAACTTTCCAGAACATCTAAACCATTACCAAAAGGCATTTCTACATCCAAAAACACCAAGTCTAAATCTTCTTTTCTTAAAGTAGAAACGGCAGAATCGAATCCATCACACAAGGCAATTATTTCTATTTGTTGTTCGCAATAAGAGGTTAAGTATCCTTCTAAAACTTCTCGAGCTATCTTTTCATCGTCAACAATTACAGCTTTTATTTTATTCATGATTTTGGTTTTGATAATTGTAATAAAACTCGTGTTCCATTAGGTGTAACATTTTCTATTTCCCAATCTATATGTACAGGTGTTAATCGGTTGCTAATATCTATTCTTCTTTTTATTAGGCTTACCCCTTTAGATTTATGTTTTTTCTGATTTTCGGTTTTTATAGCTTCAGACTTGGCTCTACCAATACCATTATCTGTAATTTCTATACAGAGTTTTTCATTTTTTACTCCAAAAGAGATTTTAAGTTCTCCTTTTGCTTCTAAATATCTTAATCCATGCCACACGGCATTTTCTACAAAAGGTTGTAAAAGCAAGGGCGGAATCTTATACTCGTCTATATTTAACTGGGTATCTACATCAAAAACAAAGTCGAATTTATTCTCAAAGCGCATTTTTTCTAACTCACAATAGCGTTTCAGAAAAACCAATTCTTCTTTTAGAGTAATCAAATCCATATCGGACTGATTTAATGTATTTCTCATCAATAATGCAAATTCCGTTAAATATTCATTGGCCATTAACTCATTGCGCTGAGCAATAAAATGATTAACAGCATTAAGTGAATTAAAAATAAAATGTGGATTCATTTGATTTCTCATATTCTTTAATTCGAGCAATAGATTGACATTTTGCAATCTTTTTTTCTGTTTATGATACCAAAACAATACGGCAATCATTAATATAAGACCTAAAACCAATACCCAAATAACCGAACGTTGAAATTGCATCTGATCTTCTACCAAAGATTCTTCTTTAGAACTCAATTCCTGTTCTTTTTGGTATAAGGCCCTACTCTTGTTAATGTTTTTTACAACTTCTTTTTTTTCTATACTTCCATTGTATCCGAGCATTGAATCGAGCAAATTTTGACGATTTATTGAATCTAGAACCTGATTATTCTTCTGTAATTCTTTATAATAATAGATGATCTTTTTATCGGATGTATTTAAATCGATTAACTTTAACAAAGTCTCTTTTTCTACTTCGGCATTGTTAGATTGTTTAGCCAATACTAAACTTTCTTCGAGTGCTTTTATCGCTTTTTTATTGTCCTTTTTTTTCTGATGAATTTTTCCAATTTCGAGTTTTTGCTTGGCTTTTTTCCCTTCACTCAATTTCTTGCTATTGGATAGGGATTCTCTAATTGATAATTCCTTTTCAAAGTCTTTATTAAGATTATAGGTATTGGCTATTTCGTCTTGAGTTTCATAACTCAACTGTTCAACCTTTTTTACATTAAGTTGATTGTTAGAATTAGACTCTACAGCCACTTTATCGTTTTGAATATCTTGCATTTCAAAATCAACAATATCAAGGTCTGAGAAAGAAGTTTCTGCTTCTTCTAAAAACAAATCATCATCTAAACCTAATTTAGTTTTTGCCAGCGTTTTTTTATCTACAACAATACCTATTTCAGCCGGAGACAAACTTTTATCTACTTCTAAAACTTGACATAATTCTAATAATTCTTGCCAAGATTGTTTAGCCTGAAACACTTCCAAAGCTTTAAATTGAATGGATTTATTTTCAGAATGATTCTTTCTAAGGTTTTGAATTAATAGATAGGCCTCTGTATTTTTATTTTGATATAGATAAACATCTACCAGTTTTAATTGCACCACACCTTTGTTGTAGGTTTGGTTTAATGATTTAGAGGTAGTGAAACTTAAAGACTTTTCTCTTTTTTTAGAAAATTTGGAGGACTTCTTTTTTTGTGATAATCTATAAATGTCTAAACTCCTATTTAAATTATTTTCGGCCGAAACATAATCTTTATCTTTAATAAACAACAGAGCCAAATTATAATATTCTTGAGCTTCTTCTACTGTATTTCTTCCACTCTCTTGAATAAGATTTTGCTGAATATTTTGAAAAAGATGTGCCGACGAATCTAATTTCAAAACTCCTTTATCTTGTTCTGGATTGGTCGTTCCTATTCCAATTTGTCCGAAACTATAAAACGTATAGAAACAACAAAGGATAAATAATATGATGTGACGTATTTTTCTCATAACAAATCAAAACTAATCATTTTTTTATTAGTCCAATTTCACAAACCATGCATAAAACGAATCCAAACTCAAAATAAATGGCGTTTACTCAATAAAGCATATTGCACGCTCATTCCTCTTAATAATAAATAAACTTCCATCTTAAATTGCATCAAAAATAACATTATGAAAACAAAATATTTCACCGCAATCGCATTATTAAGTATCGGATTATCTTTTATTCCTTTTACGCCTGTTAAACTGGTTGGATCTGAAAACAACACAAAACACACCGAATTTTCTATTGGTAGACCTGCTATTACAAAAATTCAATTGGCTTTATTACTTGATACAAGTAACAGTATGGATGGTTTAATCAATCAAGCAAAAAATCAGCTTTGGGAAACCATTTCTCACCTTTCTAAAGAAACACCCGATGCTAAAATAGAAATCGCTATTTATCAATACGGGAACGACAATTTAAGTGTTTACAATAATTATGTCCAAAAAGTGTTGGATTTTTCTTCAAACCTAGATGAAGTATCGAGTAAACTTTTTAAACTACAAACCAATGGTGGTTCAGAATATTGTGGAGCCGTTATTCACAATGCTCAAAAAGAGTTGAACTGGGACGATGGTATAAAAACTAAACGTGTTATGGTTATTGCCGGAAACGAACCTTTTAACCAAGGTAATACATCTTATGCCACTTCTATTGCCAGCTCTGTAAAAAAGAACATTCAAGTGAACACCATTTTTTGTGGAAACCACAATACCGGAATTAGTAATAAATGGAAAGAAGGTGCTGTTTTAGGTAATGGTCAGTATTTTTCTATAGATCAAAATAACGACGTACGCCAAATAGCAACCCCTTATGACGACAAAATATTGTCTTGCAATAAAAAGATTAATAAAACCTATGTTCCGGTTTATGAAATAGACGAAGAAGAACAAGCAGAGATGGTTGAAAACGATAAAGAACAAGCCGTTGCACAAAAAGAAAGGTTGGTTGAAAAAGCCTTAATTAAGAAAAACAAAACGGTTTATAATAAAAGTTCATGGGACGCCATAGATAATTATGTTTCTAACGGTAAAGATGTATCCAAAATGAAATCGGCAAATAAAGGAAGTCTCAATAGTCGTTTTGCAAACAAATCTGATAAGGAAATTGAAAAAGAAATTTTAGTTATTAAAACAGAAAGAGATTCATTACATCTCGAATTATCTAACCTAGAGGCATTGAGACTAAAATTCATTAGGGAAAATCAAAATTCGGATTCTAATAAAAAAACACTTGGATATAATTTAGTTCAATCCATTTTAAAATAAAAAGTTGATTTCCAGAACCGAATCTGTTATACGAATAACGCCTTTATATTTCGTATTGTCTTGGGGGAATACGATTCGGTTCTGCATTAACTTAAATTCTAAACATTACACATTATGAAAAACTATATTTTAATACTTTACCTTTTGATATTTGTTCAATTGAATGGGCAAAATGTAATTCAACAAACGAGTACTCCAAAAATTGAGGTGTCGGGAACAGCAAGTATAAATTTAATTCCAGATGAAATTTATATTTCATTTACACTTAAATATAATGAGATTGAAAAAAACTCAATTTCAATTAAACTTCAGGAAACAGAATTGAAAAAAAGGCTTTCTAAAGGGAATATTTCTTTAGAGAATTTATTCCTTAATCATAGCGGTTCTGACTTAATAACAATTCGTAAACGCAAAAAAGGCAGTATCAGAACATCTGATTATACCATTAAAGTGAGTAATACAAAAGAAGTGGAAACAGTGTTTGAAATATTTAATGCATTAGAAATTTTAAATGGACAAATATTTAAAACGGAACATTCAAAAATTGCAGAGCATAAAAGAGACCTCAGAATAAAAGCCATAAAAATTGCGAAACAAAAAGCCGATGATATGCTTAATGCCATTGGAGAGGAAACTGGAAAACCCTTACATATTAATGAAAACAATCAGACGCCACATTTATTTTCAAATCAACTCATCATGAATGCCAATTATGAAGTCGAAAATAAAACTGATGGTTTCATAAGTCCAGAAATAAAAATTTCTAAAATCAAATTACAAACCACCGTATTTGTTCAATTTTCAATCAAATAAATTATGAAAACACTATCTTTAATCGCTTTATTCATCATAAGTATTTCGGCATCTTCTCAAATTGGTGTTGGAACTGCCGTTGTATATGGAAACGGTATATTAGAAACAGACCAAAAATCAAAACTTGATCAGATCATCGTAAATCGATCATTAAACAATAACATTTCCTTTTCGGTAAAAGGAATAGCTAATGTAAAACCCGATTATTACAAGGCCATATTTGAAATCAGTCAGGTTGGAAAAACGGTAGAGTCTGTTAATAAAAAACTTTCGGACAGATTAAACCATGTTTTGAAGGAAGTAGAAAGCATGCAAGGCATAAAACACCATTTAGACATGATTTCTCTTATTCCGAGATATAACATAGACCGTGAAAAGAAAATTTTCAGTAAAGATTCTTATAACGAAATTCCCGAAGGTTTCGAACTTAAAAAAAACATTCATTTTAAATTTTCGAATCCCGAAGACATTCACAAATTGGTGTCGATATTGGCCAATAAAGAGATTTACAATTTAATTAAAGTGAGTGCGCATTCCAATCAAATTATCGCCACAAAAAATAAACTCATAAAAGAAGTTCAAGCCTGTTTAACCACAAAATTAGAAAACTACTCGACCTTAAAAGGTGAAAATATTACAGGCTACAAAAGACAAATTTCTGATGGTTTAAAAATATTTACGCCCTTAGAAAACTATAAAACATACGAAGCTTCGTCTCAAGCCGTATTAAATGCAGATATTTCTATGTCTAGATATAAAAACGCTCAAAAATCGAGGACTTCATTTTTTAATGCCCTTTCGGAAGATGAATTTGATGTTGTGCTCACATCGGAATATTTAATCCCGCCCATTCAGGTGGTTTACCAAGTTAACTTAAACCTATACAAAGAACAAAAGCCAAAAGCTCAACCTAAAAACAAGTATTTTGTTATTGGAGAAAATGGAGATGTCAAACCTTTTCTAATTCAACCAAATTAATGATATATCCACAAAAGAACCTCAACTTTTAATTGAGGTTCGTTTTTTTTCTATGAATGCTATTTTAACTGTTTACACCAAATAATCTATTTCTTACCAATCTTATTCAAAACATCATTATAAGACGCTGTATCTTGTGATGATACATTGGCATAAAAAAATGATAATGTATGCGAATATTGATCTTCTCTCCAATACTTCCCATTGAGTTTATTAAATCCACTTCTAGACACATTTACATTTTTCGACATATTTAATATCACATAATTACTGTCCGATAAAATTGGTAATTTAGTCATACCACCACAAAATGCACCTAAAAGTTCGTGATTCAAAAATGTAAACGTGGAATAATGACCTTCAGCATAAGACTCCTCTTTTATTTCTGGCATTGGTTTTTCTATTTTATCTAAATGAATAACATAGGAACCGTTACAATTAAACACCATCTTTTCTTTTTGAAAATCATGATTCATATCAGACTTAAACAACTGAAAACCGTATGTATTACTCACGCTATCTACCCTAAGTGAAAATCTATACTTTTCATCTTCCTTTGCTTTTCCAAAATATTTCACAAAACTCGAGATAAACTTCTTGGAATTAAAATATTCCAATTCATTATTTACACAATTCAAACATTGTATAGTTCCGCCATTTTGCTTTGAGATTTCACCAACAATACGAACAACTACATCTTCTTGACGAAGCAATAAATAATCTTGAATAGATGCATTTATTTCTTGATTAAACGCGTCAATATCTTTGCCTTCTTTACAGGAAAAAAGGCTAAGAAATAAACACATATACAAAACCATTTTCCTTATCATCATCATTATTTTTTATATTTATATCATTATACAATGTTACCGGTACATTTTTCAAATAGTAATTTCAATAAACCACTTTTAATCAAATCTACGATGGTTGGTTAAAAAGTATCGGTCAATTTATATGAACTTTTACCACCAATTCTTAATTTTGCACGGACAACAAACCAACTATGAAAAATAAAATACTTTTTGCCACTGGATTTCTTTGGGTATCATCGGTATTGATTATCGTTTATATGCCTAATATTGTGAGCGCTATTTATTTTGGTGTTTCTACCTTACTATTTGCACTAACCCTTTATGACGTACTGCAGCAAAAACATTCTTTATTAAGAAATTACCCACTATTGGCTCGTTTAAGATGGACTTTTGAAGCTGAACGCGATAAAATTAAACAATATTTCATCGAATCGGATTTAGATGGTACACCAATAAATAGAGAAAAAAGAAGTATTGTTTACCAACGATCTAAAAAACAAATTGAAACCATTCCTTTTGGAACACAACACAATGTTTACGAAAAAGGGTATGAATTTGTAAAACACTCCTTATTTCCTAAAGACCACCACCATATTGGCGGAGACCGCGTAGAATTTGGATCTGTACATTGTAAACAAAAATATAGCACTTCTTTGATCAACATTTCGGCTATGTCTTTTGGTTCATTAAGTAAAGCAGCTATTATGGCCTTAAACCAAGGTGCCAAATTGGGGAATTTTGCTCATAATACCGGAGAAGGTGGTATTTCACCTTATCATTTACAAGGTGGAGATTTAATATTTCAGATTGGTACAGGTTATTTTGGAGCGGGAATTACAAACGAAAATGGTGTCCGTATTTTTGATGCCGATTGTTTCGAAAAAAATGCAACAAGACCAGAAGTTAAAATGGTTGAAATAAAGCTTTCTCAAGGTGCCAAACCTGGACATGGTGGAATTTTACCTGCTAAGAAAAACACCGAGGAAATTGCAAAAATTCGTGGTGTAGAACCGTTTACAAGAGTAGATTCTCCTCCAGGACATTCTGCTTTTAGCACTTATGTTGGCTTAATTGATTTTATTCAGACAGTAAGAGAAAAATCGGGTGGAAAACCTGTTGGAATTAAATTTTGTGTTGGTAACCCCGATGAAATTGAAGAGATGATAAAAACCTTCGCTCAAGAAGGAAACTACCCTGATTTTATTTCTGTAGATGGGTCTGAAGGTGGAACAGGATCTGCCCCATTAGAATTCACAAACTATATGGGAACTCCTCTACTTGAAGGATTGGCACATATTGTTAAACTTCTAAAAAAATACAATTTAAGATCGGAAATTAAAATTATTGCTAGTGGAAAAGTTGTAGATGCCTTTGATATGGTAAAACTTTTGGCACTTGGAGCTGATACCTTAAACATTGCACGTAGTTTTATGTTAAGCTTAGGTTGTATACAGGCTAGAGAATGTAATACAGACACATGTCCGGTTGGGGTTGCAACTCAAAATCCGAAATTGGTAAAAGCTTTAGTGGTAGAAAAGAAAAACGAACGCGTTAAAAACTATCACGAAAAAACCATTGATTCTTTAAAAGAAATGATTGGTGCTATGGGATTGGAAAACATAAATATGTTGGAACCTAAGTATGTTTATAAGCGTTTAAAAAACGATAAGATATATACTTATCAGGATTTATACTATACTGAGAAGATTTTTGCTGATCAGTTTTAGACCGAGAGTTAAAAATAATTTATACTAAAAAATGCCTTCAAGAAACATGATTTCTTGAAGGCATTTTTGATTTAACAACTTTCTCTAATCCCTAAATCGTTTTAAGTCTTGGCTTGTAAACTGCCATTCTGGAGTAATAATACGATCGGTATCTTTAAACGAAAACCAAGGACTTATGTCATAATCACCTGTATTATTGAGTACCTGAATCTCTTGAGCTGGCATATAACTTTGAGCTAATAAATAAACTGCATGGCCTTTTTTATTTATAGCTTTATCTACAATAATTATGGCGTGACCAGGAAATCCACCTTGAATCAGGACATCGCCTATTTTAGCTTCATTGGTAGAAACCGAACTCAATTCTTTATCTAAAGAGGCTGTACCGGCGTAGGTAAAAATAAATTCCATATATTTCCAAAAATCGGCATAAGTATTGGATGGCATATTTCTATTATTCCAATACGTTTTATTATCTTTAACAACAACTCTTTTTCCTTTCATCCATTCCGAATAATTGACTCGAAAACCGTTGGTTAAATTAAAATGAATTTGATTGTATTTCTTATTTCGCCATAAATATTCTGCTTTCAATCGCATAACCGCATCTGCACATTGGTGTAAATCTTTTCTACCAATCGGCAAATCCACCACAGAATGATAAACACCATAATTTTCTTTAGTAGTTCCATCGAAATAAAGGACTTCGGAACCTGTTTTTTTTAATTGCAATTGCCTTAAATACAATTCAAACGATGCTGTTTTTTCTTTTGTTCTAGCAAAACCTTCTGGCGTATGTATTCTACCTTCTATGGTATATTTACTGGTATCCTGTTTTACAGTCTTAGAGGCCAATAAACTTGCCGTATTGCGAATTGTATTTACAACCACATTGGGTTTTATCACTTTAGTTTCCGTGTTAGAGTCACACGAAAACATCCCAAATAAAAGTACGCCTATTATAATCGTTCTCATTTTTCGAATATGAAGTTAAAGTATCACCTATTTAATATTTAGATTTTCTCGAAGCATATGGACTTTTAACCACTTTAAAAACTCAGAATATGAAACATCATGCTCTTTTTTCCATTGCTCAAATTCTTCTGGATAGTCTAATCTAAACACATGATAAGTAAAAGCTTCTGTGTAGTTCTGATTATTAATTTCTGTAAAAAAATCATAATAAAAAGTTGTCCATTTACTTTTTTTATTGACCAACTCTCCACTTAACGATTTAAATAACCTTTTATTTTTCTCCACTCTTATCTCTAACACGGTTTTATTCGAATCTAAAACATCCGATAAAGATGATATCATGGCGTTCATTTGCTCAAACATATCTTCATCCTTCTCTTTCCCTTTTTTTCTTTTGGATTTAGAAGCTGGTAAAGAAACATTTATGACTTTATGCCCCTCTTCGTTTTCTGTAATTTTTGATGTTTGAAAACCATTGATTACCTCCTTAGCCATAGCCGATCTTTTAGTGTCATTCTCCAACAACAAAAAATTATACAAAGCCACCAAACTTTTTGTTCTACGGTCTGTTTCATACATGGCAATACCCAATAAATAATGACTACTACTGTGGTTATAATTACATCTCAAAGCTTCAAAAAATTGTTTTTCAGCTTCACTAATTGCTTTCATTTTCTGATACGTTACACCCAAATTGAATCGCAATAAATAATCGTCCGGAAATTTCTTAATGGCTTTTTTATAAACCGAAACAGACTTTTTTGGTTGATCTAAATAGTCCAAACAAGATCCTTTAATAACTAAAGCCATTTTTAAATGTTCATCATCCTTGGCTATGACTTTATTGCAATGCTCTATCGCTTTTTTATAATCTTTTAGTGCCGTATAGGTGTAGGCAATTTCATAATTTACCAAACTAGAATTTGGATCTATTTTCAACGCCTTTTCATAATGTATTAAAGCTTCATTATAATCTCCAGAATCAAAAGCTTTAATCCCATCTGAAATCAAATCGGAAAATCCTTGAGCATACACAACATGCATATTAAATAAAAATACAAGGCCTAATAGACATTTCATGGTAGTCATTTGTTTTAATGTTTTCATTGTTTTTTAGTTTTAATGTTAAACGAATTACATATTGCGTATTAATAATCAGTTTTATTTAAATCGTTCTAAAAATGCTTGTTTCTTTCCTGGCGATAAATCAACATCCGAACCATCTTCCAGAATAAGTTGTGGAGTTTTACCTTTTATATATTGTGTCACCTTTTTAAGATTAATAATATGACTTTTATGAACACGCATAAAATCACAATCTTGCAAGAGCAATTCAAAATGTTTCAGTGTTTTAGAAATGATGAATTTCTTTCCGTCTTCCATAAAAATATTGGTGTAATTATCCATGGCTTCGCAACGCAATATTCTATTAACCTCTACCAAATCGAATCCCGTAAGGTTAGGTAATACCAACTTTTGATTTTGCCCATTAGATTGTTGCAAATTTTTCAAAACCACATCAACAATATCTAATGAATCGTTTTTCTCAAGATTTTTTTCAACTTTTTCTACAGCTTCAATAAGTTCATCTATGTCTATTGGTTTTAGAATATAGTATGCCGCGCTACGGTTTAATGCTTGAATGGCATATTGACTGTAAGCCGTAACAAAAATAACTTGAAACGGAATTTCATTGAACTTATCCAACAGATCAAAGCCATTTCCAAAAGGCATTTCAATATCTAGAAATACCAATTCAGGATTGTTTTTCTCTATAGAAGAATATCCTTCAATAATATTATTACAAACATCTACCACCTCTATTTGTGGGCAATATTTTGTCAGAAAATTATTGAGAATCTCGCAACTATCTTGTTCATCGTCTATAAGTATGGTTTTTATTTTTTTCATTTCATTATTTTTAATTGTACCACTGTTCCAATGTTATGATCTCCATCCAGAATCTTCACATCCAATTTTGTTTTATACAAACTTCGTATATGTTCTAATCGGGTTTCAATATTTTTTAATGCTGTAGATTTATGTGCTTTTTGATGATTTGTTTTCAGTTCTGAAGATTTTTTTCTTCCTATACCGTCATCGGTTACTGTTATGAGATAATATTTTGGACAATCTGTCAATTTTACCTCCAAAACACCTTTGGTTTCCTTGTATCGTAATCCGTGCCATATGGCATTTTCAATAAATGGTTGTAAAAGCATTGGCGGAATAAACACCGAACTTAAATCAACGTTTTGATCTATAGAAATCTGAAAATCGAACTTTTCTTTGAAACGCGCATGTTCCAATTTTAAATAAAGTTCTATAATTTCGAACTCCAATTCAAGGGCAATTAGCTCCTCTTGCGAATACTCCAAAACCCGACGCATAAGCTTAGAAAAATCTGAAATGAATTTATTTGCCGCGCGTTCATCGTTTTTACTAATAAAATTATTTACTGAATTTAAGGAATTAAAAATAAAATGAGGATTCATTTGGCTACGTAGACTTTTTAAATGCAATAATTTATTGGCCCGTTTACGAGATTTATTAATTTTTATAAACAAAAGCGTAGTTATAACAAACACTAGCAATCCACTTAGCAGATACCAACGTTCTTTACTTTTTCTTATCAATTCTTTTTCCTGGAAATTCTTTTCAGCTTCAAGAATTTCAATGGTTTTTAAGTCTAAATTCCGGTCTCGTTCTAAAAACTTTAGCTTTTCTTGCACATCTTGCAATTCACTTCCGTAATCCTCTTTTTGGAGTAATGACCTCACAAACCTGTTCTCTATTGTGTCTTGAGCAACACTATATGCCTTAAAAGCTTCTAAGGCCAACTTTGGCTTTTCTATTTCTTCATACAATTCTGACAAGGCCAAAAGAGAGGTCGATAATTTATGATATGCCTCATTTTTTTGAGCCAAAAACACACTCTCTTTTAGTGTAGAAATTGCTTTTTGCGTTTTATTTAATTCCCGAAATGTATTAGCAAGTTCAATTTGATTTTGAGTTAATTGATTAAAGTTATCGTTTTCTACATTGAGTTTAATAACTTCCTCCAAATTTTTCAGGGCCAAACTGTTGTTTGTGCGTTTATAAACCCGAACTAAATTTCTATATTCCTTATTTACCGCAGCAACGTCACCAAAAGAATTTGCAATTTCCTGAGCCTTTTTATAATATACTATGGCTTCTTCGTTTTCTTCTTTCTGTTCGGCCATAGCGCCTAACAAAGAAATAGTTTCCAATTCCTTATCAAACCATTGATGTGTTCTGGCTAATTCTAAAGCTTCATTATGTAATGCCTCCGCTTTTTGCTCATGTCCAACAATAAAATAAAGCTCGGCCAAAATATTTTTTACATCTATACTTTCTTTATGCTTTTCTTGATCAATGACATAGTTGTGATACGCTTCGTATTGATCTATACTTTTAGCATATTCCTTTTGTTCTTTATGCGCTTGACCCGTTTTTTTATATAAAATCTTTTCATCTTCTTTTTCTTCAATATCATTATAGATATCTAAAGCAGAATAAAAATTTTGCAAAGCCACATCATAAAATTTCTGTTTTAAATTAATGTCGCCTAAAACAGAATAAGCTTCTGCTTGAAGATGCTTAATAATATGTATTGAATCATTTTTGGAGCCATCTTTTTGTATTAAAAGCAAAAATTGCTTTTCCTTACCTAAAGAAAACACCAAGACTTCCTCCACCAATTCAAGTGCTAATTTTGGTTTTAATTGATAGATGTTGTTAGCGGCGTCTAAACGGGTTCTATATTCCGTTATTTGGTTAGATTTTGGTTGTTGGTTCTGATCTGGGAAATCATAAGCAATTCCACTTACGTTTAAATTTAAACAGAGTGTAAATATTGTAAACAGATATATATAATAATGACCTATCATTCATTTTGTTTAATGGTGCAGATAGCGCGTGTAATCCGCTATTTCATAAGCTAAATGTAAGCACAATAAACGAATAAAAAAAAGTGTCTTCTACACCTTAGCATGTTCAACAACCGTTTTAATGATCTTAAATTCCATTTCACGCATTCAAACGACCATTTTACTCAATAATAAGTCTAAATAACTCATTCCCCATTCTTTTCAAAAAAATATTGAGTAATTTAGTTTCAACTATTTGATTATTACACTCATCATTTTTAACCAAATTGAAACTGTTTACTTCGTGTTTTGAGCTTAAAAAATAACTATAGACAAATGGAAAATTCCTTTCGAGCCCAAAGCCTAAAAGAACATTATTCGCTAATCGAATGTCTACAATCAATTCTTCTTTTTGAGTAGGTGGTTAGAAATTTGATTAAAAAATGATCTTGATTTTCGAGAATCGAAATAATTAATGTGTTGGGGGTAAAAAGCCAATTTTCTAAATTAGAAAATTGGCTTTTTTTTTATTGATATTGTAGTTTCGAAAAATATTACCAACTACTTATTATTAAATGTTCTTTGAATTCTATTTCTTACCCTTTAGTAAATCATTCCATGCCAAACGGTGTGTATTCGATCCATCTAATCCTTTATTTTTCAATTTTGTTTTTGGTTGGGCACTTGGCATTGCTTTATAAAAAGGATGATTAAACACTTCCTTTATTGTTTCTTTATGCAGTTTCTCAATGTTTTTATAACGTGCTATTTCCTTGTAAGAACAAAAACTCAATGCCGTACCTTTACGTCCTTGCCTTCCTGTTCTACCAATTCTATGCTCGTAGTTTTCTTTATTATCCGGAATTTCAAAATTAATAACCAATTTAATATCGGTAATATCAATTCCACGACCCAAAACATCAGTCGCAATAAGAATATTATACGCGTTGCTTTTAAATTTATTAATGGTGTTAATTCGCGTATTCGAACCTTTTTTTCCATGAATAAAACCAACCTTAAAATCAGCTTTCACCAGGGCTTGATATACTTCTCTAGCACGAAAACGATCATTAAAAAAGATTAAGGTTTTCTCCCTTAAATTTTCATACAATACATGAAAAAGCAATTCTTCTTTATCATCATCATCAGAATAGTACATTTTTTCAACAATATTCAACTTATTTGAAATGTGCTTTTGAATTTCTATCCATTCAATGTCTTTGGCTAAATCTTCAATTTTAGACAGCATTGGTTTAGGAATAGTGGCAGAAAAGAACATTTTTTGAGCATGACTTGGGCATTTCTCTAAAATGTAATCCATATCAGCCTCCATACTTTTCTCCATCATCTGATCAACTTCATCCAAAACTAAAGTTGAAATTTGTTCTAATTTCAATCTGTTTTTTTTCATCAAAAAGCTTAACATACCTGGATTTGCAATAATGACATCAGGCATCTTTTTTTCGATGTTTTTTATGGACTTTTCTTTCATTCCACCAGTTACTAAGGCATAAGAGATAGAAAAAGTTTCGTTCCATAAAATGAATTGATCTTGGATCTGATGAGCCAATTCCTTACTTGGACAAAGAATAACAAATTGTTTTGTTTTATCTTCTATCCAAGCATCTATAAGTGGCAACAAAAATGCAAGTGTTTTACCCGTTCCGGTTCGGGCAACCCCAACAATATTTTTCCCTGTAAGAGCTAAAGGAATCACTCGACGCTGAATGGGTGTTGCTTCAACCAAATCTTGTTTGGTTAAAGTTTGACAAATACTTTGCCTTAAACCTAAGTTTTCGAACGCTTTAGGGTTTTCTTTTGGAGTTTCCATATCTTGACATTTTGCGCAAAGATAATCAACCTTACTCATCTTATATTCCTTTCGTTAAAAATAGTTGGCATTTTCTCTTATTTCAAAGTTAAAACGATCTGTTTTTTGTACTTTTGTCCGAAATTTTAATAAAACTCTCAAACATTGAAAAAATTAGCACATAATAGCAGATTGTATTTTCAGTACCTCAAACGCACAGGATTATTTACTTATTTAAGTGAAAATCTTCTGAAACTACTTTATGTTATCATTGGTTTTGTTGCGGTTTTTTATGTGGTAGATAGATATGTCTATTCCATTGCCGATTTATTCAAAATAATAGTGGATAACGTACCTTTCGAGGCCGTTTTTGCCATTTTTGCCATTTCGGAAACCATCTTAGGTCTTTTACCTCCCGATTTATTTATTATTTGGGGAGAACAACAAGCCTTAGAAATGGGTGTTAGTCCTTGGTTTATTTTATCTATTCTGGCTGTACTTTCATACATTGGAGGAATTTTAGCCTACTTTATTGGTTACTATTTACAATCACAACCTAAAATACACGCTTGGATAGAAAACAAACACGGCGATTTATTCCATAAACTTAGAAAATGGGGAGGATTTTTAATTGTTGTAGCTGCATTACTTCCAATTCCATTCTCTATAATTACTATGATTTGCGGAATGACAAAATTCCCGTTTAAAGTTTTAACCATTGTAGGTTTATTTAGATTTTTAAGATACGCAATTTACGGCGTAGCCTTATTTTGGCTAGTATAAAATAAATGTGAAATCCTGTCGGCTACGATGGGATTTTTTTTGATATGAAAAGAAACGAACAACCCGAACAACAGCAACCAAATAATCCGTTACATGGCGTAAAACTAAAAGACATTTTAGAACACCTTGTTGGCCTATACGGATGGAAAGAACTTGGAGAATTAATTGCAATAAACTGTTTTACACAAAATCCATCGATTAAATCGAGTCTTACTTTTTTAAGAAAAACGCCATGGGCCAGAGAAAAAGTAGAAAACCTTTACCTAAAGTCTAAACAAAAATAATGTTGTAAAGATACCTTGATAAATCGTTTTTTTTTTTCGAGGTAATCCTTAAATTTGAACTCAGAAAAATTAGCATTATGCAATACAGAATAGAAAAAGATACCATTGGAGAAGTAAAAGTGCCTGCAGATAAATACTGGGGAGCACAAACAGAACGTTCTAGAAATAATTTCAAAATAGGACCTTCTTCTTCTATGCCAATAGAAATTGTTCACGCTTTCGCTTATTTAAAAAAGGCAGCAGCACATGCCAATTGCGAATTAGGTGTTCTTAACGAAGAAAAAAGAGATTTAATTTCATTGGCCTGTGAAGAAATTATTGCGGGAAAATTAAATGATCAATTTCCATTAGTAATCTGGCAAACAGGTTCTGGTACTCAAAGTAACATGAATGTAAATGAAGTTGTTGCACATAGAGCTCAAGAATTGGCAGGACGTGTTATTGGAGAAGGTGAAAAAGTATTGTTACCAAATGATGATGTAAACAAATCTCAATCGTCAAACGATACTTTTCCTACAGGAATGCACATTGCATGTTATAAAATGATTGTTGAAAAAACAATTCCTGGAATCCAAAAGTTAAGAGATACTTTAGCAAAGAAATCTGAAGATTTTAAAGACGTTGTAAAAATTGGTCGTACCCACCTTATGGATGCTACTCCACTAACAATTGGTCAAGAATTTTCTGGATACGTGTCTCAATTAGACCACGGATTAAAAGCATTAAACAATACCATGGCTCACCTTTCTGAGTTGGCTCTTGGAGGTACAGCTGTAGGTACTGGACTAAATACACCAAAAGGGTATGATGTATTGGTTGCTAAAAAAATTGCAGAATTTACAGGACTACCATTTATTACTGCCGAAAATAAATTTGAAGCCCTTGCCGCTCATGATGCTATTGTAGAAACTCATGGTGCATTAAAGCAAATTGCTGTGTCGTTAAACAAAATTGCCAACGACATTCGTTTAATGGCCTCAGGACCACGTTCTGGAATTGGAGAATTAATTATTCCGGCAAACGAGCCAGGTTCTTCTATTATGCCAGGGAAAGTAAATCCAACCCAAGCCGAAGCCATTACAATGGTTTGTGCTCAGGTTATGGGTAATGACGTTGCTGTTACAGTTGGTGGTACTCAAGGACATTACGAATTGAATGTATTTAAACCAATGATGGCTTATAACTTATTACAAAGTGCCGAATTAATTGGTGATGCTTGTGTGTCTTTCAATGATAATTGTGCAGAAGGAATAGAGCCTAATCACTCTAGAATACAAGAATTACTAAATAATTCTTTGATGCTTGTAACAGCCTTAAATACTAAAATAGGATACTACAAAGCTGCTGAAATAGCGAATACAGCTCATGAAAACGGGACAACACTAAAAGAAGAAGCCATTCGATTAGGTTATGTTACCGCCGAAGAATATGATGCATGGGTTATACCAGCAAACATGACTGGTTCTATGTAAATAATAAAATCTTCATCAATTTTAAAAGCCATCTTAATTCGTTAAGATGGCTTTTTTATGTAAATACACTTTTTGGGGTATATACAATAAAATTACAAATCTTATTTTTACTTTGAACAAAGTATGAAACAAAAAGGTATTTATTAAATTCAAATATAAACACTACCTTTAGATGTATAACTTAATAACCTTTAAATAATATCATTACGATTGTTATTTCGAACGAAAATTGTATTTATACACTTTCTAAAAACATTGTTTATTAATAAAAAACTATTTTTACACAAAACACACACAAAACCTAAAATATGAAAAAACTTTTATTTCGTACGGCTCTAGTTACAGCCTTATATGGCCTCTCCTCCTGTTCGACAGATTTGGACTTCGACCAAGCTTCAGACATTAACTTTGAATTCGGAGTAAATGCACCTATTTTGGATGCAACCATAGGTTTAAAGCAAATTATTGATAGCAATGAATATATTATTGTTGAAAGTGATGGAGGATTAAAAATCAACCTTAAAGAAGATAATATTTTTGAATTTGGATTAGCCGATTTTACAGAGGTTCCTGATCAGGAACTTTTTAAGGAAGATATTCTCATCGGAAATGCTAATATTCCATTAACAGCCCCTTTGGATAATGTTGGGGATTTTCTAGTTTCTGCATTTACATTCGAATCGGGAAAATTCATTTTTAAAGCTGTTTCACCAGTTTCCGACCCCATTGAGCTCACAATTCACATAAAAAATGGTACAAATAATGGCGGTCCTGCCATTTTTAACTTCACAACCACAGGATTAGAAACTACGAAATCATTTGACCTAATTAATTTCAATATGGATTTTAGTGGAGGTACAGGATCAAATATTTTGGATATCGAATTTTCGAGTACAGCACCTTCTGGAATTCCCATTGGAAGCACGATAGAATTGGGATGTAGAGCTGAAAATATTGATTTACTAAACGTTGAAGGTGACTTTGGAAATTTAAATGTAGATATTCCTGAAGACACATTCAGAATGGAACTTGATGGCTTAGAAAAACTAGTTGATGGATTAATATTCACCGACCCTAAATTTAACCTCATTGTAGAAAATGGATTTGGATTTGAATTGGGAATGAATATCGATATGAAAGGTGAAAACACTCATGGTATAGAAAGCAACTTAACTGCGGATGAATTGATTCTAGGATCTCCAAGTGTCCAAGGTAATATTCACAATCAAACTTTAACCATAGATAAAAACAACTCAAATTTACCTGATTTTTTATCTGGTTTACCGCAAAAAATGACCTACTCAGGAGACGTGAAATTAAATCCAGGAACTGGGCCAAACAATAATTTTATGCATAAGTCTTCATTCTGTAAAGGATCTATGGAAATTGATATTCCTCTTGAAGTACAGTTACAAGATTTGGTTTATGAAACCATTATTGAAGATGTAGAAGTATTAGATAAAGATTCAGATGAAATTGAACATGTGGAATTGATCTTTCAGACTAAAAATTTATTTCCATTTGATGCCAAATTTCAAATGTTTATGATGGATGATGCCAATGCAGATATTGACTCTATACCAATGGATTTATTGAAAGCAGCCCCAGTAAATGCCGATGGAATTTCAACAGAGCCAAAGGTTCATGAATTCTCGGTTATTTTGGATCAGTCAAATATTGACAATCTAAAACTGACAAAAGCATTAAAATTTAAAGGACATTTAACCTCTACAAACAACGGCTCAATTCCTGTTAAAATTATTGATTCATATCATATTGGAATCAAAATGGCTGTAAAAGGAAATGGAAGTGTAAATAATTCATCAAATAATTAAGACCATGAAAAAGAATATATTCGTATTACTTTCGGCTTTTTTTATTGCAAGCAATGGATTTAGCCAAAATGCCATGATCAATGGTATAGATTTTCTTCCTCAATCGTCTAAAATAAACCCTGCTCAACCTTATTCATTAAAATATCATGTTGGAATACCCTTATTGAGTGGTGTTCATTTAAACATGCAAAACACAGCCTTTTCTGCTTCAGATTTATTTAAGGCCAATACAGATGTGAACAAAAATGTAGATCGGGTAATAAATGATATGAGTTCTAAAGACTATATCTATTTTAAAAACAGATTGGATATTCTTGATTTTGGATTCAATACAAAACTAGGATACTTCTCATTTGGATCAAACATTACAACCAGTTTCTATCTAGACTACCCAGTAGAATTATTGAAACTGACTCGTTTTAATGGAACAAATTATGTCGGGGAAGATTTGAGTATGACCGATGTAAAAGCTGAAGCTATTTCATACGTTTCTACTCATATAGGATTCCAAAAACGGTTTTTAGATGATAAATTAAGTCTAGGGTTGCGTTATAAATACTTAACTGGTTTGGCCCATGGTTATGTAGATCGTTTGAATTTGGAAATTGATCGTGTAGATAATTTCAATTTAAATCTAAAAGTTGATGCATTGGTTCGTACCAGCGGGGTACAAAGTTTATCTGATGGTGACGTACCTACAGGAAACAACGGACATGCCATTGATTTTGGAGCATACTATCAAGTAAATGATAAGCTAAACATTGGAGCCAGTGTGGTTGATTTTGGTTTTATTAAGTGGAATGACTTGATTGACTATAAAGCAAATGGTTCTTATAACTATTCGGGACTTCAGGTCGACTTGAATGATGACGACCCTTTTGATGAAGGTTTTGATAAGATAGTAGATGATATAGAAGCTGGAATAAATTATTCTGAAGATACATTGAGGAATGGTTCTTATACTCGATCATTAAACACACAAATCAATCTTTCGGCAACATATCAAGTTAACGATAAAGTAATGGTTGGTGGATTATATAACTTACAAAGTGTTAACAACAATTGGATTCAAAATCTTTCGGTGAATGCGCATTACAGTTTATTAAACGCTTTACACCTTCTAGGGGCTGTAAATGTAAACAAAGCTCAACCAAAAGTAGGACTTGGATTTATGGTTACTGCTGGATCTTTTCAATTCTATGCCGTAAACGACAATGTTGTAAATACCTTTAATTACGGAAATTTGAAAGCTTTAAATATGTCTTTTGGAATGAACATTGCCGTTCGTAAAAAAGAAAGGGTATTTGATGAAGATGGAAACGAAATCATCTCTACAAAGAAAAAGGTCGTTCGAGTTACAGACGATTCCAGTAATAAAAAAGATAAAGAAGCCAAAAAAGAGGTGCAATTAAAGGAAAAAGAAGCTAAAGAAAAAGCTAAAAAAGAGGCTGCTTTAGCAAAAAAAGAAGCTAAAGAAAAAGCGAAGCAAGCCAAAAAAGAAGCTTTAAATAAGAAAAAAGAAGAAGAAAAGAAGAAAGAGGAAGACGTTGAAAATGAAAAATCAAAATCTTCAACAACTCCAAGTTTACCTAAGATTAAACCAAACACTTTTTAAACTCAACAATAAAAAAAGCCTATGGAAATTTCATAGGCTTTTTTTTGCCATAAATTCAATATTGTATCTTAAACGAATTACGGCAATATATTTCTTGTAAGAGAATAAATGAACTTGATGAGACAATACTTTTCAATTAAAAATCAAAAATACTTTCGCTAATTGGCTTTCTAAACTATTTTTTTAATCGTCAATTTGGGCTTTTCTACAACAAGGAAATTTATTTAGTAATAGACTTATAAAATCATAATTAATTTATATTTGTTGAATGACATCTCAAACGGAAGAAAATTATTTAAAAGCTGCTTACTTTTTAGCTAATTCTAATAACGAAATTAACTTATCAGAATTAAGCAAATCTCTAAATGTAAGTAAACCTACTGCCAATAGTATGGTGAAAAAATTATGCGAAAAAGGCTTTTTGGATTATGAAAAGTACAAACCTTTAGTTTTAACTTCAAAAGGTAAAAAACAAGCTGCATTAATCATCAGAAAACACCGTTTAACCGAAATGTTTCTAGTAAAAAAGATGAATTTTGGTTGGGAAGAAGTACATGACATTGCCGAGCAAATAGAACACATCAAATCTTCTGAGTTTTTTGATCGGATGGATGAATTATTAAATTACCCAACCCATGACCCACATGGCTCTCCAATTCCAAATAAAAATGGGGAAATAATAGAATCCAATTTTCTAAAAATGAGTTTATGTAAACCAGGACAAAAAGTCAAATTATCTGGACTTCTAAATTCTTCTAAGGAATTTTTACTCTATTTAAATGACCGTAATTTACAAATTGGTTCTGTACTAAACATCCACGCTATAGAAAACTTCGACCGTACTATGATTGTTTCTTACAACGATCAGGATAATGTAAATTTAAGTGCTATGGTTTGTGAAAGGCTACTTGTAACCGTATATTAAACACGTAAATCACCATAAAACAAAAAGAGCTTGACAGAGAAAAAAATCTGTCAAGCTCTTTTTGTTTAGCTTAAGTCTTAAAGCCTATTCATTAAAAATTTGAACGGTACCTTTTTCAACATTTCCATCTTTAAACGTAATTAAATAAAAATATACCCCATCTAAGCATTGATTTCCATTGCTTTGGTTTTCACCTTGCCAACATTGATCCAAAACATTTTCATTACAACGTTCATAGTTATCGTTGTTATATACTTCCAATCCCCATCTATCAAACACCTGAAAACGGATATTAGATTGATACGTCCCAATTGGAAAATAGAACCCGTCATTTACCAAATCACCTTTAGGTGTAAACACATTCGGCACAAAACAATCAATTTTTTTAATTTTAAAGAAATGTTCTAAAGTATTATCGCAAACATCTCTTAGTACCAATTGAATAAGGTATTCTCCAGTTGTAAAATTATGACCTTCTATCGAATAATTGACTTGGGTTGAAACCAAATCTCCATCTACGTACCATTCGTAATTCACGCCAACAGCACCACCTTCTACAGTAATTGGAAATTGAAACTTATCTCGATCACAAATAGTAAAAGAACTTTGAACAACATCTATGCTGATTGGATCGAACGGACCCGGAGAAAGCACTTCAGTTTGGTTGATTAAATGGTCTCCACAATCATCAAGAACATGAAAACTAGCCGTTCCTCCATCTCCTAATCCTAACGTAATTGTTAAATCATAAGTAACGGTACCATTGAGTTCCCAATAATAAATAACGTCTCCATAACCTCCAGAAAATTCTCCAGTTAAATCTACCCCACCTTCACACAAATAAATTTGTTCTGGTGCTGAGGCTTTAAGTTCTTCTGGTGTAAAAACGAACGTTGTGTCCTTTATTTCAAAACCACAGTCATCTAATATATCAAAAAAGATCAACCCGTTTACTCCCGGGTTTAAAGGTAAAGTTAAACCTTCACTTGAAATACCTGCACCAGTCCAACTATATTGAAAGAGTGGCGCTCCACCAGAAAATTCTGGTACAATTTCATAAGGATCACATAAAATAACTGTATCTGGAATTGAGAGCGACATTGCTGTGTAATCTTCTACGGTAATGGTATGGCTTACCTCTCCACATTCATCAACGGCCGTTATCGTATAAGTTCCATTTTCTGTAAAGGTTTGGATT
Source organism: Flavobacteriales bacterium (assembly GCA_049607525.1). Taxonomy (GTDB): domain Bacteria; phylum Bacteroidota; class Bacteroidia; order Flavobacteriales; family CAJXXR01; genus JBMYYR01. Next base: position 23,323 of record JBMYWP010000039.1, read on the forward strand.
GGATCGTATGAATAGAAGACTCCATCTTTAGTCCAAGTTATGGTAACAGTTCCTAAACCTCCCGTCACCTGAGGATCAACTTCCACCTTATCGACACATTTAATAAAACTATCTTGACCAGCAATTCCAATTGTCAAAGGGGCCCCTATTTGGAAACTCTCTTTCTTTAAAAACACGGCCGAATTCAATTGATCATCACTTACATCACAGATGGCTAATTTTATATGGTAAGTTTCACCACATTGTACGTCTGCTTTAGCTTTAAATACTTTTGTAAAACCATTAAAACTAACAGTTCCAACAGAAGAATTATCCACAAAAAAAGTATTATTCAACTCCCAGTTCGGATCAATACTCTCACAATTCCCAGATGGATTACCTCCAGTTGCTGAACCTGAGTTCACTGTATTAATCATTACCGGTGTATTTGTGAATGTTGTTGGCGCCGCTGGATTTGGAACCAAAGCTATATTTTTAGCATTATTTGAATATGGTCCTGAAATTCCTGGTCCACTTAAAAAGAATCCAAATACATCATTAAACTTAGAACACGTATATTGAGCATATTCACTTGATGCGAAAACATATTCAAATTCAATTTCTGTTCCACCAGCAACAAAATCAAATTCAACTATTATCGTGTTAAACTGATTTTCATTGGTATTGGCAATATTTTGAAGAATATAGTTTAAATCTGGGTCTGTTACCGAGGGAGATCCTGCAATTAATCCATCATTTTGCGGTGTTGCTTGACCGATTCCTCCTGTTGAGAGTAAAATTCCTTCTCCAATACCTATATTTGATGAAGATCCATTAAAATAACCGACCTGTACACCATTACCCGCATTTAAAGAAACATTTGTAGCTGCACCACCAGAACTGGTACTCAAAAGGACATTATTAATCAAGTTATTTACCGTATTATACGGAGCATTATTCGATACAACTAATTGCCCATAAGATAGGCTTGTAATAAATAAAAATAGAAAACTAAAATAACTCAACTTCATAACTAGAGGGTTTAAAAATGAAAAGCGTATAATTACCTTATACGCTTTTACAAATACTGTTCCAATTTATCTCATTAAATGAAAAGAACCTTTTAAAACGCGTCCATCATTATATTCTATGGTATAAAAGTACACACCTTCTGGACTTTCCTTTTCTGTATTGATGTTTATTCCATCCCAACAATTGATTCCTTTAAGATTACATATCTCATAATTGTCATTATGATAAACATGGTTCCCCCAACGGTCGTGTATGTTAACTCGAATACTCGTTTCTACATCACGAGATTTAAAGAAGAATTGATCGTTCAATCCATCTCCGTTTGGAGTAAATATATTTGGTACTTCACAATGTTCAACATAAATATTAAACGCTTTTGTACCAACATTTCCACAACTGTCTGTTACTCTCAGCAAATAATTACTTTGTGCAACGTCTTTGTGCTCTATTTCTAAACTTTCTTCTGTAGAAATTGGAATTGCCTCTCTTTGCCATTCATAAGCATATTGACCTGTTCCACCTTCTACTTCTACTTCAAGCAATAAGTCATCAGATTTACACATGGTAATAATATCTGAGAACTGACTTGTAATTTCAATTGGGTCGTAATTTGGTACAACCACTACAATACTATCTTTTACTTCGTATTCACAAGCGTCTTGTATTGTTAAATAATATGTAGTTGTCGTGTCTCCAACCAATTCAAGGTTTTCAACTGTCCATTTACCACCTTTATTGTCAGTCCAATTATATACATAAGCTTCAATTCCACCTATTGTTGCTGGTTCAATTAAGAATGTCTCTCCTTGACAGATGTACATACTATCTTCTAACGCCGAATTTAAGAGTGGGTTACTAATAATAGTAAGTGTCATTGGGTTTTGCTGTTCCGAACATGCATCTACAAAAGGAAAGTACAATTGTATTGTTTCATCCCCTTCAAAAATACCATCTACAATGGCTTCCATACTTACTGTACCTGTAAGTTGCCCAGCAGGAATAGTAATTTGAGTAGGCAATTCATAAAAATCAACACCTGAAATGGCGTTACCACCTACCACAGAGAAATTTAATGTGGTATCAACAGCATAAGCTTCTGGCAAAGTAAATACAAGATTACCATATTCACAACCTTCTACAATTTGGTCGGTTTCTACATTAAAAAATGATGTAAACTTCACCGTAGGTGTTGGCTCGAAATAATTGACGGTAAAAGTATCGCTAAACGTATAACCACAATCTCCTGTAATAACACAAATATGTTCACCTCCTAAGTTAGGTTGAATACCTATTGCTGGCCCAACACCTTCCAAGACTCCACCATAAAACCATTGGAAAGAATATGGTTCATAACCTCCTTCGGGAGTTGCTGAAATATTGATAATTTCTGTAGAATTGGCACAAATTGTAGTGTCTTCTGGAATTTCAACAGAAATTTGTATCGGATCTTGAATCCAAAATGTATCTCTAGAAATAATAGCATCACAAACTGATGTAGTTACAATAACAGACTCATTGAATTCTGTTAAAGCATCTACAATAGAAGTAACAGTAATTGTTCCAATTGAATCTCCAGCTGGAATAAATAATGTATCCATCACATCTTGAAAATCTACACCTTCAATGGCACTACCAGAAACATCAACCAAAATTTGTGTTTCAGCTGAAGGATTAACTTCTGAAAGTTGTACAATAACTTCACCTGGGTAACATCCTTCTATCAATATAGAATCTGATTGATTAAAAGATGAAGATTGGTCTGTTTCTCCTGAAACAATTGTAAAAGAACCTTCTCTTAAAAATACTGCCGAAGTATAAACATTATCCGAAACATCGGCAATAGCCAATTTCATATGATAAGTTTCTCCACATTGAATATTTGATAAAGCGGTTAAATTAGATGTATGTCCATCATATGAAAAATTTGTAATTGAACCTGGAGGTTCATTTTGGACAAAATAAATAGAGTCTGCCACAAAGTTAGGATTTACGTCTAAACAAGGATCCGGATCAGAACCTGAAGGAGATCCTGAATTAATTGAATTAATTGAAACAGGGAAACTAGTGAATGTACCTGGGTTGGCTTGATCTGGGACTTTTGCCATATTATAAACCTCATAAGGAATTCCTCCTATTGTATGGTATCCTAAATCTGGTACCCCATCTCCATCTGTATCTCCATCTATTCCTGGACCCGAAATAAAAAACCCAAAAATATCATTCACTCCAGCGCAAGTAAAATCTGGGTATTCGTATGATGCGAATGTATAATCAAAAGAAACATTTCCTCCAGCAGCTACAAAATCAAACTCAATTACAGTTACATTATGTATATTTTGCGCAGCTGCAGTTGTGAACCCGACTTCTTCCAATTGTCTAGTTAAATGAATATCGGCACCTGCTCCACCAGTTCCGGCAGGACCATTAGTTGCAGTACTATTTAGGGCTCCAGAACCTCCAGTCGCCATAAACAACCCTGTACCAAACCCTCCAAAACCAAGTGCTGGGGCAGTAGGTGTGGCAGTCGTAGAAAAATTAGAGAAGTAACCAATTTCATTATTGGATGTTGGTGTACCTGCAGGCACTGCAACGCCATTTAACTTAATGTTCGTTACATTCATTTGTGCTGAAACGGTTGGTTCAATAAGAACATTTTTTATTAAATATTCTACATCACCATAATCACCTGTTTGGTCGGGTACAATTTGAGCTTGTGATAGGCCACAAAGAAAAAAAGAAAAAAGAAAAATTTGATATTTTTGCATAATGATATCGTTTAAATAATGATGTCTATTTTAGGTGGAATATTAGATTTAAAAGCAATCTGAAACACCTTGATTTAAGACACAAAACAAATATACATTTTTTTGTGAGTAAATAAATAGTGAAGGGTAATATTATGTACGTTGTCCCTTTAGGTGTCCATGTATGGGACAGGATAAGCACAGATCATTAAGCCATTACAACAAAAAGCCCTGTAAATTGAATTTACAGGGCTTTATGATTAAATCTAAAAAAATAGGTTATATTTTTTCTAAAACCGTATTAAATGTTCCACTTGGTCTCATGGCAACACTTGCTAAATCATCTGAAGGCGAATAGTATCCTTTAATGTCAACTGCTTTTCCTTGTGCAGAAATTAATTCATCAATAATGGTTGTTTCTTCAGAAGAAAGGGCATGATAAACCGATTGGAATTTTTCGTTTAATTCTGCATCAGCATCTTGGTTTGCTAAAGCTTCTGCCCAATATAGTGCTAGGTAGAAATGAGAACCACGGTTATCAATTTGTCCTACCTTACGCGCTGGAGATTTATCATTCGCTAAGAATTTATCTGTAGCTTCATCTAAGGCATCTGCCAATACTTTTGCTTTTGCATTATCTGTTGTTTCGCTTAAATGCTCAAGAGAAACGGCCAAGGCTAAAAATTCACCAAGAGAATCCCAACGTAAATAACCTACTTCGTTAAATTGTTGCACGTGTTTAGGAGCAGAACCTCCGGCACCAGTTTCAAACAATCCACCACCATTCATTAAAGGAACAATAGATAACATTTTTGCACTTGTACCTAATTCTAAAATAGGGAAAAGATCTGTTAGATAATCTCTAAGAACATTTCCTGTTACCGAAATGGTATCTAAACCTTTTTGAACTCTATCTAAAGTATAGTGAGTTGCTTTTTCTGGAGAAAGAATGCGAATATTTAATCCTCTTATTTCAAATTGAGGTAAATAAGCTTTTACTTTTTCAATCAACTGAGCATCGTGAGCACGTGCTTCATCTAACCAAAATACTGCTGGATTTCCTGTTGCTTTTGCACGGTTAGTTGCTAATTTAATCCAATCCAAGATAGGCGCATCTTTTACTTGACACATTCTAAAAATGTCTCCAGCTTCTACAGATTGTTCCATTAGTACTTCATGGTTGGCATCGTATACCTTTACAACACCATTCGCCTTTAATTGGAATGTTTTGTCGTGAGAACCGTATTCTTCAGCTTTTTGAGCCATTAAACCTACGTTAGACACAGAACCCATTTTTGTAGGATCGAAAGCACCATTCTCTTTACAGAAATCAATTGTAGCTTGATAAATACTAGAATAACTACGGTCTGGAATGACTGCTTTTGTATCTTGTAAATTACCCTCGGCATTCCACATTTGACCAGAAGTACGAATCATTGCTGGCATAGATGCATCAATAATAACATCACTAGGCACATGTAAATTTGTAATCCCTTTATCGGAATTTACCATGGCTAAAGCCGGTTGATTTGCATATACAGCATCTAAATCGGCTAAAATCTCAGCTTTTTTGTCAGCATCCAATTCATCCAACTTATTATACAGACTTCCAATTCCGTTGTTTACATCAACACCAACAGATTCTAAAACTGCAGCATGTTTTTCTAAAACATCTTTAAAGAATACCTCTACAACAGCACCAAAAATAATCGGGTCAGAAACCTTCATCATGGTTGCTTTCATATGTAAAGAAAATAGAATATTGTTTGCCTTTGCATCTGCAATCTCTTCTTCAATGAAAGATTTTAGACTAGATAAACTCAATACAGCTGTATCAATTATTTCACCTTCTAATAAAGGTTGAGACGCTTTTAAAACTTCCGTTTCTCCGTTTTCTCCTTCGAATACAATTTTTGCATCTGTAGCATGAGACATAGTCACAGACTTTTCGCTACCGTAGAAATCGTTAGCTGGCATACTCGATACATGCGATTTAGAATCGGCAGACCAAGCACCCATTGAGTGAGGATTGTTTTTTGCGTAGTTTTTTACTGCTCTTGGAGCTCTACGATCTGAGTTTCCTTCACGTAAAACTGGATTTACAGCACTACCTTTTATTTTGTTATAACGACTTTGAATGTCTTTATCTTCTGCTGTTTCTGCATCATCCGGATAATTTGGAATTGCAAATCCTTGGGCTTGTAATTCTGAAATTGCCGCCTTTAACTGAGGAATAGATGCACTAATATTTGGTAATTTGATGATATTAGCCTCTGGTTTTTTTGCCAATTCTCCAAGTTCTGCTAACGCATCGTTTACTTTTTGATCTTCGGTTAAGAAATCTGGAAATACAGCCAAAATTCTTGCTGCCAAAGAAATATCTTTAGTTTCAATTTCAACACCAGCAGTAGATGTAAACGCCTTTACAATTGGTAAAAATGAATACGTTGCTAAAGCAGGAGCCTCATCTGTTTTTGTATAGATGATTTTTGAATTACTTGTCGCCATTTGTAATGTTTTTTTTATATATGATAAAATGAGTCTTTAAACTCAATGCTTTGTATTTTTTATACGATTGCGAATATACAAAATTATGCAAGGCCATAAACCTCCTTTTTACCAAAACATTGTAATTTCTTTAGTCCGGATTTTAAATCCAATAATTATCAATCAAAAATCAACGAAAGAGGCTAGTGAAATTAAGTAATTGTTAAATCCAAATATTTTTATGTTAAAAAACAATAAAATTTCACAATTGGTGTTGTATTTGTATAATCTAAACTGTAATGCAATAAACTCTTGAACAGTTGCAACATAAACTCAAACATTTTTGCATTTCGAATTTGAATTCAAAATCTATACAGATTTAGAAACTGATTTTTAAACTCACCTCGGTGAAAAAAAAGAAACAACATGAATAAAAAGAAAAACCCAAATGTAAATCTCGAAAAAAAGAAACTGAGTTTTTTTCTAATCGGAATGGTGGTTGCTTTAGGTTGTACCATTACCGTTATTAATTTGGAATGGGAAAAAGTAAAATTGGACATTTCCGATCCAATTGGAATGGGAACGAATGATCCAGAAGAAGTGCTTCCCGATGTAATTCGACGAATTCCAAAACCGAAACCAAAGCCTGTATTTGCAATGAACCAAGACGCTTTTAAAATGGTTAAAGATATTATTGAAGTTAGAGAAATTGTAGAAAAGACACCTCAGTTAGTTATTGATGAATCAGATGTTTTCACAGACTTTGATAGTTTAGAAGTTATAGAAGATTTTGAACCAATTATAGACAATACTCCGGTTCCTTTTTTTAGAGTTGAAAAACTTCCTCGTTTTGACAACTGTGAAAATTTAAAGACCATTGACGAACAAAAAGCCTGCTTCGAAAACGGATTGAATACTCATATCAGAAATGAATTCAATTATCCTACTATACCTAGAGAAATGGGGATTCAAGAAAAGATTTATGTGTCGTTCGTTATTTCTAAAACAGGACGTGTAAAGGACATTGTTTTTGAACGTGGAGAAAACCCAGAACTAAAACGAGAAGCAAAACGATTGATTAAGTCATTGCCGCAGATAAAGCCCGCAGAACAGCGTGGAAAACCTGTGAATATGAAATATACAATTCCTATTCATTTTAAAATTAAATAAACAAGAAACGGTGAAAATTATTAATTTTCACCGTTTTTTTTTATTGATATACGCTCCCCCCTTTGAAGGGGGCTAGGGGGATGTTAAACTATGTATTGACAAATTCTATCTTGCAACACCCCTATGATCCCCTCAAGGGGATAATTGATTTTTCAAAGTTTTGATATTCGCTCCCACTTTGAAGGGGGCTAGGGGGATGTTAAACTATGTATTGACAAATCTAATCTTGCAACACCCCTATGATCCCCTCAAGGGGATAATTGATTTTCAGCACTCATCACTAACAGCTAATCACTAACAACTAAAAACTACTAATTGAGTTCCTTTGTTTTAGCAATTTTTATTTTCTCCCAGAGTTTATCTTTCAATTCGGTTAATCCAACTTGGGCAACCGAAGAAATAAACATAAACTCCACACCTTCTGGACATTCCTCTTGCAGAGCTTCCTTAAGTTCATCATCCAACATATCGGCTTTTGTAATGGCTACAACAAATTCCTTATCTAAAAGTTCTTCGTTGTATTTTTCCAATTCCGATTTTAAGATTTCAAATTCTTTTCCAATATGATCAGAATCTGCAGGAATCATATAAAGCAAAACAGCATTACGTTCAATGTGGCGTAAGAATCTAAATCCTAAACCTTTTCCTTCGCTGGCACCTTCAATAATCCCAGGAATATCTGCCATAATAAACGACTGAAATTCCTCTCTATATTTTACAACACCAAGATTTGGAGCTAGGGTTGTAAAGGCGTAATTGGCAATTTTAGGTTTTGCCGCCGAAATAACACTTAATAAAGTTGATTTTCCAGCATTTGGAAAACCAACCAATCCAACATCGGCTAAAACTTTAAGTTCTAAAATATTCCAACCTTGTTGACCTGGTGTTCCAGGTTGAGCATATCTTGGAGCTTGGTTTGTTGGTGATTTAAAGTGATCGTTTCCACGACCTCCTAATCCACCATAACGCAAAATTTGAAGTTCACCATCTTCTTTTATTTCAAAAATAGTTTCTCCAGTCTCTTCATCTTTTGCAATGGTTCCGATGGGTACATCAATAACTTCATCCCAACCGTCGCCACCATGCTTTCGGTTACTTCCTCCGTTTTCGCCAATTCCAGCTTTTATGTGCTTTCTAAACTTTAGAGGTAATAAGGTCCACATTTGTTTATTCCCACGAAGAATGATATGACCTCCACGTCCACCATCACCACCATCGGGTCCACCTTTTGCATCTTCTTTAGAACGCATAAAGTGCGAAGATCCTGCACCACCTTTACCAGCTGCACAAAAAATCTTTACGTAATCTATAAAATTTGATCCTTCTACCGACATGGGTTTTTAGGCGTTTACTAGGTTAATAGCCGATTCTAATCGAGCTGTAATTTCTTCAATGGTACCAATTCCGTCAATACCTTTGTATTTGTTTTGAGCTTCATAAAAATCTTGAACAACTGCTGTTTCTTTGTTGTAAACAGAAATTCTATTTTTAATAACTTCTTCATTAGAATCATCTGGTCTTCCACTTGTTTTACCACGTTCTAAAAGTCGAGAAATCAATTCGTTTTCTTCAACCTCTAACGCTAACATTAAAGTAATTCCTTCCCCTTTCGAGGTTAAAAATTTATCTAATGATTCTGCCTGAAATGTAGTTCTTGGGAAACCATCAAAAATAAACCCTTTTGCATTCGGTTCTTTATTCACAGCATCTTCCAACATATCAATTGTAATTTCATCAGGAACCAATTCACCTTTATCAATAAAAGATTTTGCTCTAATTCCTAATTCAGTATTATTTTTCATGTTGAATCTAAAGATATCTCCAGTCGATAAATGTTTTAATCCAAAGATTTCAACTAATTTATCCGATTGAGTTCCTTTCCCTGCTCCTGGAGGTCCAAATAGTACAATATTTAACATATCTTTTGTTTTTAACTGGTACAAATCGTTTAAATTTCTACCTTTCTGATTATAATCGAGTCCATAACCAACAATAAATTTGTTTGGAATTTCCATGGCTACATAATCTATGGTTATAGATTTATCGTAAACCTCGGGCTTCAAAAATAAACTTGCGGTTTTCAGACTTTTTAATTTCTTTTCACCAAGAATATCGTAAAGTTTTACAATGGTATTTCCAGTATCAACAATATCTTCAATTAAAACGACATCGCGCTGTTCTAAATTGATATTTAAACCACTTATTTCACTAAATTCTCCAGTAGATTGAATACCTTCATAAGAACTCATTTTTACAAATTGAATTTCACAAGTGAGATCTATGTAATCCATCAGTCTAGAAGCAAAACGAAAAGCACCATTCAAAACAACTAAAAAAACAGGCGTTTTCCCCTGATAATCCGATTGAATTATACCAGCCAACTTTTCAATGCGTTGATCTATTTCTTTCTCTGAAAGATAATACCTAAACTGTAGGTCGTCTATCTGAATTGTATTCATCTCGCGAAATTACGATTTTAATGTCTTTTGAGCCTCAAATAAAAAAAATATCTAAACAATTTTGCAAATTATTGACCAAATCATATAATAAGTTAACTTTGACAATAAAACATTTACCATGAAACAGCTTTTTATTTTCTTGACATTATTGATCACTCTACCTTCATTTTCAGATTCCGATACACCAAAAATAACATCTGAAAACCAAGGTTTCTCTAAAGCTTTATTTGCGAAAAAATGGTTTTTAAATAAGGTTACCATCAATGGAAAAGAAGACCATGTCAATTACCCAATAAATAAAGATTATTACCAGTTCAATATGAACGGATTTTGTGTGTTTTACGAAGGTACTTTTGAGACTTCGGAAAAAGGAACTTGGCGTATTTACAATAATAGGGTAATTGTTAAATTGAGAAATGAAACGCGCACATTTATTATAAAAAAACTAAACAACACCCATTTAGAGCTTGCTGTTAGCACAGATGATCCTTTAATTCATATGTACTTTTCTAAATAAGAGAAATACAAAAAGGTCGGATTTTTCATCCGACCTTTTTCTTTACATCACTATTTTTGCTCCCGATTCTTTTTGAATGACCGCACCTTCCTCTATAATAACCTGACCACTGCCTTTAGTTATTATCCGAGATCCTGATTTCATTTCCAAGGTGGCTCCACTTTTAATTCGTAAAGTACTTCCATCATCAATAATTAATCGCGATTTTTCTTTCATTAATATCTTTGCGTTTTCTTCAAACATCAGTTCTGAAGGTTTAATAAAGTCGCCCTGAGGGGTTGGTAAATGCCTGTTTACAGTCCCCGATTTATTAAGTGTTACTGTAACTTTAGAATCTAAAATTAAACTATACTCATCCTTATTAATATAGTTTTCTTTTACCATCAAATCTCCAGACCAACGACCAGAAGTTTTCACCACAAAATCATTATAAGTCACTTTTACCAAATACGCATCTTTATCGATGGCTTGAAAAGAAATGCGCATTCCATTTAAGCGAGTTGCAAATAAATGACCTTTTCTTTTATCGTAAACTTTCAAACCATAAATCGGATGTTTAGCCGAAATAGATAATTCATCTCCGTCTTGGTAAAATGGATTTCTATATTTCAGTTTGTTTTTGGTTGCCTCATTCCTACCTCCAGAAAACCCATAAACCGCCACTGTATCCTTGCAATTTGTTTCTAAAATAAAAGGTGTGCTTTCTAAATACCCTCCATGGTGATGCGATGAATACTTAATATTTTCATCGGGCTTATTACTGTTACTCCAACCTTTAGCATAGTTGTCTACAAATCGGAAAAACGGATTGGTACCCGAAAACATATTGCGCTTCTCCTTTTTAAGTACAACAACTGGGTTATTGTAAAACGTTTGCCAATTTTGAATAATTTCTCCAGAATGAGAATAATCCCAATTTCCGTTTGCATTCATTAATCTAATGGCGTTTGATTCTTTTCGAGAACCATATCGAGGAACGTCATGTCTTGTTCGCCCTAAGTTTTCTATATAAGCATAAATTCCCGACTCTAACTTTGGCACTTCTTCACCAGTATTAGCTAACACTTGTCCAGTATAAGGCCCTCTTTCTACTTTAGAATAATTTTGATGATTTTCTAACCATAAAAACTGTCCTGGATAATGAGGTATAGGTAATCTTATCGCATCTCCTGTAGAAACAAAATCCCTAATTATAAAAGAATGTGTATTACCATTAATGGAATCTATACTTTGATAAAAATCGGGATTATTTTTATTGAGATTAATCCATCCTAAGGCCCATCGCTCCCATCCATTGGCCGATAAATTGGTGAAATTTGTTGGATTCATCATTCCGTAAGCAGCGTCGGGGTAGAAAAAATAACACCCAATTGCACCATTGGCTCCATTATAATGAGGTGCATCATATAATTTATGAGCAATTTCGTGTAAAAACATACAAACAAAACTTTCGCTTCGCTTTCCATCTCCACTACTTAATGTATATCCTGTATTGTCAAACTTGATGTTTTCCCAAGGCGATTTGTAACCTCTTAAATAGCTACTTGCAACACCTCCCCCCCATCCGAGTCGGTTAGAAAATATTTTTTTTTGCATACCACCATCATTTCTATAAACCAAAATAATGCAGTCTGGCTTACCATCGGATCTTGTATCGTTTGTAGATCGCAAATAATTCGGACTGTTTTCACGTTGATCATACTTTGCCCAATCAAAATCTGGATAGGTATTGTAAATTTCATCTAAAACCCGTTTATTCAAAGTTGCAATTCCTTTGGCTCCTTTAGGGTTTATGTCTATTCGTACAGGTCTATTGGTTTTTGGATCTTTAAATACATCGGCCAAAAATTTGAATTTCCCCAAAGACATTTCATTATAATAGGAACTGATGTTATACCATTCGCTCTTTTTATCAAAATCGGATAATTCATCATGAAAAATATCCATTTCTCCGGTTTCCATATTAATATAAGGCGGAAGATCTTGACCATTCTTTATGTCCCATTGATCATAGGGTTGGTGATTAAAAGGAATTGAATCGGTTCCATTCCACACGTTATGAGAAAATCCAACAAAAACAACGAGTGCTTTAATTTCGCCTTTCGGTGTAAATAACCCTCCGTTAGGCATATATCTTTTTTAAGCAAAAAGAAACTGACTCGTTATAAAAAGAGTAAATAAAATGAATTTAACCAAATGCTTTCTTAACCACATAATATACAAAAATTAATTGAAATAATTACTGAAATCAATCATCTAAACACATGATTTTAGATCTATTTCAGATGACTTATCGAACGTAAATTTACAGTAGAAAATAAGAAAACTAATAAACAAAACGATAAACGTTATGAAAAAGAGAGAATCTGTTACAAAAATCATGTCTAAAGACTTAATAACACTTCAAGTAAACGAAGGTTTAGCTAAAGCGGAATTACTTTTTAAGGAAAATAATGTTAGACACATTCCTATTGTTTCGGGAGACAAAATTGAAGGAATTTTAAGTAAAACCGACTTAATGCGTATTAGCTTTGTAGACAATTACGATTTAGATAAGGTAGATACAACGATTTATGATATGTTATCATTAGATCAGGTTATGGTAAGAAACCCTGTTTGTATTGCCCCAACTTCTACAATAAAAGATGTAGCCGAAGAATTGGTAACAAAAGAATTTCATGCCTTACCAGTAGTGGAAGACGAAAAATTGGTAGGAATAGTTACTTCTACAGATTTAATAAACTACTTAATAGAGCAATATTAGTAGATCTGCTGTTCTCAATCGAAAAAGCTTGTAGTATTTATATTACAGGCTTTTTTTTATTCACTAACAACAAAACCACTTCTGTTTAATAAACTTAAACACCAATTGTAAGGAATGTAAAAAAAGTCACACAAAAGAGGTATCAGAAAAAGTAATTTTGAAAAAAAGATTAAAATAAATCAACATGAATAAATTTCAAGAACTCATAACCTCAGATAAACCAGTATTAGTCGATTTTTTTGCAGATTGGTGTGGACCGTGTAAAATGCTTGCCCCAGAACTTGTTGCTCTAAAAGAAAGCATGGAAGATAAAATGGCGATTGTAAAAATAAACGTAGATAAAAACCA
>JBMYWP010000040.1:0-36589 GCA_049607525.1 Flavobacteriales bacterium
CCTGAAACATAGCCTTAAATCCAATTTCAAACTCTCCTCCATCATATTTAAAATCTAATGCGAATTCATCTTTTGGAGAAAACATTTCCGCTGATTCAGCATATCCATACCCTAATTCCTTTATAGCTTCAAGTTTTCCAGTAATCACAGAGTGTTCAGTACCTCTTTTTACATTTGATAAATTTGTCCAACTTAATACGTGTCCAATTTTATTTTGACCTGTTTCTGATAAAACATCTTCAATATTGTTATCATATTTTGCCAATAAATCCTCCTCGCCATTAAGCTCGAATCCCAAATTGTAATTTTTAACAGTACTTAGTCCTGTAGCTTGTACTTCTATTAGTGGATTATCCCTATGATTTGCTCCTTGAAAAACAATATACTTATCTTCTACTCCATCATATTCAATTTCTTTTTCATAGACGACTTTATAACGACCACCAAATTTCATTTCTAAAAAAACGGTTGTACTTTTTGTTCTTAATCTAACTTCTGTCTTTTCGTTAAAATTTGGTAACTCCCCAACAATCCTTCCTTCATCGACAATAAAAGTTTTGTTTTCACCGCGAGAAGTTCTTTCAAACGAAATTCCAAAGTTCACATCATGTATCGAAAGTTCTCTATTAATAAAATCACCTTCTTTATATCGTTTTATACCAACTGTAGCATTAACCCTTCGACCAATAGAAGATTTTGTGAAAAAAGAATTCAAATTTGGAGTAATAATAATTTGTTCATTATTATTAATGTCTAAATAATTCTCAGACAACAAAACATTTCGGTCTCCTGTAGTTACAACTTGAGACAAATCTGAACTATAAGTATATTGATGTTTTCCATGCCATTTTATAGATGAAGACAGTGATGACATTTCATTTTTAGTATACAATTCTTGAGGTTTTTTCTCAAAACTTGAAGTAATTTCGGGAATTCGAGTCCCATTACTATATGCAGAAGCGGAAATCTGTAAATCTTTATTTACTGAAGTTCGTGAAGAATAAACCACTCGACCATTATGTAAATACTGTATTTTATTTCCTTTTTTTACAATAGCTAATTTATGTCCAGAGGATAAATTCGAAATCTTTGCTTTATATCTCCCATTTTCATAAATTGTTAATCGATTTTTAGAAATATACAAAGCATAATCGATATGTGAATAATGGCCAGAAGTACTATTTCTACCCAAACCAATCATATGATATTTATTGATTTCTGAAACTGTAATATCTATTCGTCCGTCTTCATTTGATTTTAATACCGATTTAGATACATATCCAGCACGTCCCCAACCATTTCCGGCACATTGAACCATTGTATTTCCTTGTGCACAAAATCCTTTTGTAAATTTCCAGGAATTGTTATTTAATTTCTGTCCATTTAATTGCAGGATAAATAGAAATAATGAACTGATCAATAATATTAATTTAAACCTCATAATATATTAATTTTGGAATTTATTTTTTTATTGTATCCGAAAATGTAGATAGTATATTTCCCGATAAATCTTCAATCTTTATTTCATAAAATAACAAACTATCAACTGTAAATTCACCAGATTGAATATTTAAAAAATTCGAATATTTGTCATAAATCAAATCTTCAAGATCTATATTATTAGTAGAATTGTAAAAGGAGTTTAATAAATTACTATCTCCAGATGTGTTCCCCAATTTAATATGCACTCCATTTATGTCTAAAGTATCGGATAACTCTAATACAAACATGATATTGAAGTTATTTTGATCAGTCCAAATACTATCCATTGTAATATCTAAAGTTGTGTCAATTTCAGTAATAGAATTATCAATATCTTCTTGGGGTAATATTAATACAGTTGAACAATCTACAATAGATGTAGTATTTTGAGCAAAAAGGGATAGACTTACAAAAAGAAATATCACATTGAATAATATCTTTACTTTTTTCAAAAAAATTGTATTTATTAGGATTAATATATAGTAGTGAATTAAAATAGTTAGCATTCACAAACAATCAGATACAAATATATATTTAAATAGTTATTTTTCACAATAGAAATTAACAAAATTTAAGACTTAATTTTATTACACAAGTATGTTGTTTTAACAAATGCAAAATCCTCATTAACCTACACACCCCTGTACTTAAAATACTTAACCCTAAACCCAATCCTCAAACACCCTAATACATCTACCTATATAGGAATTCTCATCACATCTCCAACACCCGTTCATTCCTCATCTCAATGCGTTTTTTAATTTCATCAAATTGATTCCCTTTTACCCAAAAAAAGGTTTGGGACAAAATGACAAAAGCTATAATGATAAGCGTTAAACTAATCAAAGTTTCAAACAAAGAAACGGCCTTGAAGTTTAATCTACGTTGTAAATAGAATTCCTTTTTAATTAATTTCTTTATCATAAACTGTTATGGTTTATCCATTGAATGATTCCAACTTGGCCTGTGAATTCCTCAACCTCTATTCCTAATCTTTTTTCAGGAAGTTTTGTAATGTCTAATGTGGCATTTAATAAATGATTGGTATAAATAGACGACTTTGTATTTAAAAATAATGTATTTACAAACGAAGATCCATAAACACTTCCGCTAAACTGAGTATTCATATTTTTTGTTAAAACTTGTCCTATAATTTTTGAACCTTTTCTAAATTCTATTTGAGAAGACAATGTGCGTTCAAATACGGGTTTGTTTCCAATAACCACGCCTTCAATCGTTGTGTTTTCTTCAATGATTATTTGTGATGATGTACTATCTGTTTTCAAAAATAAGACCGAAGGATACTCTAAATGAACATCATTTTCTATAAAAATTGATTGGTCAGAAAAAATTTGTGCATTTCCCATTACTTGAGATTTTATTCGAACCTTTGGAGCCACAAGTTGTACGTGTTTAAGATCTGATTGTGCATTAACAACCAACGAATCGTTGGAAATAAGTTTAATGTGACCTTTAACTTGTGAGGATATCTCTTGCCCTTGAGATATTTCAAGAATCAATAATTCGTTTGTAAACGGGTTTATATAATCTTTCGCTGGATCATATTCTTGAATTTTTGATTTTTCAATTTCTGAAGCTAACGTAGATTCGAATTTAAAAATATTAAATGTTGGCAATACAGGTTTTGCTCGTTTTTTTCGTTTCACCAATTCCCCATTTATCAACGTAGGGTTCCCTTTTGATTGTGTATTGATATACGAACGTTCTATTCCATTGTGAGACACAATTGCTTTTTTTGTAATCTTTGTAAATCCTCCTACTTTCAAAACTTCTGAATGATCTAAATATAAAGATGGCATTTCTTCTGTGTGAATATCATGGCCCAATAAAGCAGAATATTGTTCTGTAAATACATCGCGTTTTCCAGTAACCTCTATACGATTGAAAACACCCCAAGGTTGAAGTGTATAGTTGAATTTTGAATGAGGTGATGTTGTACTTTGATATGTTCCTTCTTTTTGAAAATCTGTTTTGATAATTTCTAGAAGAGCTTCTTTTGTATCTCGTCTTAAATCTTGCCTCATAAAAATCATGGATTGCCTTTTCTTATTGGTATAAAACAGATTTAAATAAACCGTAGAAAATAAGGAGACCAAAACCAAAATAAACAAGGCATAAATTAATGCATAGCCCGAAAACTTTACTTTTCCAATTTTTGTTTTATGTAAAAATCGGTTAATCATTTTTTAGGATATATCGCTTTTCTTTCCTTTTCTTTTTCGAAGTATAGAGAATCTGGATTGAGATTTAATATTTTAAGATTTCCTATACTATCCTGAGCCACAAGTGTTGTAAATTCACCATCTATTTCAATAAAAAAAGAAGACTTTTCATCTGAACTTTCTCCAGACATCACACCTATAAATTTTATCTTCGGCCATTCTATTTTCTTTGGAATCACCGTTGGTTTCTTGGGTTTATTTTCTTTTGGTGTTTTATCGTTGTCCAATTCATATGTTTTATTAACTGCAAAGGGCTCCGAATAATTTAAAAAATATTCCAGAGTCAACGTTTCTTTTGGTTGGCTACTGTTATATGTTTTCAATGATTTTTGGGGCATTACAAAGTCATTTTGATCGGTTAAATCAACAAAACGATAGATTACCAATGACCAAATCGCTAAAACGGCAATTCCCAATAGTCTGACTTTCGATTTATTTTTCATAAGTCACATTCTATTATAAAACAAAGTTGACGATAAACCGCTGAGATGTGGCGTAACCTGAATCGTTTTCAGCTTTGTCCGAACTTTTTACTCGCCAATAATACATTCCAGCCTCCGTAATTTTCACTTTAATCAATCGATCTACCGATGAATTATTTTCTAAGGTTTGATTAACAATTAGATTACTATTCTGAAAAGCATTGCTACTCGATACTTGGATTCGATCAACAATAGGTGCTTCAGAACTGTGATTAATTTCTGCCTTCCATTGCAAAGTTACCAAAGAGTCTCCACCTTGAGTAAGAGGAATGGTAACACTGTCCACAGGATCAAATTGGCTTGGTAAATCTGGGGCATACGTATCAATAATAAATGTTCTTATCGAAGTTTGTGATTCTGTGGAAGAACTTGTGTTTTTACCAGTCACTTTCCATGTGTATTTACCATCAAAGGCAAAATCTATATCAATAAATGGATCTGTAAGTTCGGGTTTATTGATATTTGTATCTAAATGATTCAGTTCAAAATCATACAAATCTGCATTATACATAGGTTCCCAATTCAGTGTTTGCTGAGTTTGATTAAGTAATGCATTGTCATTTGGTGATAGTAATACCACAGTAGCACCCGATAAATCTGTCGTAGAATCGACAAAGATCTTTCCTTTTACCGTATTAGACTCTGTTATGGCATTTTGTGCTTTGAGTTTCCATTCATATTCTCCTGGACTTAATGTTAATTTAAACGATTTTCCGATGATATTTGAATCGAGTTCTACACTTGTAATATTCGAAAAGTTTGGTGATACAATTTGTAGGTTGTATGAAGTTGCATCTTCCAGTTCTTGCCATAAAAACTGAATTTGGGTATTGGTTGTTTCTAAATCTGCATTTGGCGTAATAACAATAAATGTATCGTCATCTAAATCGCCTTCAAAAATCTCTGTGCAAGATGTTAATAGAAAACCTAGGAGAAAGGACAATCCGATAAAACGACTAAAAATGGCTATGTGTTGGTTTCTATTTTTCATTTGATGTTTTTTTTGATTCTAATTTCTGTAAATAAATAAGAAGGCGGATGGTTTGTTTTTTTGTTCTTCGGTTTTTATAAATAAAGTATTTAGATGATATAATTTCACCCAAATCCGTTTTCCCTTCTAAAGATCGAAGTGTTTTTGTTAATCGAACGTAGGAGCCTTCTAATTCTATTTCAAACAAATGTGCTCTATACTCCTGATATTCTTGGAATAAACTAGGCTTAAACTCTATAATTCTAACTTTTGTTTCTTTACAAGATTTCGTAATTTCTGATAATGCAAACGGGTTATATGCTTCCCAATCAACGGTATTCCCTTTCTCTTTTAATGGAGCCAGAAGATTTTGCAAATGCCCAATTTCTTTATCAATATTCGCATTTATTTTCAACTTCTCTTTTAAGGATTCACTTTCACTGCTTAGGTTAACCGTAGGCCGAATGGCAAATACCCAAGCCAATATGATCAGCAAAGTACAACCTGCAATAAATCCATATAATCGTTTAGAATTATTCATAGGCTGTATACAGTTTTAAAGTAAATTCTGTCGATTTCGATTTTTCATGCCTTTTATAAACCACCGTCTCAATTTTACTCACCCATGTTGTTTGTTTTAATAAATCAAGCCAAGCTTGGTATTGACTATGATTTTTGCTCAAGCCTGAAATCTCAACCACACCTTGCTCTACATTATACTCAAGTCCTTTTTCGGTTAATGGTTTTAAATTTAAAGATGTAAACTGTATTTGATAAGGTCTATAATAAGCCAATTGATCCGCAAAATAACTCAACAGTCCTGCTTTTGCCTTTCGGTCCAACATGGATTTATTAGCCTCGTATTTGTCATTTAAATCCTCGTATAATTTCCATTTATATTCGTTTGTACTTAACGTTGTTCTTAGAGTATTTACTTCTGCATTGTAATTCGTGAAAACTAAGAAATTTATCAATAAAACAACGAGAAGACTCGGTAAAAAATACATGGCTGTTTTACGAATAAAATGATGGATATAATAACCTTCTGTATTGAGCTTTTCAATGTTTAATGGTTTGTAAATTCTCTGAACATCATTTAATCTATAATATTCTGCAAACACTGTACTTACTGCAAATAGAGATTTTTCATCGAAGTCTGGTTCTTCTAAGCAATCTTTTAGACTAGGGGCTTGTTCATCAAAAACTAAAGATTTTTCGACCTGACGCCCATCCCATTTCAAGGTTGTTTGCCCGATATTAAACTGACTTTCTTGGATATGATTTCCTTGAACATAAGGTATCAACTCATTTATTCCAATATACAATTCACTTACATTCTTTTTTATCTCAAGAATACGATTTATCCATGTTTCACCAATTTCTTTATGTACAAAGTAAACTGAGCAACCTGTTTCATCAAAATACTGTGAAAGGATGAAGGTATTGATGTCTCCAAAAGTAAAGTGCCGTTCTAAATCAAATTGTTCTCTGTCATTTTCATCAATTTCAAAATACTCATGAAGCACAACAACTCCTCGAATATGAAGACTTACATATTTTGCCTCTCCTAGTTTTTCTAATACCTCCTCAAGTTCATTGCATTCCAGAATACATGAAGCTGTAAATACGTCTTTCTTTCTCAGAATTTCATGTACAAAAATCTTATATTCCGTTCTTGAATGATAGATCACCTCGAGAACAAAATACGATTTGGGAGCAAATGTTTTATGTTTATATAATGAACCTAACATACTTTAATATAAAACCGTTGGTTTAATAAACACATGTAATTTAGAATTGCTTTTAGATTTCTTTCGAGAACTAAAAAACCATTTTAGGATTGGTATTCTTGATAACAATGGAACTCCTGAACCAGAATCGTTTTTCGTAACTTCTTCCAATCCACCCAAAAGAACCATATCTCCATCACTCACTCGGATGGTTGACGTTAATGACCGATCGGCAACACCAGGAGGTGCTGTTGGTGCAATTCGACCTGTAAAACTCGTTTGTGTAAACGAAACATCTAAGGTCACCTCTCCACTTAAAGATACGCTAGGTGTAATTTTAATATCTAGACTTGCCGTTATACTTTGCCAATTTTGAGTGGTTTGAATTTGAGGATTCTGTGTTCCTATGGTGTTGGTTTGTTCTACCAAATAATACTCTTCTCTACCATTTGTAAATGTTGCTTCCTTTCCGTTTAAGGCAGATAGTTTAGGTGTTGATTTTATATCTATAATTCCATTTGTTTCTAAAGCTTTCAAGGAAACATAAAAATTAGGGTTTACACCTCCAAGATTCAATAAATCAAATCGACCAATAGAACCTAGAATTTTATTGATTGAATTTGCACTAAAGTTATAATCCGTTGCAGGAAACATTGTTCCTCCAGAAACAACGGGCTCTTCGGCGTTACCGAACTTAACTCCAGTTTCAAGGTTTTTATTGTTCGAGTAATCTAAAATGATCACATCAATTAATATGACAGGAATCGGCTGATCAATTTGAAATAGAAAATCAATGACTTCATCAATATTTTTCTGAGATCCACTTACCACCAAACTATTAAGATCGGGATGCTCTTTTATTTCTATGTCTTTTACTAAATCTGATGGAAAATGCTCTAACAATCCTTTAACGTCTCTATATTTAATAGGAATAACTCTATTTATTCGAATACCTTCTACCCTTCGTTCTCCGTAGCTTATGGTATTGCTATCAATTTCTTGAAAGTAATATTTGGTATTATTACTAATCAATTCCAAGATGGATGGTAAAGTCTTTTTTTCAATTTTCACATTGACATTTCCATCGAGTTTAGAATAAATAAAATAGTTCGTTTTTGTTTGTTCAAAAAGCTCTAGAATAACATCATTCAATGGAGCTCCATTGGCATCTAGATCAATCAAATGTGGTGCTTTCTCATCTGTTTTTACAAGAAGTTTTGAGTTTTTTCGACCTCTGGTTCTTGATGTATTTCCTCTATTGTTCTTAGCTTGTGGCGTCGTTTTTTCCTTTTTGCTTAAAACTACGGTTCCATCTTCTTGCTTTAACACATCTAAAGCATTAGCTAAAGCCAGTTTTTCTATGGCCGAAAACACGGGTAAATCTTTGATATAAACACTTACCTTTTGTGCCCTAACATCAGGTTCTAGTACAATATTTTGCCCCGTTTCATTTGTTATTTTCTTACATACAAAAGATAGGGTATCGCTTTTTAAATCCAGTGTAATGAGCTGTTTTGATTTATTATATTGGGCTACAAAGGTTTTCGGTTTGTAGACAATGGCTTTTTTGAATGGTTTTATATGAAGAATAGATCCTGTAAATTCTATATCTAAATGGTATTGCTTACATAAATAAAGAAGGACTTCTTTAACTTCTACATTTGAGAAATTGTTGACCACTTTATAATCAATTTTTGAATCTACATCAATATTAATTTTAGAACGTCTACCCATTTCCCTAAACAACTCTTTAATATTAAGCTGACTAAAATTAAAATTCATTTTAGACTGTAACCCAAGTTGAGTTTTTGCCAAAGTATCAAGTTGAGCTTGAATCGTTAATATTCGATTGGGCTGCTGCAAAACTTTGCTTTGATTTAAGTTATTTGATGTTTTGTTTTGCGCATACAATTTAGGCCCTGCTATAAGAAGCAGGAAAACAATTATATATTGCATTAATCTATTTATCATTTATATGGTCTTTAAAATCTAACAAATATCGTTTACTCCAACAAAAGTAATGGAAATACTTCGTCGAAACTTATTTTTCCTTCTTCAAACAATTCAAAAGCCTTTTCAGACAACCTTGAATAATTGGCATTTATTTTCTTATTCAGCTTAATCGCTTCAGATACCTCATCATTAATAGGTAGTATTTCATATAATGCTTTTCTACTTTGAATGCCCGAAAAGTTACATTGAGCACAACCTTTAGAATGAAAGTGCGTTTTAATTGTTCTTTTTGGAGTAAAACCTAAGGGTAGCTGAGAGGAATCAAATGTCTCTTCTTCTTTACATTCCTGACAAAGTAGACCTACCAAACGTTGAGCAACACTTAAACGTAGTGTGCTTGCAATTAAATAAGACGGAATTCCCATATCTATCAATCTTGAAACCGTTCCTTCTGCTGAGTTTGTATGAATGGTAGAAAGAACAAGATGCCCAGTAAGTGCAGCACGTA
Source organism: Flavobacteriales bacterium (assembly GCA_049607525.1). GTDB lineage: Bacteria > Bacteroidota > Bacteroidia > Flavobacteriales > CAJXXR01 > JBMYYR01. The sequence continues at coordinate 9,369 of JBMYWP010000040.1, forward strand.
CAGCCATATTTGCGGTATCAACATCTCGAATTTCACCAACCATAATCACATCTGGATCTTGTCTTAGGAATGTTCTTAAAGCTTGTCCGAAGTTTAACCCAATATTTTCTCTTAACTGAACCTGATTCACGCCATCGAGTGTATATTCAATAGGATCTTCTATGGTTAATATGTTTGTTCTTGATTTATTTAGGTGCTTTAATGTAGCGTATAGGCTGGTGGTTTTCCCAGATCCTGTAGGGCCACTAATCAGTATAATACCGCTGTGATGACGAATCCCTTCGTAATAATGTTCCCTTTGCAATTGATCAAAACTTAAACCATCCAAACGTATAAGTTCATCATTTTTCGTTAACAATCTTAAAACTGCCTTTTCACCATAAAGTGTTGGCAAGGTAGAAACACGAATATCAAAATCTTGTTGCCCTTCTTTAAAGGAGATTCGACCGTCTTGCGGAAGTCGTTTTTCGGCAATATCCAGTTTGGCTCTAAGTTTTATCTTATTGATTACCGATGGATACTCCAATAACTTGATTTGATAGCGTTCTATTAACCTTCCATTTATTCTCATTCGAACTCTAGCCTGATGGTCATAGATTTCAATATGGATATCACTACTTCCTAAAAACTCAGCTTCTTTAATGATCTTTTTAATAAAATCTTCATTTTCAGAATAAGCCAAAAAGACTTGTTTACTACTGGTTTTATTTTGTTCGGATGAAGTTAAATGTGGATAGTGTTCAGCCAATAATCGGTTGTATTCTTTTTCAACGATATACTCAACTTTTAGAGTTTTATTGAGTATGATTTCCAGTTCTTCCTTTTCCTTTTGAGAAAGGGAGAATGAATAAACAAACAAAACCTCTTCTTGAATATCAAAAGCAATGCTGCGATATTTCTTTACGAAATGATCATTGAAAATATTTTTTACTGATGTTGATATTGGGTTCATAAACATTGATAACATTCAAATAAAACAATAAATAAAGCAGACAATCCAGCCAATGGAATTGTTTTTAATTTTGTTTTGTACACTAAGAAAATAATTGCTGTAAAAATTAAGCAACCTAAATAAATAAACAGATAACTGCTAAAATCATACTTCGGAAGAATCACTAAAAAGAAAAGTAAATCGCCAATACCGATCCATTTTTTGAATAAAACTTTACCTTCTTTATACCTTAACTGTAGATACATCATTAATCCTAAATACTGCAGGCCTAAAAACAATACATTGGACATCATATTCAACAGAAAGACCTTTTGAATCGGCATTTGAATGTATCCCAAATACAAACTAGAGCCTCCTAAAACAATTAACGCATATAGGTGGATTTCTCTGTTTTTCACATCGTCAAATAAACAATATAAAAGGGTGAAAATATAAATCGTCCAAACTAAAGTTTGCATTAGTCTGGTAAGATTTCTTCCAATTTATTATCCTGATCAATCATCCAAACATTAAAATTTCCATCACCATCAAAATCTACAATTGCTGTTGCTTTCGCCGTAAAGGAATTTAAGGTTGCACTTTCAATACTAATTTCATAATTCGCATTTCCATCTTGGTCAACCAATTTCCCCTGTTCAAAACCAATTGCAGATAATTCTTTAGAATATTTTGAATTACTATATCTATAAAGTTTTTGAAGTTTCAAAACATGTCCAAGTTGAATCTTAGCTTCTGTAGATTTAGCATTGGCTATTAATGGCATAAGCGCAGGCATTGCTATTAAAGTTAATATTCCGATAATAACTAAGGTCACCAATACTTCCATTAAACTTAATGCTTTGTATTTTTTTGTTCTATTCATTTTTTATTACTAATCTAGTTAAAACTTGCCCCTGAATTTATATTAAACAAAGGCATATACATGGATATTAATACAATTGCGACAATAACCCCCAAAAATAAAACAATAAACGGTTCTATAAATGTGGTAAGTACTTTATTTAAATGATTGATGTCTTTTTGATACTGATCAATCAGTCTTTCATAAATATCAGGTAATTTATTTCCTTCCTCCCCTACTCGAATTAAAGCCGTTAGTTTTGGCTCAAAAATAGGATGTTTCTGGATTGATTGAGAAAAAGATTCTCCTGCCAATAAATCCGTTTTTATTTGATTGATGACATCATTTAACGGAAAAAAACCAGTGCTTTTCTGGATTAAATTTAAGGCTTCAATTATGGGTACAAAAGATCGATTCAACAACAGTAAGAGCTGTAAAAACCTAAGAACATTTGTTTTTAATACAAATCGTTTAATAAAAGGTATTTTGATTAAGCTGTAATCGACTACTCGTTTTACTTTTGGTAATTTTTTCACATAAATGATACTTACAACTAAACAGAGTATTCCCAACAATAAGCCCCAAATATTACGCTCTATAAACTCAGAACTTTCGATAACAAATGTGGTAATACCAGGTAATTCTCCTCCAATTTGCTTAAACATATCTTTAAACATAGGAACAAGAAACGTCATAAGAAAGAAAATAACTCCTATGGTAAAAGTAATTACAATTATTGGATAAGTTAAAGAAGAAATGATTAACCTCTTTGTGGCAATACGTTTTGAATAATGATCTTTTAAATCTTTAAACACCTGAATGAGATTTCCACTATTCTCCCCTATTTTTATGGCAAAGAAATCAAAAGGAGTAAATGCTTCAGATAGCTCTAAACTTTCCGACAGAGATTTACCATCGAGCATGATATTTTTTATTTGTATTAAAATTTGAATAAGATATTTTCGTTTTGCTGCAGTTTCTATTATTAACTCTATAGACGAATGTAAATCTAATCCTGATTCAAGAAGGATATACAATTGCTCATACAAATACTCTAAATCCTTATTTGAAATGTTTTTTGAAAAACGGATATCACGATTTAACATCTCTGTTAAATCCAAAGATTTTGGTTTACGCTCTACTCGATGTATTAATTTAGGATTAAATGCCATAACCTTATTTTAAATAATCAGATTCATCGATGTAAAATGCCTTTACTTTTTCACTTGCTAGTAGATATTCAATTTCCAAAATCGTTTTTTTATTCATTCTTTTAATATTCAATCCCGAAATTGGTAAATGAAATTTGGTTGTATCTGTGTTTACTATTCTATTAATCTTTGTTTCTTCCTTTTGGTAATATATATCTACCATATCTTTTTTTAGTACAAGATTTGTGTAGTCCAAAAAAAATGTATCAGTCAAAAACAAATCGTCTTCCAATAACATATCAAATAATGCTAAATCTTCTTCCTGCTTTTGTATTGTTTGAAGATGACTAGAAGTGATGATCATATCATCAATAAAAAATACGACAATAAATCCAATGACACCAGTTATAATAGACGTTATTAATAATTCTAATAATGTAAATGCATTGAATTTCATTCGTATTAAATTGAAACTCAAATTTAGTAAAAAAAAGACATCCCATGTAAATATTCGAACAAATTAATTTTCTACACGACAATTATACAAGAATGCATTTTTTTATGAATCACCAGTTCACTGACATTCGCAAGTCTGATGAAGATTATATGTATCGTACCATTATTATGTCTACTTCATGGTATGAATTCTATTTTCGAACCCAAAAAAGGAAATAAATGAGAAAAAAATCATGCAATCTACAACTAAAAAGTTGGAGAACTGGTCAGTAAAGCTCCCTAAGCAAAAAAGCTTTTATTGTTTTCAATAAAAGCTTTTTTTATGCCTTATATTTTCTAAATTATTTTGATTATCCTTTGATGGAAAAAAGGAAGACAACAATTATTTGTGTACATATAAAAACCCACTCAAATTTTAAGTTTTTTTACTATAGAATAAATTCCATCTCAACAAGATTACACATTAATACATTAACACTTCTTAATCGTACTTCCTTGCTAGGAATTTTCTAAAACCTATGTTTTTCCAAAAGTCTTGTTTGATTTTAATAAAATTAGGCTCTTGGTTTTATTCTTATCAACAACATTAGTTAGCATTTTTGCCATAGCTTAATACCAATTGGTTTTGTTGACAATCTCTTATAAAAAACGTTTATTCCAAAACATCTTGGGTGTTGCCTGGGAATCGTTCATTCCGAAATGCCTTTGATATTATCATCTGTTTGATAGATAATTCCTCGCTACCGCCGAGTTCTACTCGGTGGCAAGTATGTTAAATCAATTTACTGAAACTTTAAGTAAACTTTGATCATTTAACATATAATTTCTTGTCTAGAATATTTCCAAAAGTAAGGTTTTTCTACAAAACCTTCTGATACAGGATTGTTATGAATATTTACCTTAAATCAAAAAACACCCAACTGTTATTTGTTGAGTGTTTTGACTTCACAAACTGGCTACCGAGTGACACTCCTCAGGAGCGATTAATTATTCGTTGGAGGTAGCTGGGGTTTAGGTTTTAAACTCTCGGATAAATCCTCCTTTTGCAAGATTGCACGTTAATACGTTGACACTTCTTATACGTGCGATCTTGCTAGAAATTTCCTAGAACCTTTTTAACCAAAAGCACAATTTGATATTATACAAATTAGACTTTTGATTTCATAATTACAAATAACTCTCGTTAGCATTTAACTATAACTTGGTAACCCTTGGTTTTATTGACAATGCCTTATTAGGAACCATTTATTCCAAAACACCTTTGGTGTTGCCAACCAATTTATAACATTACCCAATTACCTAACCATAAATGTAACACATATAAGATAATCATATTCATGAGTAAATATGAACTGATTAATTTTCTGTATAGTTTAGACTCTTTTTCAATTTTCTTTACAATTTGGATCGGATTTTTAAAAAGATAATACCCTCCAAATATAGATGACAAAATAATAGCTGAAATTATCATCTCTTTTTTATTAAAACTAAAATCAAAAATCCGAGATAATATAAAAGCATGAATCTCAACAAAAACGCCTAATAATACCACAATAGTTGGTTCTGGTAGAGAATCATATTTTATATAAAAATTTCTCAAACTAACATAAATATAGTCAAATAGTATCATAGTTTTTTTTAATCGAACATGCTCCACCCATAATGCCTCGCTACCGCCTAGTTTTACTCGGTGGCAAGTATGTTATATCAATTTACTGAAACTTTAAGTAAACTATGATCATTTAACATATAATTTCTTGTCTAGAATATTTCCAAAAGTAAGGTTTTTCTACAAAACCTTCTGCAACAGGATTGTTATGAATATATTCTAGTTTTTGATCGTAAACTTTATTAATCCATAATTCTATTGGTTTATTATTATTTCCTTGGTTGCATTCCAAAGACAAGACCGTTTATGCAACTATTTCAAAATTCGTTTCACCAAATTAACCTTGTTTGCCTTAAATCAAAAAACACCCAACTGTTATTTATTGAGTGTTTTGACTTAACAAACTGGTTACCGAGTGAAACTCCTCAGGAGCGATTAATTATTCGTTGGAGGTAGCGGAGGTGGGAATGATTTAGTTCCAAAACTCAATTCAAGTTTTAAGGGATACCAATCTTTCCAAACGTAAAGCTCTTTTTCTGTTAAATGACAAAAGATATCTCCAACTTTATTTATTCTCTGAATTACAAACTTCAAATGTGCTTTGCTTATAATTCCTAATATCTCCTTAACATACTCTGGATTTGCTTGTTTAGACCAATAAACATGAAAATGGAACTTATTATAACGGTCAGGACTATCTTGATTTCCCGAACCAATGCCATTAAGATAATTCACAATATTATTTTCTAAACTATCTTTTTCTAAAAGCTCGGAGTTCACCAATAATTGGTCTGATGTATTAATACTAACAAAATACAACAATCGTTCTCTAACTGGCACAGGGCAATTGCCACAATCTGGAGTTTCAAAATCTGCCATAACTTTCAAATGACCTGGAATACCATCGAAGAGAAAAGGTATTTTATAATCTACCATTTCACACTTTTGACACAAATCTTCATCAAAAGCATCTTTTATTTGTTGAATATAATCTTCTCTATTTTGGATATAATCTAAATTGACAATGGGAATACTGTCATGGGCGTTTTGAAATTTAAAATGGTTTAAACAGTTTACTTTTTTGTTTTGACAAGAAGACAGAAATATAAGACTTAGTAAAATAATGATGTTTTTCATAATTTAAATTTTCATTGATATGTTTTTATACCTAATTCAAGGTTTCCAATACTATAAATACCAAGTCACTTTAATTCCAATTAATTTGGATTATATTAATAAATCTGGAAATGATTTTCCCCTAAATCCATAAAACACTTATTCCAAGAATTTCAAAAATAAAAGTTTTGGTCATAATGAAATCTAAATTTAGAGATCTACATCAAATTTATATTCAGTTTCATTATTTTCATCAATAAACCATAATTCAGAATCATTTATAACCATTTTAGTTGACTTTAACCGAGGAGTATTATTGGTATAGTTGACATAAAATGTATTATTTTCAAATTCGTAGGTTCCAGGATAACAAAATTCCCCTATTAAGCTTAACGAACAATAATCCATCTTTTTATTTTCGTAAAACGTGATACAGGAACCACTAACGACACCATCACTAGCTGCCGAAAAAAACACTTTCTTTTGAGAATCAATAGATCGAATCAATTGAAAACCAATTAACGGTAAAGCAAACAGAAATAGAGTTAAAAAACGTCTTTTCCAATCTCTCTGTTTCAAAATAGCCAAAAACGTCCAAAACATCATAATTAATATTGAAATTATAGACACTATTAAGGATAATAGGATGAAAGGTAAAGGCACAAAATGATACCAAAAATAAACGAAAAGGTAAATACCATAAAAAACAAGGCAAATTTTACTTAATTTGAGCATAATACTTTTTCAATTAATGGAAATGAATTCCAACTTGCCAAAAACAATGGCCATGATAGTCTCCAGTAATATATGGATGCGTATCATATAATGGAATTTCTAAAAATAGAAATATCAATACAATCACCACTAATATTCTAAACGAATTAGAACGCATGTACTCGTAGAAATCTATATTTTCATGATTTTTAATCAGTGAAAAGCTCTGAAAAAAAAACCAATACATTGAGAAAAACCACAGTTTTAATTTAACAAAAAGACCAAATGAAGAATAATCCAATTGAAAATTTATTATCACTTGAAGTATTTGTACTAATAAATCAAGGTGTAGAATTAAATTCAGTATTGAAAAACCAAGAATACTAAAACCTAATAACTTTATTGATTTCCTTTTTAATACAAGTTCTTTTACTAAACTAAGACATAACAACTCTAAACCCAAAACAATAAGTATTTGAACCCAATATACCGGATCTATCAAAAAAGAAACGATGAGTCCGACAAGAATAATAAGAGAACCAATGTGCATTATTTTCATTTGTATATTAATTTTCAATCAGATAACACTTCAAACATCTAATTACATTATTCCATTAACCTTAAATCAACCAATCAATAGACTTCCTCCAATTATATAACAATAATCGTTTTCTTGCGTCCATTTCGTTTAATCGGAAGGCGGTTACATCTTCTATCTTGAATACGGATTTAAAATCATCTTCTCCCATTTTCCCCACTTGGTTTAATATAAATTCCGTTTCAGATAATTTCTCAACAAACCCATGAATATAATCCGATTTGTTCATTTCTAAACGGATCAATCTATTTTCGCCCAACAATTGTTTTAGCACATCGTGTTGCCAATTTTCTGTTGTAGGTATTTCGAATTTAAATTCGGGTTCAGAGATTATTTTATCCGTATTGTTAGACAAATATTGCATGGCCTTGGAATAATCATCACCAAACTCAATATTTTTTAACCCGTCTATTTTTTCAACAACAATACCATCCAAAAACCCATATTTTGTTAAATGCTGTATGTAAACCAAATCTTGATTATAGTCTGTTACATAACCACACCAAAAATCATCGTCGTTGTAATGGTAAAAACACATGATTTGTTTATTTTTCTTTGATTGCTCTAATATTTCTGATAACATATTCTTTTTATTCAAATTAATTACACAACAGATTTCAATACCTTATTCATATTTCCACAGAAGACCAAAATCAAAAGGCGTCCAAAAACAGGCTTTTAAACCACCTTCTTTAAAAGCTTCATTGGTCCAAGAATTGCACGTCCTAAAACAAGAATAACTCCCTAATGCCTTATAAAAATCATCTGTTTTGGTATATCCAGCATTTTCTAAATGTAATTTACGACCTAATTCATCCTTTTTAAAAGATGTATTAATAAATCCGTTTATTGTTTGTAACTCCTTATCATTTACTTTTACCTCTACCCAATTTGAATTATACCGCCTATAGCGACTTACGTGCATGAGTGTTGAACTCTTTAAAAACAAAGCTCCAACAGCATTTGAAATGGTTAAATCATCCCAAGTTGGTGTATTAATATAAAAATTCTCATCGCCCCAACCAAAAGACAAAAAGGCATCTTGTTTGTTATATTTCACACCATTTAACAACGATTCATCTATCAAATCTATTGGTAAAATAAGATCTAAATGAACGCCATTTGTATTTAAATATATGGAATGATTACGATTTTCAACTGAGAAATTATTTACTGTGATAAACGAGCAAATGCATGCTAAAAGCGCATATAAACATACAATACCTAAACTAAACAGAATTGTTTTATAAATGTATTTCATTAATCTCATATTTTCAATTCTTGAAAGTGGTTTTGATTAAAAAACGAAAAAAACTTTTTTTTAACAAAAATACAAGCCTCATTTTATGAAGCTTGTATAGAAAAAGGATATTATCTGTTTTCGTTTTTAAAAGGTGGTTCCCATGATTTGGTTTTCATAATGGCTTTTACCTCTTCATATGAAAGGGGATAAAAATTATGACAATCCACACCAATATCAAAAGAAAGTGCATTTGGGTCATCTGCTAACGTTCCATGAGAATGACCATATAAATGATACGTTCCCCAATGCGAAGAATTCCACTCTCGCATAGCGTAATGAAACAAAACAATCATCTGTTCACCTCTTTCAAACTCATCATCTTTAACAATCAATTCGTGATAGTCCTTCATCCATTCGAATCGAGTATGACAGGCTTGAGCTGACTTTTCGTGATTTCCGTTGATTAAGTATATCTTACCATTGAGTCTTTCTAAAAGTTTCCTTAGTTTTCCTGAAGAGGATAAACCAACATCTCATAAATGATAGACTTCATCCTCGGGCCCTACTTTTTCATTCCACCTTCGAACAAGTTCTTCATCCATTTCGCTAATTGAACTAAACGGACGTTCCGAAAATTTAATAATGTTTTTATGTCCAAAGTGATGGTCTGATGTAAAAAATATTTTACTCATAACTGTATTTTTTTTTATTATTTATCTGACTGACTTATTGTTGTGAATTAAATTCACCTTTGGACACTGCTGATTAGATCTTACTATTTTTATACTTCATCATATTTATTTTTTTTTAAAAGTAATGAATTTTATATTCTTAAAGAATACCCTGGGTATTTTTCACTTTTTTGATTTGTAAAACCGAACCATAAAATCACCAAATATAAAATAGAGAACAAGTACGGTTAACCCACCAATAAATATTCCGTTGTTTAGTAATTCTTCTATACTATATTCGTAAATATAGAGTGCAACCGAAGCCAACATTTGCAATACGGCATACAGGATATTTCCACTTGGTTTATACCCAAATAACCCCAAAAAGTGAGCTTTTGTTTGACCAAAAACCAAATGAGGCATGGCGTTAACTAACAAAGCTCCTATTATTATATCAATTATTTTCATTAAATAAGTTTTTATATTTTGGAAGTTGGTACAATCCAGCAATCATTTCGTAAGATTCCAATTTACCAAGGAATTCCTTTTTTTCAGAACCCATATACTGACTCCAAATCCCGTTGTTATTCATAAAATTAGTTTCTATTTGTCCCAACACATTGTATAACACTATTTCTTTAGGTTCTAATTTCCCGTGAAATATTTTTGCTACAAGTAAGGAGTCTAAATTAAATACAAATGTTATGTTTTTATTGAATAGATAAGATGAATATCTCGAAATGTTAATTAATGTATCTTTTTCTTCTTCCTGTTGTACCATTATAATATTACTTGTTTCACAGGTTAAATGCTTTGTCAAAGTATCCAATTTCATAGATTTTGTAAGCTTTGATTCCAATAAAGAAAACCCCGAAACAATAGTATCATAATGTGTTGTTAATGGACTCAAATCGAATTTACGCTTTAATATTCCATATGTATTTTCTTGAGCAATTGCAGGAGGTGACATATTCATTAAGATAACCACAAAAACACCCAAGTAAACTTTCATTCCCGCTTCTTTAAAATCAAATATTTTCATGTCTTTAGTAATTTTTCTCCTAAGGAGTAGAATTTTAACTTGGGAATTACAAAAGCAAAACAAATAGAATCTTGAATAAGATCTTGTAAAGTTTCACTTTTTATACTGTTTAAAACTAAGGGTTTTATCGTCTCCAAATCGAAATCTAATCGAATTTTAGCTTCTGCCAACACTTGATTATCCACTTTTGTAAAAGCAGCATCTTGATAACATATAGTTTTTAAAAGTGTATTTACATCTTTAGAAATCCCATAAAAAGCCTCTGGAATTTGCCAATTTTCTTTTTCGGCTAAGTTTACTTCCAAATGGGGAGCATTACTCCTTTCACCATGTATTTTAGTATGATAATGGATTCCGTTCTTTTTATGATGAAAATATTTCGGCCAATGGGCTTTTAAGATTTGACTAAAAAAACGACTTCCGAAAGTGTAGAAAAAACTACTCAATACGTTGGTTAAAAATAGAACATCAGAAGTTTTGTTTTCTCGATACTCAGATTTTAAATACAAACGCCAATTGCTCTGATTTGGCGATCCAAAAATAAACTTTATAGGATCTAGAGACTTTGGTCTAAAGTTCCCATGATTGTAATTAAGAATAGTCAGTAAAACCTTTCTGTCATAAACCTCTACATGTAAACCTTCAGGAATTAAATGTTCTACTTTTTCATAGGGCACCATCCAATTAAGATAGACTACATTTTTTATATCGCTTGTTAGCTTTGCCTTAGAAAACAAGTTTTGCAAAGGGCTACCACCATTCAATAATCGCTCAATTATTACTGATAAAAAGCTGTTTTTAGGATACTTAAAGTCTGGTAAAATATTCATTTAAAATGCCATTTTTATTACTCAAATATATCTTAATTTTTCACATCAAAAAAAGCCATCTCAAACAAGATGGCTTTTTTTAATAAATACATAATCTCAAAAGAATTAACGTCTTCTTTTGTGGTTATGTTGCTTTGAATTGTTATTATTTGAGTTGTTTTTTCGTTTTTTAGCGTTAAATTCTACATAACTAAGCTTGACATCTTCAGTCATTTCAATTTTCCCATCTGCCATTTTATTAAACTGAGAAACAATAACGCTGTCCTCTACAGAAGAATTATTCCAAGCCACGTAAGATTTTTTCATATGATTACAAATGGCAATCATCATTTCTCTTTGAACTTCCTCATCTTCAATTGCAACGGCTTTATCAATCATTTTCAAAACATTTTTCCCAAAATGCCTCAATCTAATTTTGCTTTGAGGATAAGCCATTGGCTCAGGTTTTTTTGCCAATTCCTCTTGTTCTGGTTTTTCGTAAGGCGTATCTACATCCAACTCAAAATTGGACATTATAAAAAGGTGATCCCAAAGTTTGTGTTTGTAATGAGGTACATCTCGTAAATGAGGATTTAGGTTACCCATAACCTCTATAACCGCATTGGCTTGGTGATTTCTTTTTTCTTTATCTTCAATTGTCAATAAATATTCAACCATACGTTGAACATTTCGACCATATTCTGGGATTATCAGTTTAGATAATTGTGTGTTATATTCCATAAAGTAAGGTGTATATTGTAGAATAACGAACAAATCATTAATTAGTGCATTCTACCTTCTTCCCCAACATATTCTTGTAAAAATTCCGCTTCGTAGGCTAAAAATTCATTCCAACGCGCTCTTACAACATCTTTTGGGAAGTATGTTTCTGCTAATTTAATAAACATTGTGTAATGAGCAGCCTCCGAAACCATAAAATCGTAATAAAACTTTCTTAATTCCACATCAGAACAATATAAAGACAGTAATCGGAAGCGTTCGCAGCTACGTGCTTCAATTAAAGCACTTACCAACAAGGCATCAAACATTTTTATTTCTACCGAACAATTTTTACGACAAAATTTCATTAATTTTTGAACGTACTGATCATTCTTTGGTTGTTTTAATGGAATACCTCTTTTTTTCATTTCGGCCAATACAGCTTCAAAATGAGCCCATTCTTCGGCAACAACTGGTGTTACCTTATCTACCAACTCTTCTCGGTCCCAAAACCGAACAACTAACGATATACATGCACTGGCTGCTTTTTGTTCGCAAAAGGCATGGTCGTTTAATATAAAATCGATGTTTTTTTCTTGAATATTTACCCATCTAGGGTCTGTAGACATTTTTAATCCTAATATTTTTACAGGATCCAAAAGTTCTTCTTCTGTATAGACTATTTTAGACATAGGCTTGTTGTTTGAACTTAATATTTTCTAAGTTATTCTTTATTTCTTACCGTTTCAAAAAACGATTTTAATGATTCTGGCCCTACCTTTTCAGGGATTTGTATTTCTAATATGAGCGGATTATCATTTGCCAATACAGCATCAATCTCTTTATTTAACTCCGTTAAATTTTGACAAGAATAATAGTCTAAACCAAATGTACTGGCAATGCCTTTTGCATTTAGTTGGTGAGCAGTAGAAAAGTAATTTTCTCGAGCAAAAGAATCCTTTGCTCCAGGAATAATTCTAAAAATATCTCCCCCACCGTTATTCATCAGAATCACTTTAAACTTTTGAGGAATGTAATTGTTCCAAAATGCATTCGAATCATAAAAGAAACTAATATCGCCGGTAAATAAACACACGGGTTTTTCGGTTTGACTCGCAAATCCTATAGCTGTAGAACTCGAACCGTCTATTCCACTTGTTCCTCTATTGCAATAAAATGTGTTGTGTTCATGTTTATAAAGCTGTAAGTACCTTATAACCGAACTATTTGCACTATGAATTATAGTTTCTTTTGGTAATTTATTTAAAATATTTTTATAAATGTGTATATCGGCATATTCCGGAATTTTTAAAAACTCATTCCTTTTGGCTAAGGCCAGATTATACTTTTGCATCAAAAAAGGAGCATAATCTGAACGGACTATACTTGTTTTCAAAAATGCTTTTAAAAATATTTTAGGTTCTATATTAAATCGTTTTGTAATCGAAAAATAGATATCTGGATGTACACCATCTGGTTGAATAGACCAAACATTTGCAATTTGAAACGATTTTAATGCTGTTTTTATTTTTTTCGAAATAATGGCTCCTCCAAACTGAATCAACACATCGGGCTTAAATTTGGATTCTATTCCTTTTATACTTTCCAGAAAAACATCAATAGATTGAACCGATTCATTTAAAGTGATGTTTGATGTTGTTTCCGATAAAATCATGACATCCGATCTCTTCTCAAATGCTTTTAACATCTGTTCTAATTCCGAATCAACATTATGTTGTCCTAAAACAATAAGCTTTTTAGTGGAATTCTCCCAAACGTTCAGTTCAGCCGAAACATCCAAGTTTGTTTTTTCTGCTGAAATAGGTTCTTTAGAAAACTCAAAATCGAATCGATCTACCAAATCGTACAAAGGCTCTTCTAAATGTACATTAATATGAAAAGGACGTTGGTCTGTATATTTCTGGGTCACAATATTTTTTAGCAACTCCTGCTCAATTTGGTTTAGATAAGTCTGTTCATCTTGGTCGCCAATAATTTTCATGGCACTTTGAATGTGTAAATCCAATACACCATTTTGACGAATGGTTTGTCCTTGTCCTTGATCTACACAATACTCTGGCCTATCTGCCGACAGCACAATTAATGGCACTTTCTGATAAAAAGCTTCGGCTACAGCCGGATAATAATTAAGCAATGCAGAACCAGAAGTACAAAGTAAAACTGTTGGCTTTTTTGTTTTTAAAGCCATACCGAGGGCAAAAAACCCTGCGGCTCTTTCGTCTACAATAGAATAACAATTAAACTGAGGTTTTGAGGTAAAACTTTGAATAAAAGGCGCATTTCTAGAACCAGGAGAAATCACAATATCCAAAATATTTGAAGCCAATAAACGACCAACAATAAGTTCTACAACGGGTTTCGAAGCGTATTTCATAAATTTATAAAACAGAAAGAATGGTTTTCGACTTATTAATCGTTTCCTCCCATTCACTTTCTAAGTCTGAGTTTTTTAATAATCCTCCACCTACAAAAACCTTAATCGAGCTATTTTTTAATTTGGCACAGCGTAAATTCACAAACAAATGTGACTTTTGCTTAGACATAGGGCCAACAAATCCACAATAGTATTCTCTATTCATTTGTTCGTGTTCCAAAATAAAAGATTTGGCCTTTTGTTTTGGTGTCCCGCAAACGGCAGGAGTCGGATGTAAATGATTTGCCAAATGTAAAACATTTAATCCATTTAGCTTGCAACTCATGGGTGTTTGCAAATGCCAAACATAGCCTGCTTGTACAGTTTTGGGTTCTTGTTGATAAGACAAAGATAAACCTAGGTCCGAAAATTCATTCACAATATAATCCACAACCAACTGGTGTTCTTCATACTCCTTGTCTGTCCAATTTAATGAACCTGTTTGATTTGGAATTTTTGTTCCTGCCAAGGCCATGGTTTCTACAACATCATTTTCTTCTTTTACCAAAGTTTCGGGCGTTGCAGCAGTCCAAAATGTATCGGTTCCGTCGAAAAACAGATAAACAAATTGCTTTTTGTTTTGTTGATGTAGATTTACAAAAAACTGAAATGGATTTACAGAAATAGATTTGGTAATAGCATGAGCCAATACAAGCTTACTCGTTGGAGAATCGGATTTCAACTCATTTACAAAAGAATGAAAATCATTAACATAATTCGTTTTATCAGATAATGTATCAATCTGATCTTTAATTTGATGATAGTTTACTTCCAGAAGTTCACTTTCAGTCACTTTATATGTATTCTGACTCTGATATTGATAAGCTTTTTCTCGATCAACATCAAACGGAAACATTACGAATTTCTCGTTTCCAGAAGCCTCATCAAAAAGAATTTCCAACGCATTTTCATTCGGATAAGACCAAATGGCAAACCCTTGTTTTGATTCTATTGCCTGTTCAATTCGATTTTTTATCATCGTTTTTCTAAAACCATGTTCGTCATCTTTCCAAAGGCAATTCTTTGGTTGTCTTCATTAAAAACATCGACCTGGAAAATATGCGTAGATCGACCTGCATGAATCGGGTGAGCAACGGCTCTAATATTTCCAGACTTTACACTTTTTAAGTGATTAACCGTAATTTCTATACCCTTTACAATATGTGTTTCTGGGTTAATAAACATAACCGACACAGCAGAACCAACAGTTTCAATTAATGCCGCGGTTGCTCCACCATGTAAAATTCCCATAGGTTGGTGCACTTTTGGTGAAACAGGCATACTAGCCTCTAAACTTGTATCTGTACAATCTGTAAATGTTATGTTCAGTGTTTCCATCAAGGTATTATCGCAAATGGAATTACACCTCAAAAGGATGTCTTCTTTTGTTAAAGTTAAACTATTTGGTAAAGTTAGGGTCATGAAATTAAGTTCTAATCACGTAATATTAACAAAGTATAAATGGAAAATTCATCCATTTATTAAAGAACAAATATATTAATAATATAAAGGAGAAAATTAATTTCTTTGAGTTAAAAATTACCGAAATGATCAAAGATCACTTAAAAAGCCTCCAAAATTGAATCCAAACCTATCTACCAAACGAATTTCAAAGTTTCATCTTTAAATTTCAAAAAATAAGCCCCTTTTTCTAAATTAGACAGATTAACCTGTAGAATATCTTCCGTTATTTGATAGGTATGAACCAATTTCCCACAAACATCGTACAACAAAACTTCTTCATTAATAAATTGATTTGTTTCAACATGCAGTTGCTCTCCTTCAAAATACCATTTCAAATTACTGTTTTCTATTTCTGTAACACTTAAAGGTGAGACATATACTTCATTCACATCGCAATAATTACTAGGTACTACGCAACCTCTAGAATCTATAATAGTCACTTCATAATTTGTTGAATAATCAGGAAAAGCGATTGGATTTTCAACGGTATTATCAACTATGTTATAATTCGGTAACCATTCATATGTATAAGGTGGTAATCCTCCAGATGCAGTTATTTGCAATTGAACGGAGTCCCCTTGTTCGATATGGAAAAAATAGTCAGGTAAAATCGCGTTAAAATTTGAAACAGAAACTGTAACAGAATCCATTTGTTGGTTACCCAATGTATCTTCTCCATTAATATAAAATGTTAATTCGGAAACAGCATGAATATTAGACAACAACGTCGGATTTAAAGCATGTATATCATCCAGAAAATCATTGGCGTAATATGTATTTGAACCAATTGTAAACTCCGTTTCCCACGTTACTGAAACGCTTGCATTAAACGTATTTACACTCCCTTGAAGTTGAACATTTTCATCACCATCGCAAAAGACAAAATCGTCACCGGCATCAATTGTCCACGTTTGACCATAACTCAATAAAGGTAATAAGATTAAAAGAATTGATATTCGATTTCTCATTTTGAATAATTTTTAATTGTTTTTGTATACAAAACTTTTACTAATTTACTAAAAACACCTGAAAACATGACTTTTACCTACAAATAAATTCTTAACTAATTGAAGATATACTAAGATAAACCCAAAATTTCATCAAATAAAAAGGGAATCACTGGTATGAAAAGATACCTCATTACAGATATTAATCTACAAATGTTCTAATTTTGTAGCGAAAAATAATCCATCATGCAAAAAAAGATTTTTACTTGTAAACAATTTCAAATAGACGATTCCCGATCGGCACTTAAGATAGGATCCGACGGAATGATGCTAGGTGCTTGGGCAGATACTTTTCTTTGCAATTCTATATTGGATATTGGAACAGGGTCTGGATTGATAGCTTTAATGCAAGCTCAAAAAAACCAAAATGCACAAATTATAGGTATTGATATTCACGAAGGTTCTGTGCTAGACGCCGTAGATAATGCAAAAAACACAAAGTGGAACGATAGACTTTCTTTTATTTGTGCCGATATTAAAACCTACACTTTCGAAAATCGATTCGATTACATTATTTCTAATCCGCCGTTTTTTATTAATTCCACAAAAGCAAAAACAGATGCTTTAACAGGAGCTAAACATACAGATTCACTTTCGCCAGAAGACATCATCGACTTGTCGACTACAATGCTTTCCGAAAAAGGAAAAATTGCAATGATTTTGCCTTTCGACTTAGGAAATAATCTCATTGAATACGCGCAAATACAACAGTTCTTTTTATCGAGAAAGTGTATTATTTACCCTGTAGATTACAAAAAACCAAACCGATTATTGTTTGAACTTACACGTCATAAACCTGACAAATCTCTAACCGAAGAAATTATTCATGTTAGAGATTCGTCTAAAAACAATGCTTTTAGCAACGATTACAAAACGTTGTTGAAAGATTTTATGATTCGATATTAGTCTACACCTGGTGCTTTTTGTCTTGTAATAACCACATCATTAGAACTGGCCGATTGTACAGATTTATTTGCTCTTTTACTATTAGAAATCATAGCACCAGTCATAATTAAACTTGTAGCAATAATAACAAACAACAAAATTCCTGGCTCAAAACCATCAATAATGGCTTCTTCTGGAATTCCATAAAACAATAGAACCGTTATTAATCCTCTTGGGGCTATAAACAATTGCGGTAAGATGTCTTTTCCAATAAAAATACGAAGTAAAATAAAACGTATAATATAAATAGAAGCAATAATAATTAAACTTACCATGGCCACTTGAAAACTCCAAAGCGAGGCAATAGAAATGGTTAAACCAAATATTACAAAGAAGAATGTACGAATAACAAATGCTGTTTCTGCTGTAAGCGTATGTAATTCGTGATAAATGTGATGGGCTTTTTTGTACACTAAAAATTTCGACAGAAAACCTCTAAAAAACAATTTCATATTAGAAATCACCAATCCAAAAATTAAAATAATAATTAAAGACGATAGGTGTAATTGTTTTCCTATGGCATATAATAACAACAGAACGGCAATAAGAAGAAAGAGTTTTACTTGTGTTTTTATTTTCTGAAAAATTAAAATAATTAAATAACTCGCAATTAAAGACACCACAATGGTCAACAATATATTCAATGAGAAATTCTGAATAGACGTATCGCTGTCGGGGTTTAATTTTCCGGTTAAAAAATAAAAGAGCATAATTCCTAAAATATCCGAAAAAGTACTTTCGTAAATATGAAATTCTTTTTTTTCTTCTTTTAAACCAACTACACTAGGAATTATAATAGCACTCGATAATATAGAAAGCGGAGTAGCGTAAATCCAAGCCGAAGACATGGTCATTTCTGGAATAAAACGATGAAGAATTAGAGCCGCAACCCACGTAGAACCAATAAGCCCAACCAAAGCAATGAGCAGAGATTTTAAAATGGGTATGAGTTTTTCTTTTTTTAATTCCAGCTCCAAAGAAGCTTCAAGTACAATCATAATTAACCCTACAATTCCCAAAATTTCTAGGATGGGGAAAAAATTGGGTTTAGCTCCATCAAAATAGGCATTTAATCCATATTGTAATCCGATACCCAAAACAATAAGCATAAGTACAGATGGAATGTTTGTCCGTTTTGAAATTCCGTTAAACAGAAAAGATAAAATGATGATGATTGAAGCCCCAATAATGACGTTATATGACGATAGTATTTCCATAATGTTTGGTTTAAATGAGTTCTAAATGAATATTTCTTGAACTCAGAAATCTTATTATTTGATTGGTTTGCACACCTTTTTCTAGGGTAAGCAATAATCGGTATTTGTTTAAATCTTTTTGAAATCTAATTTCTGGCGTTTGATTTAAATTCACCAATGGGCTATCGAATAAGGCATCCAAAACTTGTTGTACATCAATATCGCTATTCATGTAAAAACTTTGTCTTTGTACCCCTTCTGTATTTCTATTTATTGAAAAGCCTTTTTTATCAATTTCGGAATAATGCATAAAGCGTTCGCCTTCCGAAGTATGAATAATTAACCCCAGGGGTAGAAATTTTTGGATTTCTCCTTCAACATCCTCAATCATTATTCGAGCACCTTCAGATGTGAGCGGATTGATTTTAAATAAAACACCACTCAAATAATTTTTTATATAGCTGTATCCAAAAATTCCTATTCCTAGAAAAATTAGGCCGTGGGCAATATAATTTATGGAAATAATGCTGATGAGCAGCAAAATTACTGCAATGGGTTTATACACTACTTTTATTCGCCTCAACCATATACGAATGGTGTTCCGTTTCTTAACCGAAGAAACAAGCCTTTGGTTTATCCGGACAGCTAATTTTATGCCCAAATAGATAAGCAAGAGAATAAGAAATAGCTTAAAAAACAATACCCAAGTATTTTCTACAATCATAATGTTATTGAACTAAAGTATTTTGTTTTAATAATATATTTTGAACATCCTGTAACACAATTGGGTTAATTGATAAAAAACCATGTGCACCACGCTCGAGAACTTTTGTATTTAGCAAACGTTTTATTGCAGACCTCAATTCAGAATCCTTTTCGAATCCCATTGTGGTTTTTAACCTGTATTCGTTTGAAACACGGTATAAATAAATCTGTTTTAAAACCAACAACTCTTCTGCCGTGAAAAAATTAGGAAAATCTGAATAGTTACCAGAAATCACTACTTTATTATAATCTTTTACAACCGTTGTATACGTCCAAGCTTGTAAAATTTCGCCTAAATTATAGTCGTTTCTACGGATTTGTTTTCTTATAATTTTATGCATTTGAGACGTTGTAAGCTGTTCCATTTTTTCATTATACAAATGTTTATGCGAAGCGCCGTGTCTCATTTGAATGGCCTGAACAATTTCACTTTCATTAGATTTCGTAACATCTACAATGGTGCTAAAAGATCTTGAAAAACCAATGCGTTTATCTAAAATATCTTTCATAAACGGAGAACAACTCACCATAACAAAAGTGTGGTCAGATTCTGATTCTACAAAGCGGATTAAAGCTCGTGCATTTTCTAGCACCGTACACGAATCGAAATTCCATTGCTCCAAATCATCAATAACTATGGCACCACTATCATTTTGGCGGGCGTGCTTTTTCAACTCACTCAATACATCTTCAAGAGTACAAGAAATTTTTATTTTTCTTCCAGAAACAATAATTTCTGAATGTGGTTCTATTCTCAACAATCTTTTCCCAAAATGTTGCTTAGAAACATAATCCATAAACGTAGATTTCCCAGAAAGTCGATTCCCAATAATTAACGCAGATTGATTAAATCCTTGGTTCCATAAATTAATGGTGTTTGCAATTTTCTCTTCCAAAACCGGACGTTTAATCAAAAACAAATCACCTATAAAATTCTTGTTTAAAAATAAAGAATCGTATTGTTCATTTTCTACTTTCATCATCCGATAAGCAATGCTTTGTGTTGCCGTTTCTATTTCGGAATCGTGTTGAATGTGGTTTGTTTCTAGCAGCGGTTTTGTCCATTTAGAAACCCAGCCTTTTATTTTTTTGAGGACATCACTTCCTTTTAAATTCAAACTGTTTTTCAGAGGAACTTCCAGCGGGTTAGATTGCTTAAAATACTGCACCATTTTAAGTTGAGAAGACACAGACTGATTGATCTGATTTACGATATCTTCTTCTTTATTCTGATGAAACTTTATTTGTTCGAACAGTTTATTTAAACTGTCATAAAGGTTTTCAAAATCTGAAAAATCATCACTTTCTAATTTTATTTTCAGGTTATTTTTAACGTGTGTTAAACTCAATCGAAAATAGTTTCTCAAATTATCTTTTAGAGCCCACAAATCAATAAAATTAGACAACACCTCGTAGTCTAACCATTTTCGAACGGATTGCTCGAGATCATAAGTGGTAAGCACAAGTTCTCCATTTTCAAAATTCTCGGGAATTTCAATTTTTTCGAACTTATTCATTTCAACATCTAAATTTTGCGTGAAATTTTGATGTGTTTTATCAATCAATGAATCGTTTTCGAGATGCTTTTCTATGGTTTGAATAATTTGTTTAACATCTGTTCTGTTTTCTAAGTCGTCTGCCAGAGCATTTGTTATGCCTTTTAAATCATTACAACTGTTCATCACTTCTCCTCCATGACTTTCTATTATTTGCTTTAAAGAAAGAAACAGTCGGCTAAAATCTTCGGCCTTAGAAAAGCTTGTGTAAAGAAGTTGAATTTGATTTTGGATGGTTTGGATTTGGTTTCTAAAAATATCCCAAGGGTTTTCTTCATGCCTAAGAACATCTTCTACCTTTATGTTTTGTTGATCAGTATATTGACTGGGATGTTTTAATACTTCAAATTCTTCGAAGGATTTCAGTAGTAACACATAAGATTTTGAAAATAAATCTTCACATTTGTCTTTATTTATTTCCTTTTCACTTAAATACAAAAGCGCCTTCGAGGATTCAAAAAACAACTCACTAGAGAAGACAAATAAGGTTTTAAAGGCTTTTGGAATCAAATAATTAAACCAATACATTTCAGCATTAGAGTCATTTTTTTTCTGCTCCAAATCACCCAAAGCAATAATGAGTTGACTAAAATTAACAACATCTACTTTTACCAGCTGATTTAAATCATGTAAATTATCACAAGCCAGTAAATTAGCTTGTACTTCATTACACATATCACTAAATTGCTCTAAGCTTGTTGTTTGTTCTAGTATTAATTCGTTCGATTTATTAACCATATTTAAACCCTATAATATTGCTCCAAGATAACAAAAAAAGTCTGTATTTATTGGAATAAACACAGACTTTTATTTTTAGAATTGATTTAAGAATAATCCCAATTATTTCTTCTCAACTTCGTATTTAACACCAGCTACAATTTGTACAAATTGATTTTCTTCGAAAAAGGTTTTAGACAACTCCATAATTTCGGATGCCGTAATGTTTTTAATTGTAGAAATAAAAATTTCCATACGTTCCCATGAAAACCCTTGATAATAAAGATTTTTATACATGGCTGCTTGTTGCATAATACCATCTGAGGATTGCAATACACTTCCTAAAAGATAGTTTTTTACAAGATTTAATTCATCTTCAGAAATTAATTCAGTCTTCATCAAATTAATTTCATAATAAATTTGTCTCAATGTATCCTCTACATGTTCAGAACCTACTTCTGTAGAAATCTTAAACATCCCCGAATCTTTTCTATGTAAAAGTTGAGAACCTATTCCGTAAGTATATCCCTTGTCTTCTCTTATGTTTTTCATTAAACGAGAACCAAAATATCCTCCTAAAATGGTATTCACAACTTTCCATTTCAAATAATCTGGATGACTACTATTCGGACACGAAAAACCAACACTTACGTAAGATTGCATGGCTTCATCAACCACAACATTGTCAACATTCGTTTTATGAACAATGGTATTATTCAATCTTAAATTTTGTATTTCGTCTGGGTTTTCTGGAATTAATAAACGCTCACACAATTCAATATCTTCTTGTGTAAATTTACCTGTAAGAAATAATTCGAATGGTTTATTTTTTAGAAGTCCATTGTATAAATTAGAAACATCTTCTAGCGAAATATTCTCATAATCCTCTACTTCTCTTTGCTTACCGTAAATGTGTTCATCTCCAAATAAGGCATTTTGCAAAGCCTGTTTACCTAAATAAGACACCTTCTTTTTAGAAACCTCAAAATGTTGTTTCTTTTTCTCAACTTCAGTTTTAAAATCAGATTCAACAAACTTAGCGTTCGTAATTATTTCCTTTACCAATTCCAGAACTTCTGGTAAATATCTGTTCAAACAAATGACTTGAATTTCAACATTCTCGAAATTTGGAACAACCTGAAAATAGGCACCATAAAAATCCAATTCCTCATTCAAAGAGGCGTTAGGATAATTTTTTGTTTCGGAAAGTATTAAGTTTTTTAATAAACCGAGATCCAATCCATTTTTGGTAGATGTGAACCCTCCGTTAAATTTCAAGGTTACCGAAGAAAGCAATTCATCTTCTTTAGAAAACAAATGCAATTTTGTGTTATTTTTCAACCTACGAACCTCAGCATTTAAATACTTAGGGGCTTCTATTGGGTTTTGAGCTGGAATTATAGTTCTATCTAAACTCATTTTGCTTTGTAAAAAAGGGTTGAACAATTTTCTTTGGTAAATATCTCTTCCGAAAGTCGTTTAATATCTGACACTTCTACAGAACGGTATTTTTCTAAATGGCTGTTTACAAATTGAGCATCTCCGGCGAGTTCTGCAAAACTTAACTCCATAGCTTTATGCAACACAGACGACAATTGGTACACATGAGCAACTTCAAACTTATTAATCACCTTTGTTAATTGTTTTTGACTAATAGAAGCCTCAACAAATGTATCTATAACCTTTTCTACAGCCGTATTTGCAGCCTCTAAAGAAACCCCATCACTTACTTGACCAACAATATAAAACAATCCAGGGTCGTCAGATCCACCAACATAAGCGTCTATTTGAGAGAAAATATTCTGATTTTTCACCAATTCCATATTCAAAACAGATGCTTCTCCGCGAGAAAGAATATCAGAAATTAAATCGCAAACTGGGTAATCTTTATGGTGTTTTCCAACCATATGATAGGCTTTATACAACATATGAGCCGGAACATTTCTTTCTACCTCTAAAAAGCGTGCTTCGGTTTGTTTTGGCTCTGTTGGTAAATTTCTTTGTGCAATTTCCCTATTTGGAATATCACCAAAATATTTATCAATCATTGCCTTTACTTCCTCTTCATCAAAATCTCCAGATATAGTTAAAATGCAATTATTTGGCGCATAATGTTTATAAAAAAATGATTTCACATCATCCATGGTTGCATTTTCGATGTGTTCTATTTCTTTTCCTATGGTTGCCCATCTGTAAGGATGCTTTTTATAGGCTAATTCTCGAATGAGCAAACTTGTATCGCCGTAAGGCTGATTCAGATAATTTTGTTTAAACTCTTCAATAACAACTTGACGTTGCACCTCTAGACTCTTTTCACTAAATGCCAAGCTCAACATTCTATCGCTTTCTAACCAAAGTGCGGTTTCTAAATTGTTTTTTGGTAGGGTTATATAGTAGTTTGTAATATCGTTACTGGTAAAAGCATTATTTTGTCCACCAACACGTTCAAGAACTCTATCGTAATCTTCAATATTTACCGAACCTCCAAACATTAAATGCTCAAATAAATGGGCAAAACCAGTTTTTTCGGGATTCTCATCTCTAGCACCTACGTTATAAAGCAAATTAACTGCAACAATAGGACTACTCTTATCTTGATGTAAAATAACCTTTAAACCGTTGTTTAAACTGTATTTTGTATAATTAATCATTGTATATTCTGTATTTAACCTTCAAAACTAATTCTTTTTAACTAAACTGTAAAGCTGAAACATTTTAATACGTTATTTAGAATAATTTACAGCAAACCATTGTCTTTTTTATTCAACAAATATTTTATACTTAACTGCTTCATTCGCAAAATCAAAATAACTAATCATCAAACTGGATATAAGCCATATACAACAAACTTCAAGAAAACAAAATCAACCAACTTAAATATTTATTACAACAAAAGAACAATAAAACAAATGTGCATATTAAATTTACAAACCCTCATAATCAGCAATTAGCATACACATTAAAAGTAAAAACCAAGAATACATATGTAATAAAAATATTTTTATTGAGTTTATATGAACGAATCCCAAATTATTATTGTATAATTGCAATACAGATGTGTATTTCTAAGACATCTAAACCTACTTGCTAGGATTCTCAAACATGCTATAACGCACTTATTTTCCAAATAGAATGTACGACATTATTCAACTTAAAGGTAAACTTTTACCAGAATTACAAAAAATTGCCAAATTAATGGATATTCCAAAATATAGGCAACAAAAAAAAATGGACTTAATTTACCAAATATTAGATAAACAAGCAGCTGAACCAAAAATTGCTAAATCTGTATTTAATTCTTTAAAAGACACTTCTACTCCAGAAGAAAAGGTTGCACCAGTTAAGAAAGTGGTAAAAAAAGAAAGTACTTCTAAAAAACCTGCACCAGCTAAAACAGAAAACAAAGTAAAACCTGTTGCTCCTGTAAAAAAGCCTGTAGTTAAAGAGAAAATAGAAAAACCAAAGGTTGCTGAAAAAAAACCGGCTCGCGTTAAAGCTGAGAAACCTAATGTGGCTAAAGAAAAACAAAAAGAGCAAAAACCAAATTCTGAGGAACCTCGTAAACCTAGAATTGCACCAAATATAAATCCGAAAATACTTGCGAGCATGGAAGCTGCAAGTATGACGAATAAAACGCGAGAGCGAAATATTCCGAATAAGATTGAAAACAAAGGACCAATCTCGCCTTCTGAAACCACTGAGGCAGCGCCTTTAAGAGAGAAACCAAGGAATCCTCGTCATTTAAGAGATAGAGATCCTCGACAAAAACGCGATCCTAAAACAAACCAAAGATTTAAAGACTCTAGAGAATCTAAATCGAACCAAACCACTGCGGCGCCGGCAGCAGAACAACCTACTGTTTCGCCAGAAAAAAATACGCCTAGCCATCAAAACAACAAAAGAACAAACGATAGGTTAGATAAAGACAAAAGAAAACAAAACAACAATAGAAATAAAAACAATAAAGCTTCTTTTGAATTTGAAGGACAAGTAACCAGCGAAGGTGTTTTAGAAATCATTCAAGACGGTTATGGATTTTTAAGATCTTCGGATTACAATTATTTAAGTTCTCCAGATGATATTTATGTTTCACAATCTCAAATAAAATTATTTGGATTAAAAACTGGAGATACTGTTAAAGGACAGATTAGACCTCCAAAAGAAGGTGAAAAATATTTCCCACTTGTTAAGGTTGATAAAATTAACGGTAGAGACCCTGCTTTTGTTAGAGACCGTGTTCCTTTTGAGCATTTAACACCATTGTTCCCAAACGAAAAATTTGATATTGTTTCTAAAAGAGGAACCATTGCAACTCGAATTATTGATTTGTTCTCACCTATTGGAAAAGGTCAAAGAGGATTGATTGTAGCCCAACCAAAAACGGGTAAAACAACTTTACTTAAAGAATTGGCTAATGCCATTTCTGCAAATCACCCAGAATCTTACCTTATTGTTCTTTTAGTAGATGAAAGACCTGAAGAGGTTACAGATATGGCCAGAACTGTAAATGGAGAAGTTGTTGCTTCTACATTTGATGAGCCAGCTGAAAAGCATGTAAAAGTTGCAAATATTGTGCTTGAAAAGGCCAAACGTATGGTAGAATGTGGTCATGATGTTGTTATTCTTCTTGACTCGATTACTCGATTGGCAAGAGCTTACAATACTGTATCGCCAGCATCGGGAAAAATTCTTTCTGGAGGTATTGATGCAAATGCCTTACACAAACCAAAACGTTTCTTTGGAGCAGCAAGAAATATTGAAGGTGGTGGATCTTTAACAATTGTTGCAACTGCATTGGTTGAAACAGGTTCTAAAATGGATGATATTATCTTTGAAGAATTTAAAGGTACAGGTAACATGGAAATGATGTTGGATAGAAAAATTGCGACGCGAAGAACTTATCCTGCCATCGACCTTGTTAATTCTGGAACTAGAAAAGAAAACTTATTACTTGGAGATGTAGCCATGAAACGCATGTGGGTATTACGTAGATTAATGGCCGATATGAAACCATTAGAAGCTATGGAATTCTTAAAAGTAAGATTAAAATCGACTCAAAACAACGACGAATTCCTTCAATCTATGAATGAATAACGTTGAGTTAAACAATAAAAAAAGTCCAATAGCAAACTGATTTGTTATTGGACTTTTTTTATGTTCTGAATGTCCCGTCCTAAAATAACGTTACAACAAGAAACGTTATCGATGAAAAAAC
>JBMYWP010000041.1:0-36126 GCA_049607525.1 Flavobacteriales bacterium
TTACAACCATGGTAGATTATGGGACAAGAGTATTAAATACACAACATGCCCATTTGAACCATTTATCTGAATTTGAAGTAGAGTTTGCTCATGCCAGAACATTTTGCTTTTTGCATGAACTTGAACTTCTAATTGAACATAACCTCATAAAAGGCGGTGACTTAAATAATGCCATTGTTTTTGTTGAAAGAGAGCTCTCTGACGAAGAAATGACCCGTTTAGGACACTATTTTGGTAAAGAAAAAGTGAAAGTTAGACCAGAAGGTGTTCTGAATAATTTAGAATTGAGATATTCTAATGAACCTGCTCGTCATAAACTATTAGATATTATTGGAGATTTAGCCTTAGTAGGAAAATCGATAAAAGGTAGAATTATAGCTACCAAACCTGGACACGGTCCAAACACAAATTTTGCAAAACATCTTATAAACATCATAGAAAAAGAAAAAAAATCCATGTCTAAATTTGATATAAACAAAGAACCCGTAATGGATATTGTAGAGATTATGAAAACTCTACCGCACAGACCTCCATTTTTATTAGTTGATAAAGTTTTAGAATTAGACGAAACAAGAGTAGTTGGGTTGAAAAATGTAACTATGAATGAGGAGTTTTTTAATGGACATTTTCCTGGTGCACCTGTAATGCCTGGAGTCCTACAAGTTGAGGCAATGGCTCAGGCTGGAGGAATTCTTGTGTTAAAACAGGTTCCAGATCCAGAAAATTACCTAACTTACTTCTTGAAAATTGACAATGTTAAGTTTAAGAAAATGGTTTTACCTGGGGATACTCTAATTTTTGAATTGGAATTAATAGAACCGGTAAGACGTGGAATTTGCCAGATGAGAGGAAAAGCATACGTAGGAAATAACTTAGTGATGCAAGCCGAATTAATGGCACAAATTAAAAAAGTAAAGTAGTCTATGAATCAGCCATTAGCTTATATACACCCCGAGGCCAAAATAGCAGACAACGTTGTTGTAGAACCTTTTACTTCTATTCATAAAAACGTAGAAATAGGTGAAGGAACATGGATTGGATCTAATGTTACTATTATGGAAGGGGCAAGAATTGGAAAAAATGTACGCATTTTTCCAGGAGCCGTAATTTCAGCAATTCCTCAAGACTTAAAATTTGGTGGAGAAGATTCAATAGCAGTTATTGGAGACAATACAACCATTAGAGAATGTGTAACAATAAACCGAGGGACTAACTATTCGGGTAAAACCGTAGTTGGAGAAAACTGTTTACTCATGGCTTATTCGCATGTTGCCCACGATTGCTTTATTGGAAACAATTGCGTTATTGTAAATAATGTTGCCTTGGCAGGACATGTAACTATTGGTGATTTTGCAATTATTGGTGGTCTTACAGCTGTTCACCAGTTTGTAAATATTGGTGAGCATGTAATGATTGGTGGAGGTTCTTTAGTAAGAAAAGATGTACCACCTTATGTGAAAGCATCAAAGGAACCTTTATCTTTTATTGGAATTAATTCTATTGGTTTAAGAAGACGTGGTTTTTCTCCAGAGAAAATTGTTGAAATCCAAGATGTTTATAGAATTATCTTCCAGTCAGGATTCCCTACAAACAAAGCAATAGAACTTATTGAAGCCGAATTACCTGTTTCGGCAGAAAGAGATATGATCATAAATTTCGTTCGTAATGCTAAACGTGGTATTATGAAAGGATATACAGGAAGTTCAAATTAGTAAAAAAGAAAAAAATGGCAAGTACTTCAGACATTAAAAACGGATTATGTATCCGTATCAATTCAGATATTTTTAAGATTGTTGAATTTTTACACGTGAAGCCAGGTAAAGGTCCTGCTTTTGTAAGAACAAAAATTAAAAGTGTAACTTCTGGTAAGGTTTTAGATAAAACTTTTCCTTCTGGACACAAAATTGATGTTGTTCGTGTAGAGACTCATAAATTTCAATACTTGTATAACGATGGAGAATCTTTACATTTTATGAATGTAGAAGATTATAACCAAATTACTTTACAACCAGAAATCATTGATGGACATGAATTGATGAAAGAAGGTGAAGTAGTAACTGTACAATTAAATTCTGAAGATGGTTCTCCATTAGCAGTAGATATGCCAGCATCCGTTGTTGTAGAAATTACAGAAACTGAACCAGGTGTGAAAGGAAATACGGCAACAAACGCAACAAAGCCAGCAATTATTGAAACTGGAGCACGAATTATGGTGCCTTTGTTTATTAATGAAGGAGACAAAATAAAAGTTGATACAAGTAATAAGGCTTACATGGAACGTGTAAAATCTTAATAAAAAATTTATCATTACCTAAAAACCTGATCTTAAAACATCAGGTTTTTGTATTTTTCAAATATCAGAACCCGACGTATGAAATCTATTCAATTCAAAAAAGTTATTATTCAACTGTGTATAGCCGTTGTGCTTTTTGTTTTTCTATCTTTTTTAGGCCTTAAGTTTTTATCAATTTATAGCCACCATGGAGATACCGTGAAAGTACCAGATTTAGTGAACTTAAACGAAGGTGAGTTGGCGAAATTAATTAACGAAAGTGGATTGAGGTATGAGATTATAGATTCAGGAGCTTATAATCCTAAAATTAAGCCAGGCGGTGTTATTGAGCAATTGCCACTGGCACACGCACAGGTTAAAGATGGAAGAAAAGTTTATATTACTTTAAATCCATCGAGTCCAGGATTTGTTACTCTTCCAAAATTGAAAGATGTAAGTGTGCGTCGTATGGTGAACCACGCCCGTGCAACAGGTTTTCATATAGAAACATTAGAGTATAAAAAAGACATTGCTGATTTTGTTATACTTGATGTACAAATGAATGGAGAATCATTAAAACAAGGGCAAAAAATTGCTAAAGGATCTTCGGTTAAATTAATTGTTGGTAAAACCGATGGGAAATTGTGTAGTCTGCCCTACGTAGTGAATTTTTCGAAAAATGATGCTGTAGACAAAATTTTGTCACATGGAATGAACATTGGAGCCATTCGAATAGATGATGATGCCAAAGATGTTGAGGAAAGTGAATTGGTAGTTTATAAACAAACACCAATGTCGGCAAGAAACGAAATTTATTCGGCTGGGCGAGGAGTGAATTTATGGTTAAAGAAAAAAGAGGAGAAAAAAGAAGATGAATAAAAAATTTCTAAAAATTGCAAGTGCCATTATGTTTTTTGGTGCTGCCTTTTCATGTTCAAATGAACCTCAGACCTTCAAAAAAACAAAAATTGATTCGGATTATTCCATCCATCAATTCACCAAAGTGAAAACAATAGAAGATGAATACTTTGACTTTTCGACTTTAAAAGGGAAAAAGGTTATGATTGTAAACACAGCTTCTAAATGTGGATTAACACCACAATATAAAGACTTACAGAGTTTATACGAAAAATATAAATCTGAAAATTTTGAAATTATTGGTTTTCCAAGTAATGACTTTATGAGTCAGGAACCTGGAAACAACAAAGAGATTGTTCAATTTTGTACATCGAATTATGGTGTTACTTTTCCTTTAATGTCAAAAATAAAAGTGAAAAAAGAGGAATCTCAAGATCCCGTTTATTCCTATTTAACAAACAAATCGCTGAATAAAGTTGCAGATTCGAAAGTTTCTTGGAATTTTCAGAAATATTTGATTGATGAAAACGGTTTTATAGCTAAAATTATTCCTCCAAGAACCAACCCGTTAGATACGGCAATAACACATTGGATAGAACAGAAATAACGCATGAAAATTATTTGTATTGGTAGAAATTACCAAAAACATATCGAAGAACTAAATAATCAAGTTCCAGAAAAGCCTTTATTTTTTATTAAACCAGACAATTCTTGGTTGAATAATAAACCAGAAATGTATTTGCCTAACTTTTCTTCTAACATCCATTATGAATTGGAAGTTGTTGTTAAAATTGACAAAGTAGGAAAACACATTTCGGAGAAATTTGCCCACAAATACTACTCTGAATTGAGTGTCGGTTTAGATTTTACAGCGAGAGATTTACAAAGCGAGTGTAAAGAAAAAGGTTTGCCTTGGGAAATAGCTAAAGGCTTTGACCATTCTGCACCTGTTGGACGTTTTATTTCAAAGGAAAATTTCGATATGAAAAACATTGATTTTTCTTTAGAAAACCATGGTGAAGTCATTCAAAAAGGAAATACTTCGGATATGATTACTTCTTTGGATGCTTTTATTGCTTATGTTTCTCAATTTGTAACCATAAAAAAAGGCGACCTTATTTTTACTGGAACACCAGCAGGTGTAGGTCAAGTAAAAATTGGAGATCATTTTACAGCTTTTGTAGGAAAAGAGAAATTAATGGACTTAAAAATTAAGTAAATGAAAAAAACAATCATTTTTGGTTTATTGGCTGTCATGTTTTCATGCTCCACAACAAGTGAAAAAGGACCACTTTCTAAATATGAAAAATCTATAGAACGTTATAGAAATAAAATTCATTCCGAACATTTATCAGATGAAGGTCCGTTTAGGACTGAAGAAGAGCGTAGTAAGTTTATTGGATTTAAATATTTTAAAACCAGTGAAACCTTTCAAATTGAGGCCGATTTAACACCTTTTGATGTGATGGATACCATTATTATGAAAACTTCGGCAGGAAAGGATCGAGCATATTTGAAATTTGGAACTTTGAATTTTGACTTATCAGAGAAAAATCACAACTTGATTTTATTTAAATCTGTAGGTACAAATGTGCATTACTTTTTACCGTTTACAGACGAAACATCTGGGAATTTAAGTTATGGTGGCGGACGCTATTTAGATATTGAAACGAATGAGGTGAAACCAAAAATGGTGATCGATTTTAATAAGGCCTATAATCCGTATTGTGCTTATGTAGACGGATATTCATGTCCAATTCCACCAAAAGAAAATCATGTTTCGGTAAAAATTGAGGCTGGGGTAATGTATCAAAAAAGTGTTTTTAAAAACTAAATGAAAAACTTTAGAATAGAATACGAAGACAACCACCTGATTATTGTTAATAAAAGGGCAGGGCTTTTGACACAAGGCGATAAAACCGATGATCTTACGCTGTTGGATGATGTAAAACAATACATTAAAGTAAAGGAAAACAAACCTGGAAATGTGTATTTAGGGCTTATTCATAGACTAGACAGACCAACAAGTGGGTTGGTTGTTTTGGCAAAAACGAGTAAAGCACTTACTCGAATGAATGCCATGTTTCAGAATAGAGATGTTGATAAAACGTATTTGGCCGTTGTTGAAAAAGCGCCTAAAACCGATTCAGGTACCCTAGAGCATTATTTGCTTAGGAACCCACAACAAAATAAATCATATGCTTCAATAGAAGAGAAAAGGAATTCTAAAAAAGCAAAGCTAAAATATACTACATTTAAAGCCTTAGATCGATTTACGGTGCTTGAAATAGAATTGTTTACTGGGAGACATCATCAAATAAGATCGCAATTGTCAGCCATAGGTTCTATTATAAAAGGGGATTTAAAATACGGTGCAAAACGACCGAACAGAGATAAATCTATTTGTTTACATTCATACAAAATTGCATTTATCCACCCTGTCTCTAAGGAGCAAATTCGTGTAAAAGGGCAACCTTTTTCAGATACAGAATCCATTTGGAAACATGTTTAATGTTTCTAAATGGATTTTGAGTTTTAATGGATATTATTCAATGTGCTTATAAAGCTGTTTATGTAATACTAAGATGCTTTGGAGGTTTTTCTTGGATACTCGATCGCAAAGTTGAATTGATTGTTCCATTTTGAGCATCATTTCATCAAATTGACCATCTTTAAAAATATCTCCTGTTCGTTTTTTGAATTCACCACCATCAATTAAGGCTGCCTTCAATTCATCTAGCGTTGTAAGGTTTGGTAAAGGCACGAATGGAGATTCAGAAAACAATTCACTAAATACCGTATTGAGTTTATAGAATAAATTATTCACTTTGGTCTTAAGAACAATTAAATCACTGTCTTCAACGTCTTCTTTGGTTTGGATATGATTTATTTCTTGAATAATAGAGCCATGTATATGCATTATTGTCTTACTGAAATGATCAATATGATACTGCTGTTGAATTAAGTTATGATATTCTTCTTCATTACCATTGGCCTTTG
This sequence comes from Flavobacteriales bacterium, assembly GCA_049607525.1. Lineage (GTDB taxonomy): Bacteria > Bacteroidota > Bacteroidia > Flavobacteriales > CAJXXR01 > JBMYYR01. The sequence goes on from JBMYWP010000041.1 coordinate 6,131, forward strand.
CTAAGGCATAATGGGATGCAAAGAATTTGATATCCCATTCAATAAATTGCTCTCTAAACAAATCTTCCATATCTTTTTGAAGCAAATGATAGAGGTTTTCCAAATCCTTTTTAGAATAAGATTTATCATTATATTCTATGGTTTTAAAATCTTTTATTTTGTTGAACCAATCATTAACATCTTGTAATTTATTTTGAATTTCTAGAACGGGATTATTCAATATTTTCGCCTCAGCTTTAAGTTCATCAAAATATGGGTCTGTTTCAACTCCAATAAGAATTGCTTTTTCTTTCAAATGTTCAATTTTCGGAATTAATAAATACCTAGAATTGAAAGAATTGTGGTATTCTTCAAACAAGGCTTTGTCACCTTCTTCTTGTTGAATAAAGGTTTGAAATTCATCAAAACTAATATAAGTTTGTGGCTCTTTATGGAAATATTGCTTGTAAATAAGTGTAGTTAATTCTTGTTGAAGTGCTTCATGATGATCAAATAGTAGCCACGATGAATTTTCGTTTATAGGACTTTCTATATATGGATGTTTGGCATTCTCTTCCCTTAAATTATTTGGTGGGTGACTCGCATACATGCTCACCTTTGTATTTTCAGAATTTGAAAAGAAGTGTTTTCCTCCAAATTTATGCTCTGGTAAGTTACTAATTGTATCGTTGTGAATTGGCGTTAAATTTGACCATGAATAATTCAAATGCCCATAAATATTGTTAATGAATTTTCCGTTTTTAGAAGCCAAAAACATATTGTTAACCGTAGTGTTCCATTGTTCAAATGCTTTTTCAAGTTTCCACAATCCAGAAACAATGGCGTCACTTCCGCTGGTTTGCACAGCAACTTTGTCCGCATTAAATTCCATTTCTTGAGACAACAGGGAATACATTATATTCAGAAGTTGATAAAATAAACTCAATATTTGTCGGATTACCCAAATAATTGGTGTCATAATCCAGGCTATAAACGAAACTCTAAAATCTAAACCCTTCCATTTGTCAAGTAAGTCATCCCATCTATCTCTAGTATAAATCATATCATGAATAATGGTATTTGCCGACATGATATAACTACCAATTGTCATACTTTTTTGTGAAAAATGACCAAATTCGTGGCTCATAACCGCCTTAAATTCCGAGATATTTAGCGTGGAAACTAAACCAAGTCCAATGGTCAATTCTTTTTTGATGGGTAAAAATAAACTCAACCAGGTATTTGTATAACGTACATAGGCATTTACATCGGGGTCTACGTAAATGTGTTTGGGTTTTGGTGCTTTCGTTTCTTCGCATACTTTAAGGATAAATGCCCAAATTTTTGGGTGTTCCGTCTTACTTAATTTTATCCTGTTTTCGGGTTTATGATTTTTGAGTTTAAAAATAAACTTTAAAGAAAAAATGAGTAACATAAGACTTCCGGTTACTGCTCCAAATTTTCCGAGAAGAGTAAATTTGTTTACATGACCAATGTCGTAATTAAATGCAGTGATATTTAGTTGTACCAAAAAGTAAATGAAAGAAAAGTAAAGGACAAAAAATAAAAGAATGGCCAAAACAGCTAAAAGCGCTTTTAAGTAATATGATGTTGGTAATTTTGTGATTTCCCCAGTTATTTCGGGGCTTTTTGGGTAATTTTCCATTGTTGTTTTATATTATTTTAGCTAAATATAAGTTATTTTATTATTTCTTCAATTTTTATTGAACATGAAAATCAATAACTGTCTGTAGGTTTTAAGAAATTTCAGGTCTTTTTTACATGCATTTAAAGCTGTAAGTTGTACCTATAATATTTTTAATTTACAAAATAATAAGAACATAAATGATTTCAATTTAGCTTCAGTTGATTAATTATATTAGGATTGTATTAAAATGTTTTAGAGAGCAATCCTTTCACGAAACTGCTGATATTTAATTATATTTGAAAGGAAACACAAGAAAACCTTCATGAGAAAAATAATATTGATCTTGTTGATTTTTACAAATTTTGCAAGTTTATTTGGACAAGATAAATTTGTATTGAAAAGGGATGATGACGAAATAATAGAGGCATCTAAAGTCACATTAATTAAGTTAAACGATCAAAAAGAGGTTTTGAGACTTCAACAATTTTCTGGACTGAAATCTTATGTTGGCATACTTTTATTTAAGAGTAACCTATCTAAAGTACTATCTGAAATTGAATTCGAAAAAAAGAATGTTAGGAAAATTCTAGTCCAGTGGAGTTTGAATACAAAAGATAAAACACTTCTAGTTGAAAAAATCGAAATATTAGGTAATTCAGATTCGGTTTTTGATACTGAATTGATTAAAAAGCGATTATCATCTATTCCTTATGAATTTTATACTCGAAAAGAAACGGATCAAATTTTAAATTTTATTCTTATGTTTGATAACAAGGGTTGAAGATCTTTGGTTATGCCGTAAATTAGGAGGTGAAATAAAATGGTAAAGAGTTCCAATTAAAAGAAATTACATGAAATATAAATATCTTTTAGCCCTGTTTGTTCTAACAATCATGTCATGTTCTAAGGATAATTACGCAGGTTTTAGAATAGAAATTAAATGTTTGAACGTTTCAGAAGAAGATTATACGGTTGTGTTTTATGACACTATGTTTTCTGCAATAAATTGGAATAAGCAAATCTATTATTTAAAAGATTCCATTGATCATAATCTATTAAATAACAAAATATGTTATGGAGGTTGTTTAATAACCTCATACATTAACGATAAAAAATGTTACGATGCTATTATAGAATGTGCTGTGAGTTCCAACAACCTTGTTTCTTCTTATAGTCCCAATACTATTTGGTTTCAGACGAATGAAAAAATGAATTATTTATTTAAAAAGGATAGGTTTGAATTGTTTCCTTATGGAGAACATTCTAAATTTTTATTCAATAATCAAATTAAGGAGTATTTGATTGGACAAAATTTATTGGTTAACTTACAATAACAACAAAAGTAGACAATCAAATATTTAAAATGATGAAGTATTTTTTAGCAATAGGTTTATTATTTTCTTCATGTGAAATAAACGGAAATAAATAGAGAGGAAGACTTTTTTATGAACAAGAAAACATTTAGTCAAAAATTGAAAATAAATAAAGGATGTTAAAAGCAATATTTTTAGTAATGCTGACGGTTGTTTTGAATTCTTGTAGTCAAAACTCTCAACCATTTACTTCTTCCGAATATAATGTTTATTATTATAAAGAAGATCCAACCAAAGTAAGAAGAAAAACATTTGTCAACAATAAGATGGAAAGTGGATGGTATTTCGAATTTAATCTTGATGGAACGGTTAAAGAAGAAGGGCTGGTATTATCGGATGGAAAATTTTCCAAGCATTATTGCTATATTAACTCCGATAATGTTTATGTTTTAAAATCATATTTTACCAAAAATCATAAAAAGAAACTTCAACAAATAAAATTCTTTAATGAAGATTTGAATAAAATTGATTCTATAGGTTCCTACATAAAAATAAACTACCAGAATGAAGATCTCTTAGGTTTAGGGTATTTTTCTTTTTTATGTGAAATAGATTCTATTAAAATTTGGGACAAAGAGAAGAATGTATATTTATCTTCTTCTATGAATGGAATTCATAATGTTGAAATCAGTAATAGCTTGAAGAATAATTACCTACTGGAGTATTTCTGTGGTGTAGATTCAAACTCAATAAGAAGTAGAAACATAATATTTAATTTGGACTATGGACTGTTTAACGGAATGGACTTAGATTATTTGAAATATTTATCGGAAGTTAGAAAAAGTAATTGGGAAATATTGAAAGATTCAGATATAAACCAGCCTACAAATTGGCATTTCAAAAAATGATGCTTGAGTACATCAAAGTGGTTAATAAAGAGCTTGATTATAATGAATTTATTGATTTTAGGTCATTGAATAAAGCTGTTGAAGAATGATTGGTATTTCTGTATTTTTTATAGTTATGGATTTATTTGCATAGTTTTGATAACGAAGATCAGCTTGTCTCATTTTTACAATTTTGTAATATACATTTACTGCATATTTGTATTTTACTTAACGTGTCAATATTTTAATGGTTAAACGAATTTAAAAACAAAATGACTTTGACTTTTTTGCTGTTCTATCCCTAAACTTGAAACTCATAAACCGACAAAATTGATGAAAATTAAATTATTTATTATTTCTATACTTTCCGTAATAGCTTTAAACAGCAAGGCGCAAACCGTTACAGACATTGATGGAAATGTATACAACACGGTTATAATAGGAACTCAAAAATGGATGCAAAAGAATCTAAAAGTTACACGTTTTAACAATGGAATCGAAATTCCAACAACTTCCTTGCCTGTAAATAATGATACAATGGCTTTATATCAATGGGCTTTTGATGAGGATACGTCGAATATTAATATTTATGGTCGTTTGTATACTTGGAATATTGTCAATAGTAATGATAATGTGTGTCCCGTTGGATGGAAAGTACCAAATAATTCGGATTGGGATGTATTGAAAAATTTTCTTGGCGGCGAATTTATTGCTGGTGGTAAAATGAAAGAAATGGGAACAACACATTGGTTAATAACGGATAGTCTTGTAACGAATTCAAGTGGTTTTACAGGATTGGGAAGTGGAACTCGTGGAAATCCATCTGGGTTTAGCAACTTAGATGAACGTGGTTCTTTTTGGAGTGCAACTCCATTTGGATCTCCTGGTTTTCCTAGAGGTAATGTTTATAGTTTGGTGGCGAATAATAATGCCCTATTAAGTTCTGTGGCTGTCGCTCAAAATGGAAAATCAATTCGATGTATAGAAGTAGAGCCTGTGAGTATTGAGACGTATTCTTTTCAAAGTACAATTCAAATATTTCCTAATCCAGCTAAAAATGAACTCTCTATTTCTTTCGAAGAGAAAATGAAATGTCGTATTTCCATTTATGATATTTTGGGGAATTTTATATATGAACAAGAGCTAGTAGATAAATTAAATTATTTAGATATAACTTTCTTGTCTCAAGGTGCTTATGTAATTCTGTTAAATTCTGAACAAGAAATGTTTTCATATAAATTCATAAAACAATAGAATAGACTGAGAAAAGAGAGGAAGGTTAAAATTAAAATCGCAATGATCATTTTGTAGTTTTGATTCTAGATGTATGATCATCACAATTAGAAGATGAGATGAAAGATGAAACGGCTCTAATAAAATTGTAATTTAGGAAATAAAGACTATGTTTGTTGGAAGAGTATGAAGTGGAAGAATATTAGAACTAGGAAGTCAAATACCTTTATTTTGTTGACCACGAAGAATAGTTGGCCTATAGAACATTCCAAAATTTAAAATGAAAAAGATCCAAATAAGATCCCTGAAAGAACCAAGTTTATCAGGAAAATTTTCAATGATTAATCTAAATGATTTTCTTTCCGAAAAGGATATGGAAGAACAGATTCATCGTCACGATTTCTTTTTTATTCTTGCCATAGAAGAGGGTGATGGTGAACATCAAATTGACTTTACGCAATATTCTATTTCTAATTATTCTGTATTTATTCTTCGCCCAAGTCAAATACATCAATTAATAATAAAAAAGGGGAGCAAAGGGTTTTTAATGGCTTTTGATAGCAGTTTCTATTCTCCAATAGAAGAATCCAAGAAAAACATGTTTTCAATAGTCAGTAGAACAAATTATTTTAAACTGGAAGTTGAAATTTACAACAGATTAATACCTATACTTAATTATATATTCGCTGAGTATTCTAACAAAAAAGCTATGTTTAATGACAATATTAGAGCAAATTTAGATGTGTTTTTTATAGAATTATTTCGACAAACTAAACCCTTAACAACTGAAACACAGCACAACGCTTATTCCAACGGCATATATGAGAAGTTATTAGAGTTATTGGATGCTCAATTTTGCATTCATAAACAAGTCACTTATTATGCCAAAGCACTTAATTTAACCACCTATCAAATCAATTCGATAACCAAGAAGGCCATAGGTAAAAGCTGTTCTCAATTAATAATCGAACGCACAATCCTTGAAGCAAAACGTTATTTAATCACAACATCTAATCAGGTAAATGAAATTTCTTATCATTTAGGGTATGACGATACGTCCTATTTTATTCGACTTTTCAAGAAAAATACCCGGCTTTCACCCGAAGTTTTTAGGAAAACCTTCAAATAATCCTATAGAACTAAAAATTTGTGCTATTCTTATACCCTTGGCTAAAACTACATTTGTTCAAAATTAAAAGATACAGATATGAATTCAGTTTTACAAGCCATTTTTATTGGTACAGGTGCCACTCTTTTTATGGATTTTTATGCTTTAATATTGAAATTTTTCAATGTAAAGACGCTTGATTATAGATTCGTAGGGCGTTGGATAGGACATTTCCCAAAAGGTAAATTTTTTCATAATAAAATTTTTGAATCACCAGCTGTTAATAATGAAACACTATTGGGTTGGGTTGCACATTATTTAATAGGAATCACCTTTGCTTTTGTATTGGTTTTTGTGTTTGGAAAAAAATGGATAGAAAGTCCTACATTGACGCCAGCCTTAATGATCGGAATAATAACTATTGTTGGTCCATTTTTACTCATGCAACCCGCCTTTGGTTTTGGAATTGCAGGTTCGAATTTTCCAGATCCGAATAAAGCCAGATTGATGAGTTTAATCACTCATTCTATTTTTGGAATTGGTTTATACATCAGTGCTTTATTATTGAACCAAATAACCAAAACGCTTTAAGAACTTTAATAGTTGCATACAATTCTAGAAAATTAGGCGGCTGTAACGCTATTTTTTTAACATCAGTTAATATAAACGCATAAAATTAATTGGGCATGTAAGATTGTTTCTGAATATGCAAGCGGATAAATTATTTAGCATGAATTTAACCAAACATCCAATTCATTTTATGCATACTCTAACGGTAATAAAAACACCACATGAAAATCACAAAATTAATAAGTATTATTACTTTGTTTTTAAGTTTAAATTTAAAAGCTCAGTTCGGCTCTCCAATCATTATTGATGATAGTCTTTCCATTAATCAAAGGAATATTGTCACATTCGACGTTGATAATGATGGCAAAATGGATATTGTTTTAAGCAGTTTTTTTAATAATATAGTTTGGTACAAAAATTTGGGAACTGGTTTTGGCGCTTCACAAAGCATTACATCCACCTTTGCAGCACCTTATCATTTAGATTTTGCAGATGTAAATGGAGATGGATTTAAAGATTTAGTAGCAACAAATAATGCATCTAACAACAGTGGAGTTAGTGTTTTTATGAATAATAACGGAGGTAATTCTTGGTCTGAAATAGTACTGGATAGTAATTTGCCAAATCCTGCATTCAAATCATTTTTTGTTGATATAGAAAATGATGGAGATATGGATGTTATTTCAAACCTTAGCACTAAAATTATGATGTATAAAAACAATGGAATGGGCGTTTTTACAACACCAATACAAATTGAAGGTGCTACAGAATATTACTCTATGACAGTTGCCGATTTTAACGGAAATGGATTTAAAGATATTATTGTAAATACGGGGAATTTTGGTGTTGAAATTTTTACAAACAACACATTAGGTACCTTCAATTCTCCAACCACTATTTTTAATAACGGAATAAGTTTTTTCTTAAGCTCATTTGATATTGATAACGATGGAGATATTGATGTTTTATCTGGAAGTCCTTCAACAAACCAAGGGGTGGATTTTTTTAGTAATGAATTAAACGCTTTTAACAAGGTTTTTACCGTTTCTCAAATTAATAATTTTGATGTTCCATTATCGCAATTTCATCATTCAAAAATAAATTCAGATGCTTTTTTTGATTTACTTATTGTTGATAACAATAACTCCAAATTATATTGGAAAGAAAATAATCAAATGGGTGAATTTGGTGATTCCATTCTGATTGAAGATTCATATTTATATAAAAATGTTTATTCTGCTGATTTAGATAATGATGGCGATAATGATATTATTTGGCTAGGAATAAACACCACAACTCATATGTTTAACTTGGGTTATATGGATAATGAAAACTCTTTAAGTGTTGAAAATTTTAATTTTGAGAATGGAATAAAATTATTCCCTAATCCAGCTACAAATGAACTCGCAATTTCTTTCTCAGAAAAAGTGAATTGTCGTTTATCAATTTATGATATTATGGGGAATTTTATTTATGAACAGGATCTAGTAGACAAAGTAAATGATTTAGACGTAGCTTTCTTACCTCAAGGGATTTATTTAATTAAACTCAATTCTGAAGAGTATGAAGTTTCATCTAAATTCATAAAGCAATAAGAAGAAAAAAGATAACGAGGTGTATTCATTTTACATCTCGTTTATTTTGATTTACAGAACTTTAGGTGTTTTCGTTGTAGCTTGGTTATGTAATTTCCTCTAACCTTCCATCAAAATTTTAATAGTTCCCAGGATTCCTTGATAAATCTTCGGATTTGTTTCTTGATAATTCGTTTTAATAGATTCGAGAATTGGTATAAAACAAGGATCATTAAGTTCTTCAATGGCTTCAAATAGACTTAGAAAATGGTCGTTTAATTGTTGCAATTCCTCTGTGATGATGGTTACCACGCGTTCATCTTTTCGAGAGGCCAGGGCTGTAATAGCATCATAACGCAATTCTAAATTTGTATGTTTACAATGTTTTAATAAAACGTCTCGGATGGTAGAGGTGTTGGGTTTGTTGTTTACAACGAGATTAAAAACAGCTTCTTTTTGTATTTCTAAATCTTCGTCCTCACAAAATTCAACAAATAATTGTACGACCTTTTCATGCTCTAATTCAGAGAAAACTTCCATTAGACTGCGTTTTACTTCATTTTTCGATCGATTAAGCTTACAAATAAAATCGATGTCTTGGTTGGTTAATTTTTCGTTTTCTTCTTGTAAGGTAGATAATAATAAAGAAACAATCTCATCATCAGTTTCGGTATATAAAATATCCAAAAACTGCGAAAATAGGGTGGCTTTTTTATGTTTTGAATAATACAATTTTACTAAACCCATTGCTCCAATCAATCTATAACTGTCATAAAAAGAGTTTAGTAATTCATGGCTTTTTGTATAGGCGGTTTCTGGTTCGCGTTCAACAATTTCAGAAAGATATTCCCTTTGCTGTGAACGGGTTAATTTGAGTTTTAATAAACGGTCATAAAGGGTTGAAATCGATTCTTGTTCTAATATTACCAAAGTGTCCTTAAACTGATGATTACCATCTGTTGACCTCTGTTTTATCTTTCCCCTTTTTATGGTTTCGGTCTTACAGGTAAAACTATTGTTTCTACCAGGTTTCCATTGTTTGTTGAAATAAATAATTGTAAAATATTGAATAAGTTCAGTAGGATGAGGAATTCTAATATCTATTGAATCTCTCTCTTGGGGATAATACTCAAAATCGAATGAAACAATCCCAGAATTTAATTGATTTAAAATGTGATCTATGTGTATTCCGCTCCCTAAATCGTGATTCGGTTTTAAGATTTTACCTCTTCGCATAGAAGGTTTTGCGCCCAAATACCTCGATAAAGACCAACTGTAATAGACCGTTTCATCAGCAATGTTAGATTCTGGTGGCGTAGAACATGAACAAAAAATAAAGTGTTTTGAGGCCTTACACATAAATGGTTTTTTAATATTTTAGGATAAATATAAAATTTTCAACTTTAATTGGTTATATTAATTAAAAAAATATAAATGATCTCCATTATATTTTTAAATCCTCAAAACATATAGGGGAGAGGTTTAAATAGTTGAGTGATTTCCCCTTTTTTACTAGGTAATTATACCTAATTTTCTAAACCTTGATAATTATCATTTGTTTTATGGCTACTATTGGGTTATTTTTGAAGAAACAGTAAAACAAGGTTGTGGCAATAATTATTGCTTTTGATGTTTGAGAGTAAACTGATGTTTTAGTTTTTCTTCTACCTATATTTAGGTATTGTTAATAATTATGATAAAAATACAATTTATATTTTGTAAAACACTTTTGTTTTACTAGATTTATGGGGAGTAAATTTATTAGGTGAATAACTTTATTTAATTGTAACCTACAGGGCAAAAAAAATAAAAGAAATCAAGAAAAATGAAAATAGGAATTTTACATTTAAGTGACTTACATATAAAAGATGAAACGCTGATTGATAGAGTAGAAACTTTGGTTAAATCTGTAGAATATGATGTCAAACAAATATCTCATCTATATATAACTTTATCTGGAGACATTGCAAATTTTGGTAGAAAAAATGAATTTGATATTGCAAAAATAATAATTACCAATCTCGTAAAGAAATTGAAGGAAAAACAGACAATGTTAAATGTATATATTGTGTCAGTTCCTGGTAATCATGACTGTTGTTTTGATAACGTTAAAAAAACTCGAAAATCAATATTAAATGACTGTAAAACCGATATAATAGATGAAGAAGATTATTTTATTGACGCAATGGCTGTACAGTCAAATTTTTGGGATTTTACAAATGAAATAACTGATTTTAAGGAAAAGAATAAAGTATCATATAAATATGAATTCAGACCTCACTTAGATTTTAAAGTATCATTTCATTGCTACAATACAAGTTGGTTAACGGAAATTAACGAAAAGCAAGGGTCATTAATAGTACCTGAAAATAAATTTATTGAAAACGAAAATGGAGAGTACGTAATTTCTGTTTTTCATCATCCAATTGATTGGCTTTCAGCAAATACAAAACGTAACAACAAACAGCGATTTGAAGAACATTTAATAAATAGTTCAAATCTTGTAATTTACGGTCATGAACATGACAAAGGTAAACCTAAGGCAATTATTCAGGAAAAAAATAATGTGGTTTTCTGTGGAGGTAAAGCTTTCGACAAAAATGAATTGAATGAGACTGGATTTTCTTTATATGAGATTGACCTAACTGACAAATCAATAAACATTAAAACATTCAATTTTGATGGAAATAAATATTCTGTTGACTCAGAGAATAGGCATCAAATTATCGAAAAGGTTAAACGTGAGTATGTTTTAAAACAAGAGTTTGAAACAAAAATTACAAATTTGAGCATTCCACTAAAGCATTCTAAAAAAACTGAATTAATTTTGTCTGATGTTTTTGTTTTCCCAGATTTAGAACCATTACTTGAAGGTGAAAGTAACATTGTTCAATATCCAAATTCGTATGAATTAATTGATAAAGTTAAAAATGAAGAAAAAAGTAATGTTCTTATTGAAGGAGCTGATCAATCAGGTAAGACAGCTTTGCTTTATGTTCTTTATAAAAGATATTATGAAATGGGATTAACTCCTATTTACTTAAGGGGTAAACATTGCAATGAAACAGATGTTAAAAAGTTAGTTAAGAAGGTTTTAAAAGAGCAGTACAATAATAAAGATGTAGATTTATTTTTTCAACTTGACAAAAAGGTTCTTTTACTTGATAATTTTCATAAATCAGGTCTTAATTCAAAATATAAAAAGCGTTTAATTGAGGCTTTCAATAATAATTTTGAGTTCGTAATTGTTACAACAGATGATACCTTCAGTTCAAAAAATATAACAGAGGAGGCGACAAGTTTTAAGGAGTACTTTAAGTATAAACTTCTGCCGCTTGGACACGAAAAAAGAAGTGAATTAATCGAGCAATGGTTAATGATAGGCGAGAATAAACTTACAGTTCAAGAAGAAGATATTTTAACTAATGTTAAACTTAGATTCAATGAGATAAACTCGTTGATTGGAAATAGATTAATGCCATCTTATCCAATATTCATTTTGACACTTTTACAAAGCTTGGATGAAAACTTACAAAATTTTTCACAAACTTCATATGCAAACATCTACTTAGTTTTAATTAAAGCAGGTATTATTAAAGCAGGTATAAAAGATTCTGTTCTTACAAGCTTACTTAACATCCTTAAAGAACTTGCTTTTTATATGTATGATAAGAAGAACAACCCTTTTAACAAAGAAGATTTTGATAGTTTCATATCGGAATATTCAAATAAATACTTTAGGCACAAGTCATTAACTAATGATAAAATCCTTAGTGTGCTGTGTAATTCGAATATTTTAAAATTTGATGATGAATATTACAATTTTTCATACAAATATATTTACTTTTTTCTTATAGCCCAGAAAATTTCAACTGATATTGAAAACAATCAAGAACTTATTTATAGTTTATGTAATAATATTCATTTAGAGGTAAATGCTAACATATTAATTTTTCTTTCGCATCATTCAAAAGCTCAAATTCTAATTGATAATATTGTTTTCACAAGTGAAATTCCTTTTGAAAAAGCTTCACCACTTACATTAAATAAGGATGACGAATTTGTGAAATTCATTACAGAGTTTACAAACGAAATTAAAGATGAAATAATTGAAGATAGAAATCCCAAAGAAGAAGTAAAAAAGGAACTAAAGGAAAAGGATGTCTTAGAAAGGAGTAATAACAATGCGAAAGGCAGTGAAGAAGGTGTTTTACCTGCTGAAGCTATAGAAATGAATCAAGCTTTTAGAACTGTAAAAATCATGGGACAGATTGTCAAAAATCAAAGTGGTGATTTTGAAAAGGAAAAACTGATAAAGTTAGTGGAAGCTGCCTACATTACAATTTTTCGTTTCCTTGGTTTTTATTCAGGGATGCTGGAGAAAGATAAAGAATTACTTATTGAAACGATAGTTGAGGATATTAAGAAAAAGGAAGAAAAAAAGAAAAGGAGACATGGAAAGGTTGATGTTAAGCTTATAGAAAAGACCGTTAGAAGCATTCTTCAATTTATTTCTTGGCGCATTTGTGTGGATAGTATGACAAATTTAATGTTCGCGATTGGTACTAAAGGACAGAATGAATTATTTGATAGAGTAAATTCAAAAATAGACTCCCCAGCATCCAAAATAGTAACTTTTGCAATTAAAACTTTCTATGACAAAATTGACACAAAAGAATTAGCAAATTTATTTGATGATGTAAAAGATAATTACTTAGCTAAGAGTATATTGAGAGAGTATATTAAAAGATATTTATATACGAACATTGTAGAACGAAGTAAGCGAGACAGAATAATTCGAATAGCAGGATTTAACAAAAAAAGCCTAATTGGTAAAATGAAAATGAACTAAAGCCAGGAGATAATAACTAAGGGTTCAGATTACTCACAAAACATCCCGAATTCTCGGACTGAACGTAATGTTAACCAAAACCCACTCCAGATAAGCAGGGATTAGCACTTTAAGAGTAAAAATCAACCCCATACCAACCAAATCCATTTTAAAATAAAAAAGAAGACTTTTGATTTCTCAAAAGTCTTCTTTTTTATTTTAAAAAATTTTACAACCCGCAAATTCAAAGATAAACCCTCATCTATTATGCTTAGCATTGTAAAATGCAATAATTCCAATAATAGATTCAGTTTTAAATTTTAGATTTAACAAATGTCACGGAAATTTATTCTACAGAAGAATAATAATTCCTGTATTAATATTTAGAATAAACGGAGTCCAATGAACTCAAAACACTTCTTTCATCCAAACCAATAAAATCTGACCAAATTCTAGAACTTGAAAAAAGTTCGTTGTTGATGGATCATTCTGGTGAATTTATTGAGTTTTTGGAATTAGAATTTCTTGTTTTGGAAAACACAACAGCATTGATAAATGAATTGGAGAAGTTTAATATTGATTATTGTGAGCATTCTGATTTTGTGAAGATATTTGGTTATCGAAAATAAATAGCTCTTGTTTTGTAACGATATTTAATAGATGTTAATCGTTTAACTCGAATATGAAAAGATTCCTGTTTTTAAAAAAGACCATACAGTTATTAAAGAATGTTGAAAATTAAGATCGGTTTTTTGATTAGATTTATTGGATGTGGTTTTAGTGAAAAGGATTTCTGTAAAATGGCAAACAAAATTAAAGGAAAATAGGAATCTATTTGAGCTTAAGTCTATTCCAAAATCTGTCTAAAGAAGTCGAAAAAGGATAGAAACGGTTATTAATAACCGTTTTTATCTATATAAATTTCTGCTACCTTTCTTTTTAGTTCTATGATGTTCGGGTAATTATAATATTTTGTATAACGTTTAAGACCCATGAGGAGCATTTTCTGAGTAACATCTGTTGTCATAGAAATGATGATGGTTTTTGCTTGACTTGTTATATGCTCTACGGCGCGATATAGATTTATTTTGGCCATGGCAATTTGTGTATCATCAGTATTTTTTCTGGCAACCAATATTGCAGATTCTGCCATATAAATTTCCATCATAATATTGGCAAGACAAAGAATAATTTCTTGATGCTTTACCATTTTCATTCCATAGGTTTCAACAGCTTTTCCAGCAAGAAGTAACCCTAATTTTTTAAGACGGTGAATCAATTCTTTTTCTTCATCCAATTCTTGATCAAAAATAGGTAAATCGAAACTCGGAATACCCATTAATTCTTTACCAACTTCTTTTGCCGGATCCAATAAATTTAGGTCACCTTTTAGTGCTTTTTTTATCATCATACTAACCGACAATAAGCGGTTTATCTCATTAGTACCTTCATAAATTCTTGTAATTCGTGCATCTCTCCATGCCGATTCCATTAGAGCATCTTTAGAAAATCCCATTCCACCATAAATCTGTATTCCTTCATCTGTACAATGTTGCAATGCTTCAGATGCAAATATTTTTAGTAAAGCCGCTTCAATGGCATATTCTTCTACACCCTTGAGTTCCGCCTCTTGGTGAGAAAGTCCTTGTTTTATATAATCTTCTATGGCTTCTTCAATATCTTTTCCAGCACGGTAAGTTCCGGCTTCGCATACAAAACAAGCTGTACTGGTTTCGGCTATTTTTTGCTGAATGGCTCCAAATTTTGAAATAGGGGTTTTGAATTGTACCCTAGAATTTGCATATTTTATAGATTCAGAAATGGTTCTTCTTTGTGCATCAATACATCCTACAGCCAGTTTTATACGACCTACATTTAATGCATTCATAGCAATTTTAAAACCCTTATTTCTTTCGCCTAGTAAATTTGATTTAGGTATTTTAACCGCATCAAAGAAAACCTGTCTTGTCGATGATGATTTTATTCCTAATTTATCTTCTTCTTCACCAAATGTCATGCCTTCAACTTTGGATTTTTCTATGATAAATCCGGTCACATTTGCATCGTCTTCAATTTTAGCAAAAACGATAAAAACTTCTGCAAATCCTGCGTTTGAAATCCACATTTTTTGACCAGTTATTTCATAATACAAACCATCATTGGTTAAAACTGCTTTTGTTTTCCCTGAGTTTGCATCCGACCCAGCATCTGGTTCTGTTAAACAGTAGGCTCCAAACCATTCACCTGTTGCTAATTTAGGAAGGTAGTACTCTCTTTGCGCTTTTGTTCCGTACAATAAAATGGGTAGGGTTCCAATCCCTGTATGAGCGCCAAAGGCCGTTGCTAAAGATCCTGAACATCCCGAAACGTAATCGCAAATCAGCAGAGTAGTGCTAAAGTTCATACCCAATCCACCATAATTTTCGGGAACAGACACGCTCAATAAGCCGAGTTCTGCCAATTTTTTCATCAACGCTTCGGTAAAAGCATAGTCTTTTTGTTCGAAGCGTTTTTTATGTGGCCAAACCTCTTTGTTCATAAAATCCTTTACGGTTTCTACCATTAATGTTTGCTCTTCTGTGAGTTCATTAAGTGTAAAAACATAATCTGTATTTGTATCTTTTATTAAAAATTCTCCTCCTCTTGTTCTCATAAAATAAAATTTTAGTTGTTAATAATTCATTATCAGGTTCACGAATATTTTTATACTACATCAATTCAAAAATACTAGCTGCTCCTTGCCCTGTACCAACACACATGGTTACCATACCATATTTTACATTTCGTTTTTCCATTTCGTTGAGTAATTGAACGGTAAGTTTAGTACCCGAACAACCCAAAGGATGCCCTAAAGCAATGGCTCCACCATTCACATTTACAAGATCTGGATTGAGGTTTAAGGCTCTTATTACAGCTAAACTCTGAGAAGCAAATGCCTCATTTAATTCAAATAAACCGATGTCTTCAAGTTTAAGATTGGCTTGTTCTAATGCTTTTGGCACAGCATAAGCTGGTCCCATACCCATAATTTTTGGTTCCAATCCAACAGTGGCATAAGAAACTAATTTGGCCCAGGGTTTTAGGTTGTGTTTTTTCAGTGTTTCTTCATCCATTATCATTACAAAAGCAGCGCCATCAGACATCTGACTAGAATTACCTGCTGTAACAGAACCTCCTTGTGCAAAAACAGGTCTTAATCCGTTTAGGGCTTCAATAGAAGTGTTTTTTCTCGGGCCTTCGTCATGAGCAAACTCCGAAGTTTTAGATGTTAATTGTTGATGTTCATCTAAATATTGTTCTTCAATTGTAATTGGAGCTATTTCAGATGCAAATCGATTCGTTTCTTGAGCTTTTAAGGCCTTTTTGTGTGAATTTAGAGCAAACTCATCCTGGTCTTTTCTGCTAATACCATATGTGTTTGCCACTTCCTCGGCAGTTAATCCCATTCCAAAATAATAATCGGAATGTCCATTGTTTGTCGCATCAAATTCAGGTACAGGTTTATAGCCGCCCATTGGAATATAACTCATGCTTTCGGCACCTCCAGCAAGAATACATTTCGCCATTCCAGATTGAATTTTAGCAACGGCCAAAGCAATAGATTCAGAACCTGACGCACAATACCTGTTTACAGTTACACCAGGAACTTTCACAGTATTTAATCCCATTAATGAAATGAGGCGAGCCATATTTAAGCCTTGTTCCGCTTCTGGCATGGCATTTCCCACAATAACATCATCAATAAGTTCAGGATCAAATCCACCCAGTTGGTTTAATAAATGTTTAATAACCTGAGCCGCCATCACATCGGGGCGTGTAAATCTCAATCTGCCTTTTGGGGCTTTTCCAACGGCAGAACGGTATCCTTTTACAATATATGCTGTATTTTTCATATGATTCAATGTTTAATTTCTTAATGGTTTTCCTTTAAGAAGCATGTGTTGTATGCGTTCTAACGTTTTCCTTTGTGTACACAACTTCAAAAAGCCTTTTCGTTCTAAATTCAGTAAATACTTTTCATCAACCATTGTGGATTCGGATAGGGGACCACCCGACATAACTTCGCCCAATGTTTTAGCAATTTCTATATCGTGTTGACTGATGTATTTACCTGAAAACATGCTTTCGGCTCCAACATTAAATGCACCTAATGCTTGTTTACCAAGTACTTTAATGGTTTTAGATGGTATGGGCGGATAATAATTTTGTTCATGCAGTAGTAATGCATGTTTTTTTGCCAAGGATAAAAGCTGTTTTCTATTTGGAGTTATGACATCTCTATCCTTTTTCAGGAAATTGAGTTCCATAGCCTCCTCTGCCGAAGTAGACACTTTTGCCATGGCAATGGTCATATAGTTTTCCTGTAATCTATTTAGCTCAATGTCGCCTTTTTTGTAAGTGTCAGATGCCCGTAAAACCATTTCCTTGGTTCCGCCACCTCCAGGAATGACCCCTACACCAACTTCCACTAGTCCCATATACAATTCGGTATGTGCAATGACCTTGTCGGCATGTAATGCAATTTCGCAACCACCACCCAAAGCCATGTTATGCACTGCTGCAACCACCGGAATTGAAGAGTGTTTTATCCTTGTCATGGTATTTTGGAAATATTGTATGGCAAAACTGAGTTCGTCAAACTCTTGTTCAACTGCCAACATAAAAATCATGGATAAATCGGCTCCGACAGAGAAATTCTCGCCTTGGTTTCCGATCACAAGGCCTTTGTATTGAGATTCGGCTAAATCAATTGCCTTGTTAATGCCTTGTAGTACATGGCTGCCTATGCTGTTCATTTTAGATTTAAACTCCAACAATATTATTCCATCTCCTAAGTCAATTATGTTGGAACCTGGGTTAGACCAAATTGTTTGTTGTTTTTTAATGGAATCTAAATGAATTTCATCCACAATTTGTGGAATTTCGATTTGGCTTTTAGACTGTTGATTGAAATAGCTCAGTTTTCCATTTGTTTTAGAATAGAAAAAAGGTGAAGACAGGTTTTTCAGTTCAAAAATCCATTCAGGAAGGGTATAGTTAAACTTTTCTACCAATTTAATACCTTCTTCAAATCCTAAAATATCCCAATATTCAAAAGGCCCATTTGTCCAAGCAAAACCATTTTTCATGGCGTGGTCTATGGCATAAATGGTATCTGATATTTCGGGTACTTTTAATGCAGAGTAAGAAAAAAGACTTGCAAAATGCTCTTGTAAAAAAAGACTTTCAGCCGATTCGTCTTGTAAAATAAACGAGAATAAGGCCTTCAAGCCGTTATCACTACTTTGTTTTAGTCGTTTGGTTTGTTCTGTTTTCGGACGTTTCAAAGGTTTATATTCATGACTATGCAAGTCAAGTACAAATCGATTTAATTGACCTTCACTGTCTTTGTTTTTGAAATAGAACCCTTTTTTAGATTTAGCACCATAAAACTTTTGATCTATTAAATGTTGTAAAAATGCTGGTGTTTTTAAAGACTGAATATGAATGTCGGTCTTACAATTGGCTTTCATGCCTTGAATTACAGTGTAGACTGTATCTATTCCCACAAGATCGGCCAGTTTAAATGTTCCGGTTTTTGGTCTACCAATTAATTTTCCTGTTAAAAAATCGGCCATTTCTGGTGAAATAGAATATTTATCGGCCAATTCCAATACTTTTCCCATGGCATAAACTCCAATTCTATTACCAATAAAACCTGGTGTATCTTTACAAAGTATGGTTGTTTTTCCAAGTCTTTTTTCTCCAAATTCCATTAGAAATTGTACAATTTCATCATCGGTTTCGGCATGTGGGATAATCTCTAATAAAGGTAAATATCTTACAGGGTTAAAAAAATGAGTCCCTGCAAAATGAGATTTAAATGCATCTGAACGGCCCTGAGTTAAAATATGGATTGGAATTCCAGAAGTATTCGAAGTTACGATGGTATCTTGATTCCTATATTTTTCAATGTTTTCATATAAGTTCTGTTTTATTTTAACATGCTCAACAACCACTTCAATAATCCAATCCACATGTTTTATTTCTTTAAGATCATCTTCAATATTTCCAACCTGAATATATTGAGCTTTAGATTTATGATAAAGTGGTGCAGGTTTAGAGGCAATTGCTTTTTTAAGATTCTTTATTGTATTAAAATTTCTTTTGGATGGAGGTAAATGTTCAGAATCTTTATCAGGAAGATCTAATAACAATACTTGCACACCAATATTTGCAAAATGGCAAGCAATTCCCGAACCCATTATTCCAGATCCAATAACAGCAACTTTATGTATAAATTTATTTTTCATAGGCTTAAGATTTAGCGTTCTTTAATACTCAAATATTTTATCCGTTTGGCTACTTTTAAAAATATTTCCAATTCTTCAGGACTAATGTCTTCCTCAATTTTCTGATTAAACTCCAAAACAAAGGTTTTTGTTATTTCTCTTTTTTCTCTGCCTAAAGGCGTCAAGCAAATCAAAGTAGAACGTCCATCTTCTGGGTTTGGTTTTTTTAGGATAAATCCTTTTTTCTCTAATTTATTTATCGTTCTAGAAACGCTTGTAGGTTCAATGCCCATTTTTGGTCCTAATTGAGTAGAAGGAGTTCCTAATTTTGGATCAATAGATAATAAGGCGAAACCAGTAACCATTGTAGAATTGTGTTTTGCCGCTTTTTCATTATACATTTTCGAAATCTGTAACCACGTATTTCTAATATAAAGATCTATTGTTTTGTTGCTTTGCTTTTCCATTTTGAATGTTCTATTCAATAAATATACGAAAAATATACTATGCATGCATAGTATATTGAGAAAAATATTTCATTTAAGACGATATCCTTATAAATAAGGAGAAACAAAGATTATAAATAAAATAAGTTTGCATCTGCCTAAACAATATCTTAATACTAGAATATTAGTGCATTTTCCTTATGTTAAATTATAGCATGGCATTTTCAAAATGTTTCAAAGTTTACATAAAATCACAATAATTTGGGAAAAACATATATCTTTAAACCGTTATTATTAATAAATACTTTGTTTAATTAAAAAGCGAGTATAAACACTTTAAGTAAAACTTTTTCATGAAAAATATTTCCAAATATTTACTTATTATTCTTTTGGTAGTTGCCGGAATTATTCGTCTCTTAAATTTAGATTTCTTAACCTTATGGATAGATGAATATGTGCATGTAATGAGAGCTAAAGAATTTTTAAATTCTGGAGGACCTTTTTTTACAAACGATAATAACGGTATTCTTTTAACTATGCTTATGGTTCCATTATATGCAATAGGCGATGCTTCGGCATTTTTAGGGCGTTTACCAAGTGTGTTATTTGGAATAGGTGCAGTGTATATGATTTTTAAATTAGGGAAATCTTTATTCAACGACCGTGTTGGAATTATTGCATCTACAATTCTTACCTTTTCTTTATACCACGTGTTTTGGTCTAGAATTTCTAGGAATTATGCCATTTTCATGTTTTTTGTATTGGTGGTTCTTTATTTGTTTAATAAATTTTATTCTTCTTTTTCTAGTTTAGATAAAAAGACAAAAATAAAGCATGTGGTATATTTATGTTTAAGTTTTGTAGCAGCATTTTTATCTCATCAACTTAGTTTCTTATTGATTTTTGGATATGCATTTTTCAATATTGGTATGTATATACAATTAAAGTATATAGAAAAGTCTGAGGTTGTTCATAAAAAATGGAACAATCATTTACTATTGGTTATTCCTTCTGTATTGTTGTTTGCTTTAGTGTTTTTACCTTTTTTAGGTGATTTAGTAAAACCTGTTTTACTGTTGTTTTTACCAGAGAATGTTGCAAGTTGGGTGATTCCAGATTGGGATTATTTAGCAACCCTATGGGATAGTAAACCTTATTTTTCTTGGGATTTATATTTAGGTGTTATTAATGAAGACCTAGGGTTATTGAAGTATTTAGGTTGGATTGGATTTATTTTAGCATTTTTCACGAACAAACGAAGCGCAATTTTCATTTTCTCGTTTTTTATTCCAATTCTTATTTTAATAAGTTTTGTATTTAGAGAACCTGTATTACCAAGGTATCTTATCGGAATTTATCCGTTATTTTTAATTGCTGTTGCCGTTTCATTTGATTTTGTATTAACAAAAATATCCGTAAAACTAAAAGAAGCTCACCGTCCTTTCTTAGTGGTGCTTACTATTCCTTTAGTTGTGTTTTTGAGTGGAGGTTTACGCGCCTTAGATTTAGTTCAATCTAAAGATCATGGAAATGTTGTACCTAAAGCTCTTTCTCATTGGCATTTTACCGATTGGCAATCGCCAGCATTAAATATTAAAAAGGAGTTACAACCAGGAGATGTGGTTATGACAACAAATATTAATGCCACTTTGTTCTATTTAGATTTACAGAGAAACGGCGAAAATGTACATTGGTTTAGACAAATGAGATACGATTCTAAACAAAGAAAATACGTTCATAGAAAACCAAAAACAAAAGCTGATCATGCACAATCTTTAGAAGGAATTCAGAAATTGTTTAACGAAAATGATCGAGGTTGGTTACTTGCCGATTATTATTTCGAAAATGTAATGACAGATCCAAAGGCACGACAGTTTATAATTGAAAACTTAGATTATCATTTTGCCTTAGGAAACGAAAGTATAAAGGTTTTTAGTTGGGATAAAAGTCGTAAAAAGACGACCAAAAACGGATTGTTGATTCAATTAGGGCGAGATAAACGTATGATACAATCTCAGGAATACCGAATTAATATTCCAAGTACGAACCAAAACATAAGAATAAATGTGGAGGCAGAAGGGTTAGATTATGCCAATGAATTGATGTTGGTTATCAATCGTAAAAAGGCCATTCCAATCAATCCAAATACTGGAAGCATTTATAAACAGTCAAAAAATCATTTATCTAGACAATGGTTTACTGTAGATATTGATAAATCGTTGTTGCAAGCTGGCTCTAATTCCATTTTCTTTCAATACAACAATAAGTTAAAGAAAGAGAAGGTAAAAGGTTGTGTTATTTACAACTTTAAATAAAAATGCAAAAATCCCGAAACTGTTTATTCTGTTTCGGGATTTTTTGTATTCTGCTCTCTAAATAGTCGGTTTATTTCTTTTAATCGGGCTTTATTCGCTTCTTTGTCTTTTCGGATTTTATTTAATTTCCGATTTAAAAGCTTGGTGTGTTTTGCCTTATTTTTTGTGTTTTTGTCTCTTCCTTGTTTCGGCATAATATTAATGATTGTCAATAATGCAAAGATCAGGATAATATTTAGAATTTGAAAATACAAAAGTATTCATGATAAACGTTACATTTGTATACCAACAAAAAGACACAGAACACTTGATTAAATTAAGACATTTAGGGCAACTATTTGGTTTTTGGATATTACTGACATTGTTTTCATGTGGAGACAATAAAAGAACAATTTCGTTACAACCTGTAAAAGAAAGCCTCTATTTAAATCATCACGACAGTGTAAAATATATTGGAATGGATCAATGTAAAATGTGTCATTCCGAAAAACACAAAACATTTATTCATACGGGTATGGGGAGCTCCTTCGATTTGGCCATGCCTCATAAAAGTTCAGCGGTTTTTCGTGAGCATTCTACATTATTCGACTCTACTTTGAATGTGTATTATAAACCATTCTGGAAAGATTCGGTTATGGTTTTAAAGGAATTTAGATTGGGGAATACCAACAAGGATACTTTATTTTCGAGAATTCAACCTATAAACTATGTGATTGGTTCGGGTCAGCATACCAATTCTCATTTGGTTAATAGCAATGGTTATGTAACTCAAGCACCCTTTACGTATTATACTCAAGATGGGCATTTAGATTTCCCTCCAGGTTTCGACAATGGAAAGAACACACGTTTTTCTCGTCAAATAGGACTGGAGTGTATGAGTTGCCATAACGGAATGTCTGATTTTGTTTTGGGTTCTGAAAATAAATTCACAAAAGTAGCTCGAGGAATTGATTGTGAACGTTGTCACGGACCTGGAGAATTGCATGTTCAACAATTTAGAAATGGAGAACGTACAGATACATCCAAATTTATTGATTATACCATTGTAAATCCAAAAGATTTAAATCCAAAGTTACAATTCGATCTTTGCTCGAGATGTCACCTACAAGGGAATATGGTATTAAAAGAAGGAAAGCATTTTTACGATTTTAAACCCGGCATGGAATTAACTGAAGTATTGGATGTGTTTTTACCAAAATATACCGATTCGGATGATAAGTTTATTATGGCATCTCATGTAGACCGATTAAAAATGAGTAATTGTTTTACGGCCTCAGAAGATTTAACTTGTTTAACATGTCACAATCCGCATGTGAGTGTTAAAAAAACATCTCAAGATGTATTTAATTCGGCTTGTTTAAGTTGTCACCAATCTCACAATTCTAAGATGTGTTCTTCTCCAGACGGGCAAAAGGAGGGAAGTTCTTGTATTTCTTGTCACATGCCAAAATCTGGTAGTTCAGACATACCACACGTAAGAATTACCGATCATAAAATTGGAATCCATAACAAAACAAAAACCAATTCGGATGAAGAAGGTGAGTTTTTGGAATTGTATTGTGTAAATAATGAACATCCAGATACGTTAACCCTAATAAAAGGGTATTTACAGCAATACGAACGTTTTACGGCCTTGGATGAATTGCTAAACAAAGCAGATGTTTTAATTAGAAGTCAACCATTTTCTATGCAAATGTTTAAGCAAAAAGTACATCTTAATTTTTTAAGAAATCAAGGCGGGAAATCATTAGCATGGTTACCTAAATTGCAGAAAAATTGGATGACTACATTAGTACAATCTTATGACAATTCAGATGCTTGGATGTTGTATAGATTGGCCAATGCAAGTATGAAAAAAGGCGATGTGAAAAATGCGTTTCTTTTTTATGAAAAATGTATTGAATTGGCACCTTTTAAATTGAATTTCAAATTGGTTTATGGAAAAGACTTAATGAAAAGCAATCAGATTTCGAAAGCGCAAAAATTATTTTTGGAGATTGTAAAAGAAAATCCAAAATATGAAAAGGTATATACGCCGTTAGCTTATTCTTTTGCAGCACAACAAGATTTTGATAAGGCGGATTTTTATTATCAAAAGGCGATAGAATTAGACCCAAATGATTTTCATGCTAAATCTAACAGAGCGGGATTAAAAGTCATGCAAGGGAAAAGGGAAGAAGCCAAACAATTATTGGAAGAGGTTTTAAAAGAGCAACCTCATTTTAATTTGGCTAAACAAATGTTGCAACAGTTAAACTAAAAAAAAGGAAACATTGAAAAACCATTCAATGTTTCCTAGTCACTGTAAATGAAACAGGGGTTATTTTGTAATTTGATTTTTATAGGAAACAAATCCACCTTTTAAATCATAAAGATATTTGAATCCAAGTTTTTTCATTTTTGAAATGGCATTACTAGATCTAACACCAGAATGGCAATAAACCAAATAAGTGGTTTCTTTGTCTAGGCTAGAAATTAAATTTTCGAAATCGCTAGAACGGAAATCAATGTTTTGAGCTTTAGGTATATGTCCTAAATTGAATTCCTGTGGGGTTCTTACGTCGAGAATAATGGTATTTTCTTTAACAGAAAGTGCGTTAAATTCGATTGGATTTACCTTCTTTGAAGTTTTATTTTGGGACTGACCAGCAGAGCAGGCCAATAGAGTAAAAGAAAGAAAAAGAGTTGCAATTATTTTATTCATAATAGTTGTTGTTATTAAACAAATATACGTTAACAAAAAAAATCCTTTTGTGACAAAAGGCATATAAGCAATGAAAACAGAATTACACAATAAAAACAAACATAACCAAGGGTATGATTTTAAGGTATTATCAAAGGTAAATCCAAAATTGGCTTATTACATGATAAAATCTAAGGCCGGTACAGATACCATAGATTTTTCGAATCAACTTGGGGTTTTGCAATTGAATAAAGCCTTATTAAAAGCCCACTACGGCGTTAAATTTTGGAGCTTACCAGCGGGGTTTTTATGTCCGCCAATTCCAGGACGCGCAGATTATATTCATTATTTGGCCGATTTATTGAACGAAGGTAAAAAGAAGCCCGTTAAGCCTTTAAAAGGTTTGGATGTTGGTGTTGGAGCTAACTTGATATATCCGTTGTTGGGTCATAAAATTTACGGTTGGAATTTTATTGGTTCCGAAATAAATACAGAGTCTTTGGCTTGGGGAAAACATTTGTTAGAAAAGAATCCCGAAATTGGTAAGGCCATAAAAATTAGACGTCAGAAGCATTCAGGTCTTATTTTTGAAAAGATTATCGGGAAAACAGAAAAGTTCGATTTTACCATGTGTAATCCTCCATTCTATGCTTCTGAGCAAGATGCAATAGAAGCCAATTTAAGAAAAACCAAAAACTTGAATTTAAAGCAAGAGCGAAATTTTGGTGGGGTAAATTCTGAATTATGGTGCAATGGTGGAGAAATTGGTTTTCTATCTAATATGATTGCAGAAAGTGAAAAGCAACAGATACGAGTGATGTGGTTTACCACTTTGGTGTCTAGAAAAGAGGTTCTTGAAAAATTAGAACGTAAAATAAAAGCCAACAAGAAAATTCAAGATTATAGAGTTGTAACCATGACCCAGGGGCAAAAGCAATCTAGAATGTTAGCTTGGACTTTTCAGACTAAAAAACAAATGGAAATCTGGAAAAAAGACTGGAAATAAGTTTTGTTTACATACAAATTGGCGAGGTTGTAAAAATAACCTCGCTTTTAATGGTTGATCTTTGTTTTTTAGAGTGTTAAGTTGTTGTAAGGCAATGTTAAAAGGTTAATGTATTGGAGTTAAGGTCTCGTATTTGTTTATCTCCTTAAGTTTTTCTTTCAAGTGTTCTCTTAATTATCCTATACCTCACTATTTAATCATTAATTCAACTTCTCTTAAATCGAAATACATAAAATAAAATAGCTAAACCTAGGAGAACAAATATTGAAGGTTCACTCATCGATCTTATCCTTGAGTTGCGTTCTGTATCTTTGTGTTTATGCCCATTTAGTACATCTTTTTGTTTTTGCTTTAATAGTTTTCTTTGCGTTTCATTTTCTAATGAAATAAAGGTTGTTTCGAAAGCCAATATTTGATGTTTAAAACTTAGTTTCAAGGCTTGCCAATCATCATTTAGCCTATTTGATGGATATAAGGTATTTATTCGATTCAAGGCGGATAATACTATTCCTGCTTCCCATGGGTTATCAACATTATTGATGCCTTCCAGATTTATCTTGTCTTTATTTACCAATATTTCAGACTTGTTTTTGGTGTCAATATAAATATTATGACCTTCGTATTGTACAACTTTATTCAATGGTTGAAATTGAAATACATTTGAATCTATTGGTTCAAAATATTGGGTTTTATCTAGTAGAGAAGCTCTTGATATCTTTTTATTATTGTACAAATAGATAAAGTTTGAATTCGGAAAAGCGAAATCCCAATTCTTGTAATTCTCATCTAAAATAATTTCATTTTTTTGATTGGTAACTAAAACAAAAACAGGGAATTCATCAGTGGGTGATTCAAAGGATTTAATTAATTCATTTTTAATGGCTTTATCAGCATAGAAACCACCCGATTTTGAAGCCATATTATTATAAATGCTGTTCAAATCGAGTTCTGAAAGATGTGTGATTTCATCGCCAACTATACTCACTTTTTTTATTCGAATGTCATGAATTTGTAAATCATAAAACATCTGATTTAACTCTTCTTTGGTTAGGTTCGAATTTAAGGAGTTATCTATAAAACAATGTATATAGGGCGTTCTATTCTTTGTTGGTAGGTTTTGTTTTTCCAAAGAAGAGATATATTTTATTCCATTAAGATTTGGTTGCGTATAGGATTTTGTAGAACCTAAATCAATGGTTTTATGATTTAAAGTAAGTTCTATAGGATGTTTATGTATGAGTTCAAACCCCGAAGTACGAGTTTCATAGGCTAAAAAAGGAAATATTTTAAAACTGATCGTATTTTTATTTTCATAATAAAGAAGTCCGGGATCTCTATTCAGGTTTCTAATAATACTATAAATCCATAACGCGGCTTTTTTCTCAACCAGTTCACCAAAAACCCGCTCGCCTTCAATGTCTAAATAGTATTTGTTTACAAAACAGTCTTCTGGTAATTTAAATTGAGTAAAGAACTCTCTTCTTCCAGAAGTGTGATTAACCAATGTTAAATCGATTTGACTTCTCCAGGATTGAATGTTTTCATCCCATTCACTTAGATGGGATATAGTATCTATGGAAACATCAGAATTAAGTAGAGAAACGAAATGCTTTTTAGAATATTTCTTATCGAAAAAGATTGAATTTAATTTAGAAGTCTTTTCATCTGAAAGTGTTAGGTTATCAAAAACATACCATTCATAAAATGCATTTACATAGGGCGTTTTCGATACCATAAGCTCTCTTGACCAGGAATCGAATTGTTTAGTGTTTTCTAAAGTGGATTGTAGAAGATCTTTATTAAGGGAATGATTTACATCAGTTTTTGAACTAAATACTATATCTAAGGCTAAATTTAGATTGCTTTTTTCTTTTGAGAAATGAACAAACATAACGCTAGGAATGAGTAGAATACCAAGAAATAGAAAGTTAATGTTTTTTCCGAATTTACTTTTTAATATTCCATTTTCGTTAAATAGTTGCTTGGTATGTATCAGAAAAATAACAATGGGAGAGAGTGTAAGAAAGCCTATTCCAAAAAAGCCTACTGCCATTACGGAGAATGGTAAGAAAGGTAAAAAAATCAATAAAAATAAAACAGAGAATGGGTATGTTATTATTTTAACGGTTGATAGAATAATATTCGGTTTGGTTATTAAAAATGAACTTAAAAGTACAATACCGTTAGTAATGGCAATAATATAATACCATTTCGAATTAAAATCTCCGAAAATTGTCGTCACTTCGGCTAATTCTTTTAGTTCCCTACTTACAAAATATGGTAGATGATTATTACTAAGGAGTAAACCCAATAAAGGGAAAATAATTAGCATAAAGAAACCAAAAACTTTATGTGTAATTGTTGATTTTCTGGGGATAATGAGCAAATAGGTTAACCTAAAGAAGGCGAATAAAAAAAGGAAAATAATGCAAATACTCAACGGGAATTCTATACGTCTAAAGATGTTAATATTGAATTTGTTATAAACAAAAATAGAAATCGGGACAATTAATATAAAAGCTAAACTGTACTTTTCTAACTTTCCAAAACTTGGAGTTCTTTTTGGTTTGGTTAAGGTAAACAATGAAAAAACGATAGAAGGAATAGAAAAAGTTAAAGGATCTAACATTGAAACAGCCGGTAGATAAATAAACATATCATTCGGGTAAGTTTGAAATGAAGATGTAAAATATTGGATGAGAAATATAATATTTGTTACCAATAAAATAATGTGGTAATATTTCGGAATTCCTTTTTTCTTCTTTAAAGAAGAGATTGAAAAAATAAGTGGATGTACAAAATGTAAACAAATAACAAAAAACAGGAGATACCATCTTAACTCTTTTTCCTCTTTAATAATAAGACTTTCGAATAAATAGAAATTATTTAATGAAATCAAAAAAAAGATAAACAGAGGCAATACATGAAGTAAGATTAGCCAAATGGGATGATTTAATTTTTTCATTTTGTGTCAAGGTTTAATAATTCGGTGGTTCTATTGAATAGTAATGAGAATAAAAAAATAAAGAGTCCATAAATAAGAATGCCTTCTAAAGCGTGCAGACGATGCATAACATGAGAACTTATTAATGGTTCGTATATGGCGGCCAGCGTTATTCTTATTGCATTTATTACTATGGTTGAGAAAAAGGCTATAAGGAGTACAATTCCGCTGGAAATTTTCCAATGATTTGTTGCCAGTTTTAATTGAGAAACTTGAAATCCTAAAACCAAGGTGAAAATCACAAAAAAGTTAATTCCAGAACAAGAAGAATCTATAATAATCGACAATTCTTCGTTTAAATATCCTTGGTTTAAAATATAGGTAGATTGTGTAGTTGTTAAAAATTCCACTAATGTTGAAACGGGGTAAATGAAAAGATAAATCATAAACCGAAGTGGTTCAAAATTGAGTCCGATTTTAATGAGTAAAGCAATAACAAAAGGTATAAGTTCTAAACGTTTCAATGCAATATTATTTGTTTGGTATATGTTATTAACTGATTTTAAGTGTATTTATTGAATGAATACGATGTTTTTTTTCAAAGGACCATTTCAATCTATAAAATAACACGCATAGCGATTGATAATTCTTTGATTAGCGGGAAGTATGTTTAGTCCGTGAAATAAGACATGTCAATCAAGTCTCAGAAACGTCTAGTTTAGATGGTGCGATAATAAGTGGTAATAATTTAAACGATAATCAGATGGTTATCTACTTTATCAGTTTCGTTATAGAATTGAGTTGTGGCTGAACTTTCGTAAAAAAAAACGAAATCCAGAATACAATTGTGGAAAGCTTACCAAAGTAAAACGAAGTCCAAAATATACTTGTGGGAGCCTTACCAAAATAAAACGAAGTCGAGAATGCAGTTGTGAGAACGCTTCCCACGTACAACGAAGTCGAGAATGCAGTTGTGTGGACGCTTCCCAAGTAAAACGAAGTCGAGAATGCAGTTGTGAGGACGCTTCCCAAGTAAAACGAAGTCGAGAATGCAGTTGTGAGGGCGCTTCCCACGCAAAACGAAGTCGAGAATGCAATTCCGAGAGGCTCTCATCAACATGATGTTGGTCACAAAATGGTTCCGAGAGGCTTTCGTCAACCTAATGTTGGTAATAAAATGGTTCCGA
>JBMYWP010000042.1:0-35667 GCA_049607525.1 Flavobacteriales bacterium
TCAACTACTTATATCTTTGTGATTTCTTAACTTAATGACATTGCCCTTGAGGGGATCATAGGGGTGTTATTTTTAACTATTAGTGGTTAATTGTTAGTGCTGAGCAATAAATGCTTAATTTTCATTTTAGATACCGTCCAGAAAAGTATGTCTGAGTTACGTTTTATAATGGGAAATAGTGTATTTATAAACTAAAAATATTGTCCCAATCCAAATACAAAACCATCACCTGATCTCGGGTTTAAACCTTTACCATAATCTATTCTTAAAACAGCACCATAAATTTTCTTGACTGTAAATCTTAAGCCTAAACCCGCGGATGCATAAAGATTTTTGTCCTGAAATAATTCATCCAAATTTAAGGCTGGTTCTCTTAACGTAGAATAATCTGAAAATCCCACACCTTGAACAATCAAAAGGTCATTATCCAACAAGGTATGACGGTATTCCAAATTGAAAGTTAACGTTGCCGTTCCTCGATTAATTCGATCACCTACTCCCCTAACATTTTCATGATTATCAATCACAAAAGGTGAAAAAGGACTATCGGCATTCGATCCGACTCCAACTCTAAGTCTCATAGCTAAATTTCCTTTTTTTCGCACTCTTGCAAAGTATTTGAAATCATTCTTTAATATTAAAAAATCTTCATATTTCGAAAAAACCGCTTGAGCACTTAAATCATTAGAAAATCCATCTTGATACTGGTAATGTTGTTTAATGTAATACCATTGGTAATAGGATTTTAATAAAAACTTATTGATGTCTAATTCTCTATGTAGGGTTGTATCTTCCCTTTCAGCAGAAACATAAGAATACTTCTCATTAAAAAAACTACCTCCAAATTCAATTTTATGACTAAAGTTTGGTTCATAGATTCCAACTACTTCAATGGCGGTATTTTTATAATCGTATTGGGCTACATTATTGTTAAAATAAAGCGGTTCTTCGGATTCCCAATTTGAAAAATTGGCAGACATACCCATTTTATTCGAAAATAAATAAGGCGCCCTAAAATTAATTCCATAACTCGGTTTACCACTATATTGATAATAACCTCCAATGGCCATATTTTCGCCTAAGAAATTATATTCGTGCGCTCCTATTTTATACCACGTACGCCCCTTCGAAGACCACAAATTAAACTCCGGCAATAAAGTAAATCTTTCATGAACGCCATATTTTATCTTCACCTGCGTTGGATTGATATACTCTACTTGGTAATAAGCATGACCAATAGAAGGCATTCGTTTTAATTGCTCCATATCTTTCTCTATCAAAAGGCTATCTAGCTTTTGGCCTGCTTCAGCTTTGATTAGAGATTCGAGAAAGGACGTTTTTGTTTTCTTGTTTCCAACAAAATATATCGACTCAATTGTAATATCCTGTCCGAACGTATGAATGGAAAGACTCAAAAACAGAAAGACTAAGCATAAATTCTTCATTACTCTCATGTACTATTTAAATTTTTTATACCAATTTTTCACTAACTCTTCCGAAGGTTTATTTTGAACAGTAAATCGGTTATTTTCTATTCCTCCTGCCGTTTCATGTTTGTCGAACCATTTCCATAAAAAACCACCTTTGAACCAAGGTTCATTCCAAAATGTATTGTATAAACCTTGAATGGCATTTTCTTGTGCTTTTAAATTCACAATACTATGACTTCCTTCCCATGG
Source organism: Flavobacteriales bacterium (assembly GCA_049607525.1). GTDB lineage: Bacteria > Bacteroidota > Bacteroidia > Flavobacteriales > CAJXXR01 > JBMYYR01. The sequence continues at coordinate 1,680 of JBMYWP010000042.1, forward strand.
TTCCAGGGCTGTAAAATCTACACTTCTATAACCATATTCTGTAAAAACCACAGGTTTATCTGTTTTTAAAGCAATTTTACGAATTTCCTTTTTTATTGGATTCCAAGCTGTTTCAATTTCTTCTATGGATGGCGTTTGCTTATCCGAAAGTGGAAAATACGCATCAATACCGATAAAATCGAGTTTATCCCAAAAATTTGGGTTTTGATATGAATCCCAGTTTGCGGCGTAAGTCAATTCTCCCGAATACACTTTTTTCACCTCTTCAATCAATTCACTCCAATAATCAGGACGATCTAAAACCACCGTTTTCAACTCAGTACCAATACTAAAGGCTTCATTTTTTTCATCTTCAGCAATCTTGGCATAAAATAGGATGTATTCGGTATATTTTTTCTCAAAAGCAATCCAATCTGCCTCAGAATCCATTTTTATATGTCCAACAAACTTACCACCTAAAACCCAGATTTGCGGTTTCAACAAACGTTTTATTCCAGCATTTTTAAACAATTGGGCGGTTGCTCGAATACCATCTTCTGTTTCACCCCACCACTGATTATTTACATTGTATTGAATTTCGGTTGAATTTAGTGCAGGTAAAAAAGCAAACGGAATAAGTGCCGAATAGTTAGCCGCAACATCTACAACAGGTTGGATGTGGCTACTATTTATAATGGTGTTGGACGAAACCCAACTTACGCCATTCATTTTGGTGTTATCCATTTGAGGACAATCATCCCCTTTATAACAGCTTATGGTCATAAACAGACCTAAATACATTAAAATTTGTTTCATAGTAAAAATAATAAACAGAAAAATCTGAGCTCTTATATAGATAAGAACCCAGAATAAAAAACTTTGGATTTGTGTAAATTACAAAATATAACGTAAACCTAAGTTATATGTTTGCCCAAGGCCTGCATAATTTGCGCCTTGAATAAATTGTCCATGCGATACTTCAATATTCAGTTTAGAGGTTGCTTGATATTTAAGTCCAAAACCAACTTGTGTAAAGTTTTGACTATACGTGTTTCCTAAATCAATCAACCAATATTTTTGTCCATTTATGTAAACGGTAAATTTATCTGATGGGAAATAACTTAAAAATAAGCTTACTGGTATTCCTAAACTTTCGTTTGCAAAACGCTCTCCACCGTTTTTTGAATTGTCCGTGGCAACTTCTTTCGAATCTTCTCCGAAACTATAGTTAAAATCGACTTCTGCAAAAGCTTGAAATTTATCTTGTCCGAAAGACTTATCGAAGAAAAATTTTGTATCCCAAACATAACTTTTCTTATCTAAGTAACCATATGCACTATTTGTTTCATCAGTAACATCTCCAAAAAGCGGAATTGATAAACTTGTTTGAAAAGAGAAATTTGAAATATTTTTAAAAGGACTTACTTTAATAATTGGTGCAAAACTTGTAAAACCAGCTCTTAAAAATGTTGAATCGGTTGATTTTTCATTTTTAAAACTAAATACATCTGATAACCCATCTACAGTTTTACTCGATGATCTTACTCCTATTACAGCACCTACATTTATTCGACCACTTTTTGAAATACCATGAGTAACCTCTAGTGTGGTTGTCATAAAACTCTCACGAAAACCTGTAGCAAAACGTTTTCCATCGGCATCTGCTTGATGAGTTTGTGTATAAAGGTTATTAAATAATTTAAAATCCCATTGACCTTTTTGTAAAAGCTTAGAAGGTGTAAAGGCTTGAATATTCGATAACTTTTGATCAGAACTCTGTTCTATCCAATTACCCTTAGAATCATTAAGTGTCCAATTATATTCGTAAAAAGAAGATTTATAACTTGTAGGGATTTTATCTTTTCTGTATTTATTGGCATATTCTATATTAGAAAGCCCTGTACCTTTAAAGTCTTTTGCATACCAACTAAATATTTTAGAAAAGGCTACTTTATTGTTCGCTTTATCAACTTGAATAAACTCTTCGTTATTCATGGCTGTTCTGGTTTGAGCATCTAACTGCAAGTCTAACATACTAGGTCTGTAAGCATAATCTACAATTGGAGGACAACTCACCGCTCCACAAACTAATACAAAGTGGAAACGTGGTTCGTCAAAATTCCCTCTTAAATATTCGTTTTCTATAATGTTGAAGGTTGTTAATTTCCCACCCAACATATATTTATTATCCACGAAAAATCCAGGAATCTCTTGAGGAGAAGTCACCGGGTACTTTTCTACAATCGCATGAATAACTCCTAAATTATAAACATTTATCCAAAACGCCTTATAGTTATATTCATCAGAAACTTCTACATCTATTTGGTTCGATAAATCAATTAATTTTTGAAGTGCACTGTTGTTTTCTTTTAAGTCGGCATAGTTTACCATTCCGTTTTTCACATACTTTCCAAAGAAATCGTCCGATTTATTATAAAAAGAAACTAAATCATTACTTTGACCAAAGGTGAAAGTGTTGTAAATTACGGTAAGAATAAATAAAATGTACTTTTTCATCAAAATTATTTTAAGGTTTGTTTGTTTGTTTCGTCAAATCACTATCGCTTTAGTACAAGCGGATTTAAAAAGCTTACAAAAACATTAAAAAAATATTGTTTTAACTTCAACACTTTATTATTATGAAACATATTGTAATCATCGGTAATGGGATAGCAGGTGTAACTGCTGCACGTCATATTCGCAAATTGAGTGAACATAAGATCACCATTATTTCTGCAGAATCTAAATATCTATTTTCTAGAACGGCACTCATGTATATATATATGGGACATATGAAGTTTGAACACACTCAACCCTATGAAGATTGGTTTTGGGAGAAAAACAATATAAATTTAATTCAAGAATATGTTCAGAAGGTAAATACGGCAGATTCTACTTTATTATTAGAGTCGGGTAAAACCATTACTTATGATGATTTAATTTTGGCAACTGGATCTAAACCGAATAAATTTGGTTGGCCAGGACAAGATTTAAAAGGTGTTCAAGGGTTATACTCAAAACAGGACTTAGAAACATTAGAAAGCAATTCGAGTAATGCAACCGGGGCAGTTATTGTTGGAGGTGGTCTTATTGGTATAGAAATGGCCGAAATGCTGAGGAGTAGAGATATTCCGGTAACATTCTTGGTTAGAGAAAACAGTTTCTGGAATGGTGTTTTACCTGAAGGTGAATCGGCCATGATTAATCGTCATATCAAAGAACATCATATCGATTTAAGATTATCTACAGAATTGAAAGAAATAATTTCTGATGAAAACGGTAGAGCGAAAGCCATTATAACCAACACTGGAGAAACCATCCCATGTAATATTGTAGGTCTTACAGCAGGTGTTTCTCCAAATATTGAGTTCTTAAAAAATTCAGACATTGAACTTGGACGTGGAATATTAGTGGACCGACAACTCAGAACGAATATTAATAATATTTATGCCATAGGAGATTGCGCACAACAACATGAAGCCATTGGTGAACGTAGACCAATTGAAGCAGTATGGTATACTGGAAAAATGATGGGAGAAACTGTGGCGCAAACCATTACTGGAACTCCAAAAGAATACAATCCTGGACACTGGTTCAATTCAGCTAAGTTTTTAGATATTGAATATCAAACTTATGGTTGGATTTGGGCCAAAGCAAAAGAACATGAAGACCGTTTCTACTGGGAACACAAAAACGGTAAAATGTGTATTCATATTTCATTTCATAAAGACACAAAGCAATTTATTGGAATAAATACATTTGGTATTCGATTAAGACATGAAATGTTCGACCGATGGCTCAATGAAAAGGCAACAGTAAACACGGTTTTAGAACATATGGCCGATGCAAACTTTGATCCTGAGTTCTATAAAACGTTTGAAGAAGAAATTATTCAATCTTACAATCAGAAGTTTAACACAACTTTGAAGGCGAAAAAGAAAAACTGGAAAAATATTTTCCAATTCAGTTAAGGTTTATAGAAATAAATCGTCCAATCCCCTATCAAGACTTTAAATCTTAATAACTGTATAAAAATATCAGAAGATTGAAATGCGCCTTTCATCAACATAAATTGTATAAAACGCACAACATTTTACACAATTTGGAATAGCAATAATATCACTCTTTTAACTATAAGAAGACAACAAAGAAATATGGAGAAAACAACAAATATATCGTTTGCCAACCCTACTCAATTAAAAATGGACAATGTTCAAAAATTAGGTTTAGGTTTGGCTTTGGCTGGAGCTGCAATTATATTCATTGCTTGGTTTGGAGTCACCTTTCCAAATCCTCACCTGGTGCTCACATTCACATTACTTTCTATTGTAATTGGTACCACTATTTATGCCAGGAGAACATATTTAAAACAACCCGAAGGAATAAAAAACAATGGTGTTTGGTTTAATTCTTTAACAAATAAAGGCGTTCTAGGATGGGCCTTCGGAATTCTTCTAACTTTATTTTATGTCTTTTTATATTGGTGGCCACAATATGTAGGACTTGGACAAAATGGTGCTGCGAACGTTGGCTTGGTTGCTTTATTTGATCCATTGGCCATGTTTTTTAGTGGAAAACCTGCTTCTCAATGGTTTGTATACGGAACATTATATACCACTCTAATTTTAGGACTTGGTATAAAATTCATCTATAAATACAGACACAATAGATACCAAGTCATTAGAACCATTTCAATAATAATATTTCAATTGTTTTTTGCTTATTTAATCCCAGAAGTTCTTTCCGGATTTAATGCAGACTTACCGTATTTCAGTCGTGATTTAAAGAATGTTTGGCCACTAAATGCTTATTTTGCTGAACCTTGGTATTTAGATGGAATTCAGGCCACACAAAAAGTTGGGCCATCAGGAATGTTTTATTTCTTAGTTGGAGTTCTAATGTTTTTGGTTGTAACACCTGTTCTAACTTATTACGTAGGAAAACGTTGGTATTGTTCATGGGTTTGTGGTTGTGGTGGACTTGCCGAAACTGCTGGAGATCCATTTAGACAATTATCTTCTAAAAAGATGTCAGCTTGGAAAATTGAACGTTGGCTAATCCATGTGATCATGGTATTTGTGTTAGTCATGACAATCGCTTCTTTTTATTCTTATTTTTCTGAAAAAGAATTTGTTTTAAAATGGTCATTATCTCCAGATTTAATTATCCATAGAACAAACTACTTCATAGCCACACTTATATTGATGGGAGGAGCCTTAGGGGCAAGTTTTTATTATGGAAATAAAAGAAAAAACAAATGGATTATGACAGCGGGAGTTATTTTCTCAATCATTTTCCTTTTACTTACAATTGCATTTATATCTGGTAGTAATCAAGTCTTTTTTATTGAAAGTAGTGTATTAAGAAAACACTATGGTTTCTACGTAGGGTCTATGTTCTCTGGTGTTATTGGTGTTGGATTCTACCCAATGCTTGGAAATAGAGTTTGGTGTAGATTTGGATGTCCTATGGCTGGTTATATGGGATTATTTCAAAGAATTAAGTCCAGATTTAGAATTACAACCAACGGAGGTCAATGTATTTCATGTGGAAACTGTTCTACCTATTGTGAACAAGGTATTGATGTAAGATCGTACGCACAAAAAGGTCAAAACATTGTTCGTGCTTCTTGTGTTGGTTGTGGAGTTTGTTCGGCAGTTTGTCCTCGAGGTGTTTTAAAATTAGAAAACGGTTCAAATGATGACGAAACAAGAATGAAAGAATCGCCTATTACCTTAGGAAATGATGTGGATCTTATTAAAATGTTAAAAAAATAACATGTCTTTACCCTTTTATTTCATTTTAAGTTTTTTATTTGCGCCATTAAATTTTGTTCTGGATTCGGAGAAGGTATATGTAAAGGAAAAAAACGCCAATAACATTATTCTGGCCGAAGGATGGATGCAAGATAAGAGCAAAGAAGACTATTGGTATTATTATTACCCTAATGAAATGGTTAAGTCGAAAGGTCGATATAAAAACAATATGAAACAAGAGTACTGGTTCCATTATTTCGATAATGGAACCATAAAATCTCAAGGTTCATATACAAATGACCTTAAATTTGGCTATTGGTATCATTATGGAATAAACGGTAAAAAACAATACGAAGGACACTACGAAAATGGAAAAAAAACAAAATGGTGGGTAACTTATGACAGCTCTGGTAAAGCCATTTTTAAATGTCAGTACATAAATGGAAAAAAACAAGGATATAGTCTATGTTACAAAAATGGTAAACTTGTGAAATCTGAAAAGTACGAAAACGACAAAAAAATTAAGGAGTGGACTTCATATTGGAAGTTTAGAAGCGAAAACAATCTTGACGATTTAAAATAGATAAATGAATCAAATAAAGGTCATCATTCCAGCTTATAATGAGCAAGAATCAATAGGGAAAGTTATTGATGACATCCCCAAAATAGTTAACGAAATTATTGTTGTAAATAACAATAGTACCGATAATACAAAAGATGTTGCCCTAAAACATGGGGCAACTGTTTTAGATGAATTCAATAAAGGTTATGGTTTTGCTTGTTTAAAAGGAATGGAATATATTTCTAATCAAGTTGAAAAACCAAGCATTATTGTATTTCTAGATGGAGATTATTCTGATTATCCTGAACAGCTCATCGAAATTATCGAGCCCATAGAAAAAGATGATATTGATTTAGTTATTGGCACACGTAATACAGATAAACGTCAGAAAAATTCGATGACACCACAACAAGTTTTTGGAAATTGGTTAGCAACCACGCTTATGCGTTGGTTTTTTAAATCAACGTTCACAGACTTAGGACCGTTTAGAGCTATAAAATATCAAAAACTACTTGATTTAAACATGGTTGACAAAACGTATGGGTGGACAGTAGAAATGCAACTAAAAGCATTGAAACAAAAACTAACCTATACAGAAATACCCGTCAAGTATAGAGAGCGAATAGGAACCTCAAAAGTATCGGGAACAGTGAAAGGGAGTATTCTTGCAGGATACAAAATCTTAAGTTGGATTTTTAAATACAGTTTAAAATAACATGGATTACATCATAATTACAATATACACAATGAGTTTGTTAATGATATTCTTTTATGCATTAGCCCAACTCAATCTGCTTATTAACTATGTTAAGGCTCAAAAAAAATGTGATGAATGTTCCACATTTGATTTTGATAAGGAGGAAGAAATTCCAATCGTAACCATCCAACTGCCTATGTACAATGAAATGTATGTAGTAGAACGTCTTTTTGATCAAGTTGCAAAAATAAAGTATCCTAAAGACAAACTTGAAATTCAAGTCCTAGATGATTCTACCGATGAATCGATTGCGGTAACTTTAAAAAAGGTGAATGAACTTAAAGCCTTAGGATTTGATATTAAACATATTCAAAGAGAGATAAGAACAGGATTTAAAGCCGGAGCTCTAAAAGAAGGACTCGAATATGCTAAGGGAGAATTTATTGCTATATTTGATGCAGATTTTTTACCAGAACCCGATTTTCTTTACAAAACCATTCCATATTTCAAAAATGAAAAAATTGGAGTCGTGCAAACCCGTTGGGGACATATCAATCGTGATTATTCCATTTTAACACGAATTCAAGCTTTTGCCTTGGATGCGCATTTTACTATTGAACAGGTAGGAAGAAATTCTAAAGGACATTTCATAAATTTCAATGGAACTGCCGGAGTGTGGCGTAAGGCTTGTATTTTTGATGCTGGAAATTGGGAAGGTGATACGCTTACCGAAGATTTAGATTTAAGTTACAGATCACAACTTAAAGGTTGGGAATTTAAATATCTTGAAGATGTTATATCTCCAGCAGAGTTACCAATAGCTGTAAGTGCTGCAAAATCTCAACAATTTAGATGGAACAAAGGTGGAGCTGAAAATTTCAGAAAAATGAAATGGAAAGTTTTATCTAGTGATACCAATTGGAAAACAAAATTGCATTGTATTCTTCATTTATTAAATTCCACGATGTTTTTAAATGTATTTATCATTGCTGTATTGAGTATCCCAATGTTGTACATAAAAAACCATTCAATGGAATTGGAAAATTACTTTACTGTAATGAGTGCATTTATTTCAAGTACAATCATATTCTTTATCTGTTACTGGGTAATGTACAGAAAATTACAAGGAAAAGGTTTTGTTAATTTCTTTAGATATGTTTTAGATTTCTTTTCATTTTTCTCATTAGCTTTAGGATTTTCATTCCATAATACAGTTGCTGTGCTCGAAGGACACTTAGGAAAGAAGAGTGCATTCATTAGAACACCTAAATTCAACATCAATAATATTAACCAAAATTGGAAATCAAACAAGTATATTGTTAATTCACTTTCATTTACAAACCTTGTTGAAGGAATATTAGCCTTATATTTTGTTTTTGGATTATACAGTGCATTTTATTTAAACGATTACGGTTTATTCATTTTCCATATCATGCTTGTTTTTGGTTTTGGATATGTATTTATTAATGCATTAAGATCAAACTAGATGCTTAAAACGAGAGCCTTAAATAATTCCTCTTATTTTCTAATATTAGGTTGTTTAGCTTTATATATAAACCTAACATACTTCACATTAAGATCAGATTTTAACGCCGTATTTATTCAATACGGCTTACTCTTTTTAGGCTCTTTTTTTTTATACAGATCAGAAAAGGAAAACCATAAATTTCTTGCTCTTATTGCTATTTTATTCAGAGTTTCTTTGCTCTGGGCCATTCCCAACCTATCCAACGACTTTTATAGATTTATTTGGGATGGACGATTAATTTTTGAAGGTTTAAACCCTTATTTAACACTTCCTGTCAATTGGATTCAAGAAAATCCAGATATCATACATCAATCTAAGGCACTTGTAAATGGTATGGGAAAGACAAATTCCAGTAATTTTACCTGCTACCCTCCTATTAATCAGCTTGCCTTTTTTATTCCTGCCTTATTTTTCTCACAACATATATTAGGAAGTGTTGTTGTCATGAGATTAATACTGATTCTTGCAGATATTGGAATATTGTTTTATGGATCAAAACTTCTAAAACATTTAAACCTCCACTCATCTAGAATCTACCTATTTATCCTCAATCCATTTATCATTTTAGAAATGACAGGAAATCTTCATTTCGAAGGTCTAATGATTTTCTTTTTGATCATGAGTTTTTATTTTCTGTTTATTAAAAAACTTTACAAAATTGCGGCCATTTGCTTTGCTTTATCCATTTCTGTAAAAGCCATTCCTCTCATCTTTGCCCCACTTTTTTTTCGTGTATTAAACCTTCGTAAACTGTTTATTTTTGGAACAATAACTGTTGTTACTTCTATTATTCTTTTTCTTCCATTTCTGGACTTGGAATTGTACAATAATTTTATGAATAGCATCAATCTATATTTTCAAAAATTTGAATTTAATGCTAGTATATATTATTTAGTTAGAGAAATTGGATATAACCTAGTTGGTTACAATATTATTCAAACTGTCGGACAAATAAGTCCTTTCGTTTTTGTAGGAACGGTTTTATATTTCACTTTTCACAACAGAAAAGAAAAGAATGTAAGCTATTTCTTACTCACAAGTCTATTTACCATTTCAATCTATTATTTTCTTTCTACAACCGTACATCCTTGGTATATTGCTTTACCTCTTTTTATATCTGTTTTCACAACTCGTTTTTACTTTCCTGTTGTTTGGAGTTTTATGCTCATAATGAGCTATTCTGCATATAACAACGCCTTTTATAAGGAAAACTTAATCTTTGTTGGCTTAGAATACATTGTTGTTTACGCTGTTCTTATTTGGGATATTGTTCAATTTAGAAAACAGAAAGTAATTAGATCAAAAAAATAGAAAAATCTAAAATAACACAGCATTTAACTTCAATTATTGGGGAATAAGCTATTTTAATTACAATTGTTTATCAATCAATCTACTTTTGTAATAAATATTCCCAATCCTTGTTAAATATATTATGTTATCGAACTTCTATATTATTTTTTTTCTGTTTGTTGTCTTCCCATTATTTGGAATCATACTCTTGTATAAAATAATAAAGACATTAAAAACAAAAGGCACTAGAAAAATTCCAACTCTTCATATTTTTCTCTTAATATTTAATTATTTTCTTCTCATTATCACCTTGATTTCTGGTTACCTTTGGTCATGGAGAAGCATAGCTGCTATCTTCGCCCTTTATTTAGTAATTGTAGCACCATTCATAAAGTGGTTATTGATCTTAAAATATAGACCAATAAAACTCGAAAATAATATCAATCTGAACATTTATAGATTTTCAAGGTCTTATTGCATTTTAGTACCCATCATCATTTTAATTATCTTTATACTTCAAAGGTAAAATAATACTCAAATGTGTTATCCTATTCTAAAACATCACCAAATTCTATAAATCTTATTTCTATTAATCATCTAAAGGTTACTTTCTTAATATTTCAATTTTGTAACCACTAAATAAACACTACACCACTATTTATAAAACACTTACACAATCAATTGTAATACAATATTCCTCTAAAAAATGACCATTGTAACTTCTTTGTAACCCACAAATTTCTCAATTTTCAATTAAGATGACAGACATTTGTACAAAATCAAAACAAAGGAAAAATGAAAAAGTTATTTTGGATTGCCCTATTTATTACTTCTGCCACATTTGCTCAAAGACGTTCATTTCACAACAACGATAGAACGAATGTAATAAAGCATAATATTTTCGGCGTATTTTCTGGTCAATACCAGTTAGCTTATGAAAAAGTAGTTTCAGACCATCTTGCACTTCAATTATCATTAGGATATATTGGTGGCGGAAACGAATCTGGAAGTTCTACGGTTAATGGGGAAAACCATAATTATTCAGTGTCATCTTCTGGGTTTATTGCCATTCCAGAGATCAGGTATTATTTTGGAGAAAATGGACCAAAAGGAATGTATGTGGCCGGATTAATGCGTTACCGCCACAAAGAAAAGGATTTGAAGGACTCAGGAACTGGAACAACAGGAATCAATCAAGACCTTTCTAGAACAAAAACCATTAAAGCATTTGGAGGTGGAGTCGTATTAGGGTATCAATGGATTACTAAAAAAGGGTTTTCTATTGATTTATTTGGAGGATATACGAGTAAAGATAGAACTGTAGACTATGATTACGACAATGCGAGTTTAAATGCGAGTTCACCAAATCCAGAATTTTCAACAATTGGTGAAGAATTATTTTCGGAGAAGTATCTAAATTTTAAAGATGAAAGTTCAAGTGGAACTGCCATTCGCATAGGTTTAAATATTGGGTACGCTTTTTAATTTCAGAAACCTATTTGAATAATTGTCTCAAAAAGTTATCGAATATTAATGTATTGGTAACTTTTTATACTTTCCATCTTTTTCTTATTTTCTTAGGAATAATCTGCTCAATGGATTCCTTGTAGTTATTCTTATTTTCGATAAACTTCCAGCCTAACATTTCCTTTTTTATGGCATATAAGGTTGTTTCAATATGTACAATTAGCAAATGCTTTTTACGATTATACATTACATTAGATTCTCCATATTTTTGCTTCATTAAATTTACCGTATATTCAGAGGCATTAAATCCATCCGATCCCGAAGTAAATTTCATGGTCATGTCATAAGAATATCTAATGAAAGAAAAAGCCTTATTTTTATAAATTAAACTATCTTGAAATTCAATTAATTGATAATTTCTATTTTCAACAATGGTATTTTTATCATTTTTCATTCTATTTAAACGATCTAAAATTCGGTCTTCCGACTCAAAATTATAAAAATCATCATCAATAAAACTAAGTGCCTTTATATAATCTTGTGATTCTAAGGCTTTGGTATATTTTACAAATGTTGAATACAAAGATTCTGTGTTTTCCTGGCAAAATCCATTGTTAACTATGCACAAACAAAGAGAAATAAAAAGAGTAAATTGCTTCATAATCATAAAAAAAAAGGAAACTAAAAATAGTCTCCTTCTAATAATATTTTTCTAAACCAATACGTAAAAACGTCTGGGTTCGTTTGCATTTCAGATTTAATAGATTCTATACTTCTATATTCGTATTCTGAGGCTTCATCCAAATTTAGTTTGGGAGATTCATCAGAAATTGATTTATAGATGTGATCATATTCGTGTTCAATTAATCCATTTTCCAAATTAGCTTTATACTTTATATAACCTAAATGTGAAACAGAATGAATTTTCATCCCAAGTTCTTCAAAACATCTTCTAATTACGGCGTTTTCCGTACTTTCATTAGGCCTTGGGTGTGAACAACACGAATTTGTCCATAAACCACCACTATGATATTTAGTTGTGGCTCTTTTATGAATGAGTAATTCATTATTCGTATTAAAAATAAACAAAGAGAAGGCACGATGTAAAAGACCAAGCTCATGTGCTTGTAATTTTTCCATTGTACCTAATTCCTTATCAGAATCATTTACTAAAATGACTTTATCCATCTCTATTTTAGTAGATTTAATGAATTCATTAATGAATCTTTTTGTGAACGACTGATTGGAATGACTTTTTTACCAATAACCAAACTCATATCCTCAATATCCACAATTTTACTTTTATTTACCACATAAGACCTATGTACACGTACAAACTGATCTTCTGGCATTGTATTAATAATATTCTTTAGAGTAGAATGCACAATATATGATTTTGTTTCTGTTTTAAATATCACATAATCTCCACTTGCCTCAATGTAAGAAATATCATCAAAGTCTAATTTAATAAACCTTGAATCTGATTTAATAAATAAAGAGCGTTCTTCTTGACTAACATTATTAGACGAGCTATTTAATGCTTTATGTCTATCTTGTATTTTCTCAATACAAGTTAACAATCGTGCAAACTCAACTGGTTTAGATAAAAAATCTGTTACATTGTACTCATAACATTCCAATGCATATGAAGGATTAGAAGTAAAGAATACAACCTGTGGTAAATTTGACAATGATTTCACTAATTCAATACCTGTCATTTGAGGCATTTCTATATCCAAAAATACAACATCACATGTATTTTTCTTTAAATATGTTGTTGCATCAAGAGGGTTATTAAATTCAGATAAAATATTAATTTCATCTAATTTCTCCAACATAGATACTAATTGTTGTCTCGATGAATTATCATCATCTACAACTATTGCATTTAAAATTTGTTCTGCCATCATTAATTAATGTTTTGTTTAATAAGATTTAGAGCTTTGGTTATGTCCTCTACTATTTTTTTATGTTCATTAGGGCTTAACATAATTAGACTATCTTTTAAACCTGTTTCAATTCGTTGAATTTCTAAAGATAAGGATTTATGCCCAAACATTTTAAAATTTGGTTTCCATTTGTGCATAAGTTGTGCATATTCTACACAAGATTGATTTTGAAAATACGATTCTAAGGTTGTTAGATTCGCTTGTACATCTTGTTCAAATAGGTTAAAACTCATTTGGGCTAAATCTTTTTCGCCCATAAAATACAATGAAATAAAATCCGTGTTCATAATTCTTTAGATAGTTTATGTTATGTGTTCTTTTTTTTTCTCAAATAAATTTTATTTTCTTTCTTTTTTAATAATCTTTCAATATTTTTTTGATGTGACATTAAGACTAAAATGGCTATAGCAATAGCAAAAAACAAAAGAATTTTATCATCGCTCCCCAAAATAACAATCCATATTGGTAATGAGAAGGCCGCCATCATAGACCCTAAGGATACATAATTAGTAATTCCAAAAATAAGAACGAATGTTAGTAAAGCTAACCCTGCCGCTTCGGGATGAACAGCAATAATTACACCTAACAAACTTGCAATACCTTTTCCACCTCTAAATCCAACATAAATTGGAAAAACATGTCCTAAAACGGCAATAATTCCCAATCCTAATTTAAAAGGTGTATTGTCACATTGGTCAATTAAACAAGCTAAATTTACAACGGTAAAGGCCTTAAGAATATCAATAAGAAGAACTGGTATACCAGCCTTTTTACCTAATACTCTAAAGGTATTAGTAGCACCCGCATTTCCACTACCAAATTCTCTAACATCAGTATCAAAAAAGTATTTTCCTATCCAAACAGCAGTAGGAATTGAACCTATTAAATAGGCCAATATATATAGTATTATCTCCATTTCTTGTGAGGGATTATAAGGTCGAAATTACAAAATCTTAAGAACCTTACCTAACTAATCCATTTTTTTTGGTATTTCATCGACATAAGGAAAGAGCTGAACATACAAAGTTGACTTCTTCTTTTTGATGTCTTTTTTCTTATTATGAATTGTTTGGATGTAATTATCACTCGATGAATAGGTGTAAATTACATCGTTAGAAATTTCGAAATAGTAAAATTCATCATCACCTAAATCCAGATAAATAGACCAAAAATCGCCTTTTACACCTGGTTTATACCTAATGTAACCATCTAAAATACGATCAATTTTATGACCATCGATTTGGTTTAATTCTACGCCTCCAATTTTATGCTCGAAAGTTTGATTCTCAACATTCCAGGTAAAATCAACATCTGTAAAGAATAACGTTTTTTGCATTGGTGTAGGTACATAATTTCGACCTCTTCTTTTTGCCTTAAAATATTTCTGACTTCCACCTTCTCCCAAAATGTCATTCAAAAATGATCTGTATAAATCGGAATCCTCAAATGTTGTTTCGCTTTGCTTTGTTTTTTTAGCAACATCCTTCCTAAAACGTTTTATGGCCTTTTTTGGAAGAGGTAAATCCAATCCTAAATGCGTTTGAAAAACCAAACTATCGGGATGGTCTGATGAATATAAAAATCGACTATACGAAATACTTGAAATTAACGGATGATGACTCAACTGAGAATAGCCTTCCATTTCATATTCGCAATTCTGAGGATTAAAATGAATGAATCCTTGTGTTTTGTGATCAGGTTGAATAAAATAATGTTTTAAAGAATCTGAATATTGCAGAGGTCCAACTAAATCAAGTAAACTTACATCATGATTCTCTATATTTTGATTTGCCATTTTTACCTGGCAAGAATTGGTTTGAGGCTGAAAAACAAATGAACCATAAGGCATCGGATTCTTTTTATCATCGTAATTTTGAATGGTTGTCATGCGATCTGTAAGTGAATCTAAAAAGACAAATGATTCCGATTTAATATCTTGACATTGATCATCAAAACCTATTTCACCTTCCAAAATCATGTGTAAATCTTTTTGAGGATCCAATTCAAATGTTCCAGAAAAAGGCATATTTGGATCTATAAAAAAAGGTGTTTCTTCTTTGGTTTCGGAACTACCAAAAGTTTGTCCAGATTCGTTTACTGCCAATTCATCGAACCAAACTTTTTGCTCATCACCCAGTCTATTGTTATATACTAAATTTCCTTTAGCTAAATAATCGTCTCCCGAAATAATAGAAACTTCGGCCTCAGAAAAGTTGTAGTTTATTCTACCATTTGGTTTTAATAAATCAATTTTTGCATCTATCAGCTTTTCAGGTAAACCAGATGATAGTAATTTGAGCTCTGTTGCTTTAGGTCTTATGAGTGCATCGGCAATTTGCACCCCTTCCAAATCTACCAATACTACTTCTAAGGTAGTCATTTCTATAATAGATGTTGGACTGATGTATTTTATATTTCCCGTAAACGGATTTAATGATTCCGTTATGTTTAGAAAAGCACTTTTACTACCCTCCTCATCTAACGGTTCAAAATAAATTTCAGAACTTCCTTGTTCGTAAGTAAAAAGTGGATATGTAAAATTGTAGTTCAAATATGGCGAATGAAATTTTAAATTCTGATTTTTTTCAATATTAATAAAACGTCGAATGTTGTAATCGTAATTTAAATCAATTTCTGTGTTTTCTAAAACGATCTCATTATCATAAAATTCTGATTGATTTTCGGGAAATATTTTCATTGCACCCGTAAAGGCATTCCATTGGGATTGTTTTAATTCTATTGAATCGGATTTTAGAACAACATTGTCTTGAATAATTCGCCCAAAACCATAATAATTGGACATATCATACTCCACCCCTCCAAAAAGTTGGGTTTTATTGTTTACTAATAAATTGCTTTTTGTTGTCGAAACCTCCATCCAATTTTCATCTACAAACCAATTTAGCAACACATCTGTTCCCGAAATATTTGGAGAAGCTTCACTTGTGGAGTTATTTTTATAAACCTGACCAGAAGCAAAAAGATAATCAGGATAGAAGTCAATTGAATCAGCCTCGAAATACATATCATCTTTTGTAACTGTCCCTTTTCCGAATAAGCCTGAATTAGATAATTTCAAATATTGAGAAAAATTTGCCGATGCATTGTTTAAAGCATAATTCTGTGGAACATTCCTTTCAAAACCGAGTTCTTCATCAGAATTTAACACCAGAGTTTCTTTTATATCCGGAAAAATTCCACCACTCACTAAAGTTCCAGGAAATTCCAATTCTTCGGTCTGCAATACCAATACACTGTTCCAAAGAAAAGTATCGGCCTCAAAATAAAACCGTTCCTTCTCGTAAAGTCCGCCTTTTACTTTATTGTAATACACATAAGAAGGTGCTGTAGATTTTATGATTGGAAAAGATTTCGTTTTTTGTTTGCTACTTTTGTTTTGTGGGTGATCTATTTCTAAAACACCAGTAAATTCTTGTAGAACCGTTTTACAAGGGTGAATAAAAATACCTGAATCTTCAACAGGCGCTATATCTAATAAATATCGAAAAGAATCAATATTATTAAACCTCACTTCGTAATCGTCGTAATTAAACTCCTGATGATCGCCAAAAAAACCAAATTTCCCACAAAATGTTTTACCACTAAATTCCATATCCAAATTGGGGTAAATATATACAACCTTGTCATCAGGATAAAGTGTGACATCGTTTTTTAAACTCACAGGAATTTGTTTCACAGCTTGAACAGTTAAAACTCCAGATTCTAAATCTATTATTCCAGAAGGTCTGTTATTCACATTGGATTTAAAGCGAATTCTATCAAAATCTTGATCCTTATTTAATGCCGTTACAAACGAAAAAAATCGCGTTTGAATATAAACCTTACTTTCAAAGGGGTTAAAATTCACAAAGCCTTGATTTGTAAAAGCCACCATGAGTTCTTCAATATCCGATTGCTCTGTATAGCCGTATGCTTCTTGAACTTCAGAAAGATAAAATTCCTTCACACCAGGATATTTTCTGGACAATCTTAACAAAGGCGTCGTTGGATGCATTAAATCAAAATTGAACAAATCGAGAAACCAATTCTTGTCAAAAAAACGCAACGACTGGTATTTCACAGGTTCTAGTCTCGATGTTTGATTATTCTGAAAAATTAAATTATTCTTCTCCTTTTCCCAATATAAATGATCGGCCACAATTTGTAGTTGATGTAAACCATTGTAAAAAGGTGATTTTCCAAATTGAGTATTCGACGTTTTTGCGTGTAATTTTTGAGCTTTTAAATCGAAACTTAAGTCAATAGATGGATGAGAAATGGTATCATCCATTAAAAAAAGCGTAAACATAGATTGGCGAGCAAAAAACTGATCATCATCTAAAGTAAATCGTTGGGCATCTAACTGAACAAAGGGTTTTCCTTCTTTTAGAAATTCAATTTTGGAACTTTTTCCTGGAGGCGCCAATAAATCGATCTGATTTCCTTTAACATGAACACCCGATTGAACTCGAACATCTTTTCTAAAACGTTTTATTGGAATAATTTCTGAAGAAATAAACTGCGGCTCAAGTGCTTTCCAAGATTCATCTAAAATTGACATCCTATGAGAAAAGGTACCTAAAACAGGCTTTGAACTTAATGTATTATCTATTAATGTAGCATCTTTAGCTTCAAAATAAATTTGATTTAAAAATAAGTCAAAAGTCGCTAATTCAGCCTTTCGTTTATGATTTGGCCAGTGCACTGTTCCACCTTCTCCCTCAAATTTATTGTTCAATAAATAGAAAACCCCAGAGGTAGATTTTACTTCGAATTTTTCATTTAAATGGTTACATTTTAAATTCAATTTCGAAAATCGAATCAGAGGTTCGAACTCCCCCTCAAATTCCCAATTTGATTGCGATGCCGACCAAGTGTAATTTGTAGATTTATGAAGTATTTGTTTATCTAAAAACAAAGATAAATTTGTTATAATCTGTTTTACCTCGGAAATTCTATTGTATTGCAATTGTTGCCCGGTAAACTGAATAAACTCTATAAATCGCTCAGCTTTTATTTTTTTTGAATAATAAGCATTAAAAACTTTAAATAATGGGTAATAATCCTCGGAAACCGACAAATGCTTTTCTTTTGCCGTTTTCAGTAGTTTTATTATCCTTTTATCAACTTGTGGATTCGACTTTGAATTAAAATAACTTAAGAATTTTTTTCCTTCTTTATACACAGCTGCATGAAGATAAGGATATATTTCTTGTTTGATTTGATGAGAATATGCTGTTTTCTGAGCATTAAAATCTTTCTGAGCAAAAGCTGGAATGGAAAGAAATAATATTAAACAAAAAATATATTTAAAAAATGTTTTAAAAAAAACCATGTATAGTATGCGTTTTAACTCCCACAAATATATGAAACTCGACGTAATTTTAGACAACAAAACAAATTGAATTTATTAGCATTTAAACTGTACAAAAACTGATTATTTTCGCAACCAAATACAAGGAATTTATTTCCCAATCTTTTTATTCTTTAGATGAATTAAATTTTAAGTTTTGTGGATAAAAAATAATTTATTCATTAATATTGCATCTCAAAATAAATACTATGCATATAGCAATTGCTGGAAATATTGGAGCAGGTAAATCTTCTTTAACTCAATTATTGGCCGATCATTTTAATTGGAAACCTCAGTTTGAAAGTGTTGAAGACAATCCATACTTAGAACAATTCTACGGAAATATGGAACGTTGGTCTTTTAACCTTCAAATTTATTTCCTTCAAAATAGATTTCAGCAAATAAAAGATATTCAAGATGGAGACACTCCCGTTATTCAAGATCGATCTATTTATGAAGATGCCTTTATTTTTGCACCCAATTTATACGATATGAAATTAATGTCGGACAGGGATTTTGACAATTACAAACAGTTGTATAACCTTATCCATAGTTTTTTATCTGCCCCAGATTTACTAATTTATTTAAAATCTTCCGTTCCTAAGTTAGTTGAAAAAATTAATAAAAGAGGTCGCGACTGTGAAACAACCATTGAAGTTTCCTATCTAGAAAATTTGAATACTCGATATGAAAAATGGATTAAAACATATAACAAAGGCAACGTACTTATTTTAGAAGTTGATGAATTGGATTTTGTAGGAAATACAAATCACAAAGATCTTATTTTAGATAAAGTTAAAGCCAAATTAGAAGAGTTAAGTGTAAATTCTTAATTAAGATTATCTAATCTATTTCACAAAAAAAGTACAGTGTAACAACTGTACTTTTTTTGTGCGCTATCTTTTATTGCTTACGAAAATGTTCCATTCCCTATTTATTCGCATTGTGTATTAAATAGGTATTACTATAAATATAACATAAACAATACGCTTATAAAACAACATTACAAATTTAATTATCAACCACTTAACAACAATAAAACCACATGTACACATTCTATAATAATTAGATTATAATAACGAATATTAAATTAATTATTTTATTTAAATTCGCTAAGATTTTTAAAAAACCCCTTAGTTTGAAAACAAAACAAATACTATTCTCAATGCTTTCGTTTATTGAGTTAGCCGCCATTTCTCAAGTCGGAATTGGTACCACCAATCCTCACACTTCCTCAATTATTGAATTATCTTCAAGCAACAAAGGATTTTTACCACCTCGCTTGACTCATGCTCAAAGAGAAAATATCCAAAACCCAGCTGAAGGTCTTTTTATTTATTGTACAAACTGTTGTGTTTCAGGATCACCAAGTTTATTCAATGGAACAACTTGGCAAAACTTATTGAATTGTGTAGAAATCGATGCTGATGATGATGCCATTCCAAATTACATCGATATTGATGATGATAACGACGGAATTCCAGATACAGAAGAATTTTTAAAGTTAGATTTCACAAAATATTCGAGCATTCCTTCTGGATTTGCATACTCATCAAAAAGAGGATTTAGAATTACAGATGCAACGGGACAATATGCACTAGATGTTTATGATTCTTTTGATGAATACCAACCTGAAACTTCTCATCCAGCTGGATTTGATAAAGATATTGGGAGAATTCAACTTAATTCCGGCCATTTAAATTATGATGACTCAAAAAGGGCCTATGCAGTAATTACATGGACAACAGAGAATTCTCCAGTTGCTTGGGAATTTGAGAGTATAACACTAAATAACATACGAAGTTTAAGTAATAATAATTCAAGCTCTTGCGATGCATATGCATTTGAAAATAGTGCTGAATGGAGTTATTTACCTACATCTACAGCTGTTGGTGTAATATTATCAGTAGATCCTTCTAAAACAAATAAAATAGGGTCATTTTTAACTGTAGATCCCGATGCTTCTTCCAGTCAAAAACCACATAAAAATTCTCAGATCGGAACTGAGCCATCTTTTGAACCAGCTTATACAAAATCTAACGGTACAATTAAACAAGTTGTATTAAATTTATTTGGAGCTCAAGATAACCATTCCGCAAAGGCTAATTTTCCTGAAAGAACTACAAAAACACACTTACATATTTGGGACGCTGCAGAAAATAATACAATGGGTTGGAATTTTATTGCAAACACATCTAGTTTTATAGAAAAAGATTCGGATAATGATGGAATACCAAACCATTTGGATTTAGATTCAGACAACGATGGATGCTTTGATGCTGTTGAATCTGGATCGGCTTCGGCAGCTGGACAAAACTCCTATGTTTCAGCAACTGGAAGGTTAACAAATAATGTAGGGACGAATGGACTTCATCAAAATGTTGAAAATTCAGATAATCAAACAACATTAACAAATTATTCAATCAATCCAGATTATTTGAATAAGAATATTCATACTGCTTGTCCATAATAATTATACAACAACGTAAAAAAGCCCAATGACGATGTAGTTCGTTATTGGGCTTTTTGTTTTCCAAAATCAATCCATGGATTTAAATCAATCACATTTTGAATTCCACCTCTTTTATATCAAAACTCTCAACGCCATTATAAGTTTCAATCATGAGTTTCCCCGTCGGAGAAACATTCAATATTTCACCTTCAAAAGCCAAATTATTTTTATAAAAAAGGCTTTTTGTTTTAAATCTATAAAGATGATTCAAATAGACGCGATCTAAAGTTCTAAAATCGTGAATACGACCAGTATTGACTTCATTTAGCAGTGCATCTCCAATGGTTTTCAGCACAGAAATTGGCTCGAATTCTTTATCAGTTTCTAATTTTAAGGATGTGGCTTTTTTATTTCCAAAATCGGCAAAATCAGTTTGATTGATATTTAAGCCAATACCAATAATACTTCTTTCAACCTCTTTATTCAATAGCGTATTTTCAATAAGAATTCCACCAATTTTTTTTTCGTTGACATAGATATCATTCGGCCATTTTATTTTCACATCAGCCTTTGGAATCATTAATTTCAATTCAGACAATACGACAATTGAAACCAATTTAGAAATTCTAAATTGATCTTGAATATTTACCCTATTCCAGTCTACTAATAATGAAAAAGTAAGATTTTGATTAGGCTGACTTTCCCAAACCGCTCCCTGTTGCCCTCTCCCATTTGTTTGGTTTCCTGCAACTATACAATCGCCATGTAAATGGTTAGAAATGTGTTGCTTTAAATAGGAATTTGTAGATTCTAATTGTTCAAAATATATTATATTAATCATCATTTTGAGGTAATAAAAAAAAAAGGGATTATCAATACGACAATCCCTTGTTATGTTTTCTTAGAAACGTCTATTACATGTGAATTACTTCATCGTATGCATCAGCAACCGCTTCCATAACTGCCTCACTCATGGTTGGGTGAGGGTGAATAGCTTTTAATACTTCCATTCCAGTTGTTTCAAGCTTTCGAGCTACAACAGCTTCGGCGATCATCTCAGTAACATTTGCACCAATCATATGACAACCTAACCACTCTCCGTATTTAGCATCGAAAATTACTTTTACGAAACCATCTTTATGTCCTGCCGCCGAAGCTTTTCCAGATGCCGAAAATGGGAATTTCCCAACTTTTAATTCGTATCCAGCTTCTTTAGCTTGTTCTTCTGTATAACCAACAGAAGCAATTTCTGGAGATGCATAAGTACATCCAGGAATGTTATTATAATCGATAGGTTCTACTTGGTGACCTGCAATTTTCTCAACACATAAAATTCCTTCTGCCGAAGCAACGTGTGCCAATGCTGGACCAGGAACAATATCTCCAATAGCGTAATATCCAGGAATGTTTGTTTGGTAAAAATCATTCACCAATACACGACCTCTATCTACAGCAATACCAACGTCTTCAAGTCCTATACCTTCAACATTTGTTTCAATACCAACAGCAGAAAGTACAACATCACATTCTATTGTTTCTTCTCCTTTCTTTGTTTTCACATATACAGTACATCCGTCACCTGAAGTATCTACACGTTCAACACTAGAATTTGTTTTTACTTTAATTCCAGATTTCTTAAAGCTTTTTTCTAATTGCTTAGAAATGTCTTTATCTTCGTTAGGAACAATATTTGGTAAATATTCAACAACAGTTACCTCTGTACCCATTGTAGCATAGAAATATGCAAATTCAACACCAATAGCACCAGAACCAACAACAACCATGCGTTTAGGTTGTTCTTTCATTGTTAGAGCTTCACGGTAACCAATAATTTTATTTCCATCTTGCGGTAGGTTAGGTAAAACACGTGAACGAGCTCCTGTTGCAATAATAATATGATCTGCAGAGTATTCTGTTACCGTTCCGTCTTCGGCAGTTACGTCCATTTTTTTACCTGGCTTAACTTTTCCAAATCCGTTGATTACATCAATCTTATTTTTCTTCATTAAGAATTGAATTCCACCACTCATTCCGTTAGCAACGCCACGAGAACGCTCTACAACAGCTTGAAAATCATGAGAAGCATCAGAAACGTTAATTCCATAATCTGCAGCATGTTGAATGTATTCAAATACTTGTGCACTCTTTAACAATGCTTTGGTCGGAATACATCCCCAATTTAAACAAACACCACCTAAGTTTTCTTTTTCAACAATAGCTGTTTTTAATCCTAATTGAGATGCTCTAATGGCTGTTACATAACCACCAGGTCCGGATCCAAGTACTATAACATCGTAATTCATACGTATCTATTTTAATTTTACTTTTTCAAAATTGTTTAGAAACAACAAAAAAACAAGAACTATTTTTTTAATTTCTCCATGCGAATTTAAGCATATTTTTATGATATTTTGCAATGAAATTTAACAAGATTT
The DNA here is from genome assembly GCA_049607525.1 of Flavobacteriales bacterium. Classification (GTDB taxonomy): domain Bacteria; phylum Bacteroidota; class Bacteroidia; order Flavobacteriales; family CAJXXR01; genus JBMYYR01. The sequence continues at coordinate 25,148 of JBMYWP010000042.1, forward strand.
CTATAAAACGATGTTTACCTCGAATCCTATCTAAATCTAGAAGAAAGAATATACATTGAGTTGTAAATTATTAACATTAAATATTATATTTTGATATGTCATTCTACATTCAATTTTGCCATTTTATTAAAAGAATTAAGGGAAGGTCTGTTTATATAAAAACTTCAATTTTCAGGTGGTGATACTTACTATTTTTCAACGCCTTCCTTAATATCGTCTATTAAAATTTGGGTATTAGCTTGCCAACCATAAGTATTTTCTACAAATTGTTTGGCCTGATTTATCGTTTTAATGATGGATTCAGAATTTCGATTCTCCAATAATTTTATTATTTCTTCAGAAATTTGCTGTGGTGAATCCCCAATAAAGATTTCTTGCTTTTCTCTTGCTCCTAAACTATCGTTTACAATTGAGGTTGAAATTACGGGGATTTTACAACTCATTGCTTCTAAAACCTTATTTTGAAGTCCTGATCCTGTAAATAGAGGCGCTACAAAAAGTGAAGAATTCCAATATGCTTCACGAATGTCATCCATCCAACCCGAAACAGTAACATGTGGACTTGCTAAAGCTTTTACATCTTTAGTCGGGTTTGCACCTGCAATTAGAATTTTTAATTTAAAACCAGCAGTATTACAAATTGGCAATATTTCGTTTATCAAAACCTGTGCTGCCAGAACATTCGGGTAGTATTGCATATTTCCTACAAAAACAATATCAAAACTCTTTTGGTTGTTTTCCTTAGGATGAAAATATGAAGTATCCACACCATTTTTTAAGATGGAAATTGATTCGGAATTAATACATCTTTTATCTTTGGTGGCTATGATATAGGTTTTGTTAAACTGATTGAGTAATTGTTTTTCAAAACTAGATACTCTTTCATATTCTTGTTTAACAATAAATCGCTGTAAACCTTTAGTGGCATTAAGCCTACGTTCTAATCCGAGCGAAAAAGCATCCATATAATCTAAAGCCTTCCAAACCTGAATTCCTTCCACATATTTGCTCATTCGTATCAACTGGCAAAAAACTGCATCAATTTTCCATTCTTTTACTTTGGCATCGAGATGCTTTTGAGCACGTTTGGAATAAAAGTATGATACTTGGTAAGGTTCTGAGCTAAAAACATTGCAAACCAATGAATAGTAAATAGCCAATTTAGACTTCTTACACACCACTAAATCTGAGACATATGGTTTTAATTGGTCTAATGAGGTTTGATGAATATCTTCTTCAGAAATGGAAAACAGGAATACGTTAAAGTGATTCGACAAACATTTAATTTGATGAAAAACACGAAGTTTATCTCCTTTTTCGAGTGGAAAAGGAAAACGAGAAGTTAAAACTAAAATATTAGGCTTCAATAGACTACAGCTTTCTCAATTGATTCTTAAACGTTTGCACAACCGATTCGCTCTGAAAATGTTGTTCTGCAAATATCTTAGAATTTTCGACCATTTCTAAACAATCCACCTCTTTTTTTACAATTCTCAAAATTTGTTTTTTGAAATCGGCTTTAGTTTCGGCGTTTAAATAATGTTTTTCGGACTCCAAATCAATTCCAGACACACCTAAAGATGTTGAAATGAATGGTACATTTAAACTCAAGGCATCAACTACTTTAATTCGAATTCCACTCCCCGAAAACAATGGTACTAACAACGTTCCATGGTTCTGCATAAACGCATCACCATCTTCAACATAATCATAGGCCTTTATCCCAAATTGATCCATTTCGAAATACGTTTTGGGCATAGATTTACCCGCCAAATGCAAAGTCAAATCCGGACGTTGATTGTGTAAAGGTTTCCAAACCTCATTCACAAACCAATCTACAGCATCCAAATTTGGTTGCCAGTCCATAGATGCCAAATGAAAAAAATGATTGGTGTTCAACTGCTCTTCCCTATCTCTTTGGTCTCTTATAAAATAGAGCAAACGAATATCCACTTTTTGGTCTACACACGTTTTATAGTATTCGACATCAACTTTAGAAATAGGAAAAATGGCATCAAATGCTCCATGTATGTCTTCTTCATAAGACTTTAAGTCTGATGCTAGTTTATTTAAATACCATTTTTTCGGAAGAAATGAGGTGCTTTTTGCTAGTTTTTCCCAGATATGATGTTCAACATTATGACTTCGATATAACAACTTACCCTTGTATATCTTTTTTATATCTTTTAAATAAACCGTAGAAAACAGACTTTCAAATAGAATGAAATCATATTGATTTTCAACAATTTTATCACAAATTTCTCTGGAAATTCCCTTCGAGTAAAAGCGGTTCAAATTATACGACTCTCCTTTAAATAAAGATAGAAGAGCATCCTTTTTATTGAGATCTGTATTAATATACTTTGCGTCTATTCGGTTTTCAAAAGTATTCTTATTTGGTAAATGAGGGTGTTTATTGGTTTCTAAACAAACCATTTCAACCTCTATTTCCTTGTCAAGGCATAGGGCTTCAAAAAAATTACGAACGGCCAAAACCCCTCCATCTATTGGAGCATATGGCGATTTATGGCTTATAATTAAAAGGCGTATTATTTGTCTTTTTTCAACCACTTTTTGAATTTTTTCTTGTAAAAATCTCTATCAAAAATAGGTGTATCCGTTGCCGACTGAAACATAAACAATATTCCGAACGGAAGAAATATAGCATTGGTTAACCACATTCCAAAATACTCATTTACCTGATTCTTGAGAACACTTTTCTCTCCATAAACAGATAACATATAGTATATAAGAAAGAAGACAACTGAAATTACAATGGGTAATCCCATTCCACCCTTCTTAATCATAGCACCTAATGGTGCTCCTACCAAAAACAAGATAAAAACCGAAATTGAAAGTGTAAACTTCTTGTGTTTTTCTATAGTAAACTCTCTCACATGTTTTTCTTTTCGATCTAAGGTTGAGTAACCAGCCTTTAATCGATTTATGGTTTGGCTCACATTTGATTTTGCCATATTCATAGCTGTAGCCCACTTTCCTTTAGAAACAATCTCATCCCAATTGGCAAAATGAACAGTATCTAATTGTAAACTGTCGTGTGCAGCATCATAAACACCTATTGTATATGTGGTTCTGTCATCTATACCTTCTTCAATCGTAACGGCTTGTGCCTTAATTTCAACTTGACGAACTTTCAATTGAGAAAAAGACATCATTTTAGCATAATCTCCATACACATCTTCGTTGGCCTCTTTTAAGGCAAAAGAGGACAAATCGAATCTAAACAATTGATGCTTGAAATATGTTTTTGAGTGTTTATATTTTTCGGTAGGTAAACTGTGTTGTTTATAACTTTCTTCGTAATTATATCCATCATACAAATCCAATAACAGATATTTTCGAGAACTACCAAAATGAATTTTTCCAGTTTTTGCTTTTACAACAACAGTATTTCCTTTACCACTAAACTTATAAATGGTAACATCCTTTACATCTTCACCATTGTCTTCTTTTTTCCTTATTCTAATACTGTAGTTATCTAAATCGGTGTTAAAAACACCTTCTTTTAAATTAACGTCGAGTTTTTTTCTAATAATTTCTCTTTTTAAGGCCTTATATTTCAATGTTGACCAAGGCATTAAATGATTAGAAAAAATAAATGCAATTCCCGACATAAAGATAGACACAAAAAGAAGTGGTCTTAAAATGCGTAAAAATGTAATTCCAGAAGATTTTAGAGCCGTCAACTCATTATGTTCACTCAAACTACCCATAGACATGATTGCAGAAAGCAAAACCGACAAAGGAAGTGTTAATGGAATTAAGGAGAAATTTGCATAATACAAAAGTTCAAAAATCACGAACATATCTAGTCCCTTTCCGACTAAATCATCTACGTGTTTCCATAAAAATTGCATTAGAAAAACGAACTGAAGAACGCCTAATGTCGCAAAAAAAGGCCCTAAGTAGGCCTTTAATATAAGTTTATCTATTATTTTCAATGGGATAGCCAATTTGTGCAAAGATATTACTCTAAACGCAATTTTTGAGTATTTGTTTCAAAATTAATTTCCTTATGAACCAATAGAAGCTTTTAACTTATCTATTTGTTTATTCCACAAAAGTTTTGCATCTTCCATTTCATCCTCATCTTCAACAAAATCAGTTACGAAAAGAGATACATCATTTGTAATTTCATCAACTACAATTCTAAATTCAAAATACGGATAATCTTCTTCATCAACCCAAGAAAAACGAATGTGACTGTTGGATTTTTTAGAAAGCACTTCGGCTTCTTGAGGATAACCATCCCAAGTAAACACTATATTTTTCCCTTTTAGGACAACCTCATCTGCAAACCATTCGCCTAATCCGCTGGCAGTACCTAAATTATTATACAAGACTTTTACAGACGATTTTAATGGATATTCTATACTATATTTTATCATAACTTAATTGTGTTATTCTTGACTTATAAAAATTTTCACTACACATACCAAAATATTGCTATGTTATTTGGCTAATATTGTTTTTTTTTTGATATTCTGCAAGATAATTTAACGATTTTTCTAATTTTATCGCAAATCACACATTAAGTCCTACAATGATAAAAAAACTGGCCCTTGTTTGCATAGCTTTCCCTTCTTTGGTCTTCGCTCAAAAGAACGACAGCTTGACATTTCAAAACATTCAAAATCCGATCTTTAACACCACTTCGGAATTTGTAAAAGAAAAATTGATGCATTATAGCCCAGAAGAATTATGGGAATCTTATTATGACGGATTACATACTCAAATTGAGGCAGGTGCCAATTTATCTAAACCGGATGAATATATCAATTCGGTAAGAGGTGCATCATATTTATGGAATCAATATTATTATAATGATTTTCCAATATCGAGTTTAATAAAATCAGGTTCGGCCATTCACAAACCTAATTTGTACAAACAAAATTTAAATTTACATGATTATTCTTTAGATTTTACTTTTAACACAGACTCTACCCAAGTCAAAAAGAATATGATTTCATTTAGATCGACCATAGGAGGTCTTGGTGAACGTATTCCTGGTGCAAATTGGTTTGTAAATGAAGTGATGAGTCATAGTTCTGCCCAAGATAGGAAGATAAAGGATTTTGATGTGAGAAGACGAACACCTTTTGCTGCGCACTTTTACCAACAGCAATATTTTCAAAAAGGATTAATTAGATCACGTTCTATTACTTTTGATATTGGTAATCGAAAGCATTTGAATTTTGATATTGACGGTATTGTAAATGATTTTAATGAAAAATATGTTCACTTTTTAACTGAAATTGAGTTTAGAATGCAAAAAACGAGACTCTATGACAATATTCAATTGTTGGCCTCAATTAAAAGTAGAGACAAACTAAATGCAGAATATAACTATAATGAAAACGAAACTGGTACCGAAAATGTGATGTCGGTAAGCCTGTTTGGATCAAAAAACAATGCCATTATCAATCATAATTTTGGAATAAATTACAGCCTTCGTGATCAGTTTATGAATTCGGATACAATTTATAGAAATGTAATTGACCAAGATGGTGAGAGTTTTGAACCTTATATGCCAAATGCCAAAACGCAAGAAATTCAATTCATATCGAATGGTAATTATCATTTAAATTCTAAGCTGAAACTAAATTGGGATGTACGTCAGCAATTCATCGGCTTTAAGCCAGGAGATAATAATGCGGTTTGGAATTCCTTTTCGAGCCAAAGACCTGATGATTTTAACAGTGCTGGAACAAGTCCATTTATTAGTTTAAACACCTACGCTCCTACTTCAGAAGCTTTTACAGCATACATGCCTACAACAAAAGTTAATGCTAGATATTTCACAAAGAAAAACGACCTACTTTTTCATGCACAAGCAGGGCTTCATCACAGTTCTATGGTTAGCCCAAATGTAAGTTTACACGATTTAAGTTTTGATTTTAGAGCTGGTTTACAATGGAAAATCGGAAATAGTTCAAATATGGCATTTAATTTTGGAAAGGAATCGTTCACATATTCTTTTAACCAATTACAATTGTTAGAATCCAATTACTTAAGTGGGGATTTCAATTATTGGAAGGACAATGGGGACGAGAAATTTTCTACAGACGAATTGGGTGGAGTGTTTAACAACACATCAAGAATAGATTACGACAAAAATCTAGGTATGGCAAAAATGTTTTATTTAGAACTTCCTTTCGTTCACCAAACGAAAAAGCATTTATTCGCATTTACACCCCAATTTAAAACGTATAGGGACACCTGGGCCGTAAATTATAAGGGTGGAGCAGAAGCCTATGGGACATACGGAGAAAACCCAAACAGCCCAAATTACACAGAACCGATCTTTCATTTAACCGAAAACCCAGAATATATTGTCCAAAACCAATCCGATGACGTGGTAGGGGAACATACAAAAGATTCGTGGTTATTTAATCAGCCCTTTTTTGCTGGAACAACGGCAAAATACGCTTTTGAAAACAAAAAAATTTACATGAGTGTTTCAATCTCGGCTTATATGGTTGTTGGAAGTGGAGCCTTAGGAAACGATTTACAAACAAATTCTGTTGGTAATTTAAGTCTTTCTACCGCCAATCCAAACACCAGACTTTATAGAGATGGAAGATTACATCCAGATAGAGCATTTTTGGTAAGATATCTGTTTAACAAAAAAGTAAATGAACGTTTTTCATATTCAGTTTTAGTTAAATATAAAGATGGAGAGCCCATAAGTACTTTCTTAACTAAAAATGTTTCGAATAGTAATGGCGAAAATCAAATTGCAATTTGGAACGAAAAAGGACCAGCAGATAATCCGTTTACAGGTGTATTTAACAAAAGAGAAGACGCCTATTATTCTGTAGATTGCCGATTTAACTACAAGGTTCCACTAAAGAACAACAAGAAAATAGAGTTTATGGCTTCTGTTTACAATTTGTTGGATTTCGGGTTAGAAATCAACGAATATACATTTAGACCTTACTCAAGCAGTTCAGAAGTTACATGGTATAACAACAACAGTAGATCGGCTCTAGAAATTCAAAATCCGAGAACCATTGAAATAGGCGCGTCATATCATTTTTAATTTACATTTTTCATAGTACATTTGCCAAATGGGAAGACTTTTAGGAATAGATTATGGTGAAAAACGCGTGGGTTTTGCCGAGACAGATGATTTACAAATCATTTCGGCACCGCTTGATACCATTGAAAATAAAAAAGCCTTAGATTTTATTTCTGGTTATTTAAAGGAAAATACCGTCGAAAAAATTATTTTAGGTTTACCAACCTATCTGAATGGTGACCATTCTGATACTACAGAAAAAGTACTTACTTTTGCAAAAAAGATTGAAAAAAATCACCCAGAAACTCCAATTGTACTCGTAGATGAACGATACACATCCAGTATGGCCTTTCAAACCATGATAGATGCTGGAATTTCGAAAAAGAAAAGACAAAATAAAGGATTAATTGATAAAATAAGTGCTTCAATTATTCTTAAATCTTATATGGACGAACAGAACTTATGATTTTACCTGTTATTGCATACGGAGATCCCGTATTAAAAAAAGTTGCCGAAGATATCTCTGAAGATTACAATCAGATTGATAAACTTATTGCAAACATGTGGGAAACCATGTATAATGCACATGGTGTTGGTTTAGCGGCTCCACAAATTGGAAAATCTATTCGTATTTTTGTGATAGATGCCTCTCCTTTTGCCGAAGATGATGAAACAGTTAAAGATTTTAAAAAGGTTTTTATTAATGCAAAAATCATTAACGAAGAAGGTGAAGAATGGATTTTTAATGAAGGTTGTTTAAGTATTCCTGAGGTTAGAGAAGATGTTTCTAGAAAACCGAAAATCACAATGGAATTTCTTGACGAAAACTTTGTAAAACACACCGAAACCTTCGAAGGTTTAGCTGCTCGTGTTATTCAACATGAATATGACCATATTGATGGTGTATTGTTTACAGATCATCTTACTCCATTAAGAAAACAACTTATTAAAGGTAAATTGAAGAAAATTCAAGACGGAAAAATTCAACCTGAATACCGTATGAAATATTACGCTAAACGAAACCGACGATAGATAACTTATGATTAGACAAACACTTGCCATTTTAAGCTTAGGAATTGTTATAGCATGTGGTTCTCCACAACAAAAAGCCTTCGAAAAACTTCAAAGTCAAGAAAAGGCGTTTTACAGCGAATACAGATCCAAAACACTTTCGAAAGACGGTGCCGTTCCCATGATCAATAAATACAAGGCATTTTTAGCAGAGCATCCAGATTTTGAAGAAAATCCTGAGATTATGTTGCGTTATGCAGATATACATATGGGAACTAAAAACTATTTTTTCGCATTGGAAATCTATGACCAATTTGAGAAAAAATATCCAACGCATAAAAAAAGAGCATTTGTTTTATTTAACAAAGGTTACGCCTGTGAATTGGCATATAAAGACTCTAAATTTAGTAAACACCAAGAATTTGCTCTATTTTTATACCAAGAGTTTTTAGATAAATATCCAAAACACAAACTCGCAAAAGCCGTAGAAATTTCTATCGCAGAAATTAAAGCAATTCAACCAGAAATCAGAAAATAATGTCAGCAATAAACGCCTTAGAGTGGAGATATGCATGTAAAGCATTTGACCCAAATAAAGAACTTTCAGAAGAACAAATAAACCGCTTAAAGGAAGGATTAAACCTTACTGCAAGCTCTTACGGATTACAACCTTTTAAATTTTTATTTTTAAAAGATAAATCGATTCGTGAAAAGTTAGTGGAACATTCTTGGAACCAAAGACAAGTTGTAGATGCTTCTCACTTGTTAATTATTGCGGTGAGAACAGATATTGATTCAACTTATATTCAAAACTATATCAATAGAACGGCAGAATTGAGAAATTTACCTTTAGAAGCCTTAGCGCCATTTAAAGGAATGATGGAAAATTCAATTGGAGGTTTAGATGATGAGAAAAAATATACTTGGGCAAAAAATCAAGCCTATATCACATTAGGAACATTATTACTTCAATGTGGTTTAGAAAAAATTGATTCTACACCTATGGAAGGGTTTATTCCTGCTAAATATGATGAGATATTAGGCTTAGAAAAAATGAATTTTAAATCTGTATTGGTTTGTCCATTGGGTTATAGATCCGAAGAAGATCCTTACAGTTCTCTTGCTAAAGTAAGAAACAAAATTGAAGACATTACAATAGATCTATAATAGAAAGCCCTTTAAATAAGGGCTTTTTTTAATTGAACACAAATGGACTTTACATTAAACCTTCATCCAAAACATAAACTACAGTTACAACACTCAGATTTTTTGTTCTTTAATCCAGAACTTCATACTGAAGCAAAAAAAGCAGCCGTTTGTGTTTTGTTATTTCCAAAACAGGGCAAAACATATGTTGGAATGATAAAGCGAAATAAATACCCTGGAGTTCATAGTCAACAAATTGGATTTGCTGGAGGAAAAGTGGATTCGGAAGATGAACACCTTTGGGACACTGCAAAAAGGGAAATGTTTGAAGAATTAGGCATTCCATTAAATTCGAACCATTTACTTGGTAAATTAGAGGATATATACATTCCTCCTTCAAATTTTTTGGTTCGTCCGTATATTGTGTATTTCCCAGAAACTCTTAATTTGAATATTGACCAACGGGAGGTTGACTATTTTGTAGAATTTCCTTTAGAATATATTTTCGATGAAAATCGATATTCAAAAAAAGACATCCATACCGATGATGACAGAAGTTTACATGCAAAAATACTTCGTTTAGAGGGATCTGAATATATTTGGGGCGCGAGCTTTGCCATTTTAGAGGATTTAAAACAACAATTGTGTTTTGTTTAATTGAGATGATTATCTTTGTGAAAAATTAGAATTTGTGAGAATAATTAGAGGAACCCATAGTAAAAAAAGAATTATTGCACCCAATAATTTACCCGTACGTCCAACAACAGATATGGCAAAAGAAGCCTTATTCAATATTTTAGATAACTATGTTTATTTTGAAGATTTGGATGTATTAGATTTATTTGCCGGAACTGGTAACATTTCTTATGAATTTGGCTCTCGAGGATCCCAAAAAATTGTGAGTGTAGATTTAAGTCCGTTTTGTGTTAAGTTTATGAACGAAACAAGACACGAACTGGGTTTTGAAGACAAAATGCAAGTTGTACAAAGTGATGTATTTGAGTTTCTACAAAAACACCAAGGGAAATATGATTTAATATTTGCTGACCCACCCTACGACCTAGAAAACATAGAAGAAATATACGATTTTGTAATCGAAAATAATTTATTGAAAGAAGATGGAATGCTCATCATTGAACATCCACAAGGTGTAGATTTGTCGCACAAAGAAAAATTTAAAGATCATAGAAGATACGGTAAAGTTCACTTTACGTTTTTCGAATAATAAAAAACGTTACAATATGTAACGTTTTTTTTGTTTCAAGTATGTCCCGTCCTAAAATAACGTTACAACAAGAAACGTTATCGATGAAAAAACCAG
>JBMYWP010000043.1:0-35548 GCA_049607525.1 Flavobacteriales bacterium
TGCATTAGAGGTTATGCGGCAACCCATGGAAGATCGGATTGTTTATTTATCACGGGCAAAAATGTCTGTAGAATATCCGTGTAACTTTATGTTGATTGCCAGTATGAATCCTTGCCCTTGTGGTTTTTATAATCATCCTTACAAAGACTGTCAATGCGCGCCACATATTGTTCAAAAATATTTAGGTAAAATATCTGGGCCTTTGTTAGATCGGGTCGATATGCATATTGAGGTTACACCAGTTGAATATGGGGAGTTAGCTTCTCAAGTTCCTTCCGAAACGAGTTTAGAAATTCGAAATCGGGTGGTAAAGGCAAGAGTAAAACAAAAAGAACGTTTAATAAAATATGACGGCATACATAGCAATGCTCAATTGAATTCTAAAATGATAGAAGAGCTTTGTCCAATCCCAAAAGCGGCACAAGATTTACTGAAAATGGCCATGAAACAACTCAATCTATCGGCAAGAGCTCATTCAAAAATAATAAAATTGGCCCGTACAATTGCCGATTTGGCAAACGCCGAAGAAATTAATGAAAATCATATTGCAGAAGCCATTAATTACAGAAGTTTGGATAAACAATTGTGGTAAAAAAAAGCCCTATTTTTTCATCAATAGAGCTTTTCATTTATTGTATAGAATCTGTTTTTACAGGTTGAGTTTCAATTTCAACTTCTAATTCAAGTTTCCCAGTTCTAAAATCATAGCCATCTAAGAGTGATTTATAATGTGTTTTAACCGAATCGTATTGTGTTCTATATTTTTCTTCTATAGGTTTAGAAGGTGGAAGTTTTACTTTAAAAGGATCGCTTTGAACACCATTTACCCAAAAACGATAGCAAACATGGTATCCTGTTGCTAGCCCCGTTTTTCCGACATATCCAATAACTTCACCTTGTTTTACACGCTTACCTGGCTTAACACCTTTGGCAATTTTATTCATGTGTAAATATTGTGTGGTATAAGTAGAGTTATGTCTTACTTTTACATAGTTTCCGTTATACCTTTTGTATTGAGCGTGGGTTACAATTCCATCTGCAGTTGAATAAATAGGTGTATTTCTTGGCGCTGCAAAATCGGTTCCTTTATGAGCTTTAACCCTACCAGTTACAGGGTGTCTTCTACGAGGTTGAAATTTAGAAGAAATTCTTGAGAATTGAACAGGCGCTTTTAAAAAGGCATTCCTTAAATTATCTCCATTTTCATCGTAATAATCTTCCAAACCATCGCCTTCAAACATAATGGCGTAATAATCATTGTTAAAGTGATTAAAATTTGAGGCATAAACTTTATCAATACCTACAAATTCACCATCTACATATTTGGCGTCATAAATAACTTTGAATTTATCTCCAGGTTGTACTTTAAAAAAGTTAATGGTCCAGGGATAAATATTATCGGCTAAAATGTGTGTTAATTTTTGAGATAATCCAGCTTTTTCAATAGAAAGCGATAACGACCCCTCAATGACTCCAGAGGCAAATTCTCTTTTTATTTCAACTGGTTTTGCTTTATGTTCAACAAAAATAGAATCTTCAAAATGATAGAAATAATGGTCTATTGGATTTGCCTTGTAAACAAAAACTTTCGCGGTGGCATTAGAATCTAATGATTTAAGAATCATGTATTGTTTACCAACACGAAAATCTTTGACATTAAAGACAGCCTCGGAAGCTTTAGCTAAATAATGCACTTTTGTATGGTTTACACCGTGATCATCTAGAATTTTTCCAAGAGTTTCTCCGTAATTTATTTCATTTTTTACAACCTGGAAAGAATCCATGTTTAGGTCAAAAAAGAATTTTGATGAATCGATTTTAATTTCAGGTTCAACAACAATTTTTGTATCGGGGGTATGCTCTTTATTTGTGCAAGAAATGCCTAATCCAATTACGATTAGGCATTTCAAAATATTTTTTAACATGTTATTTTTTGTCAAAGTGTGCAATGAGTGTTTCTTCAACCCATCCTTTTCCCCAGTTTTCTATTTCTTCTGGGCTCCAAAGTTCAGGAAAAAATATTCTTTTCTGAAATCTAGGTGGTAAATATTTCATCCAATTGGTACCTCCAGTTGCAGCAACGGGAGTGTCTTCTGTAACTAAGTACTTTACAGCAGATTTAAAATGGGCCAAAGGCCAGTTTACATTAACATAACTGTCTAAACGTCTTAAAGCTTTAATTATTTCTACGTCCGATTGTTCTTCTGAAGTCAATTTTTTATATTGATCCCAAATGGTTCTATCTTTATATAACTTGGTATAAGTTAAGAAATGATTCCAATATTTATTTTCAAAATCTAAATTTGTATAGGCAGGTTTTCCTGTATTTCTTTGAATTCCTCCAGCACGCCAATACACGTTTTCAAGTTTTTCTTCATCAGACATTTCTGCTAAATTAGATCTTTTATCAGCATGAACTAAGTAGTCTAATTTTGTTGAGATAAATTCAATATCTCTGTATTGTACCGACTGAAATCCACTTGCGGGTTGAAGGGCAAGTCTGAAAGTTAAAAATTGCTCTCTATCCATTCCATCAGACATCACGTCGAAAGAGTGGGTAAGCGTTTCGAAATATCGGTTAATGCGCTTCAGTTTCTTTAAGAAATACGTACCGTTTATTTCAGGGTGATCACTAATGTGTTTTAGCTCTTTTAAAGTAAGTTTAAAATACAATTCGGTAATCTGATGATACATAATAAATATTTGCTCATCTTCTATATCTGTTCTTGGATTTTGTAAAGACAGTAGTACATCTTGGTTGATATAATCCCAATAATTCACGTATCGCGAATGGTATAATCCTTTAAGATAAGATACCAAATCTTGACCTGTTGAGCTATATTTTTCATCAAGTTTATTGATAATTTCTAATAACTCGGCATTGTCTTTTATGTCCATTGTTTTTTGTGGACAAGATAGTAAATATAACGATAAATTTTGGTTAAAAAATGTTGAGAAATTTTAGACGAAAATATTTTGTTGCTTTCTATTCACCAGATTTGTATTCGTGTAATAGCATTTTTATAGATCCTACGGCGATGTCAGCTTTTAATTTTACAGGAATTTTTTGTTCGTCTTTTGTAACCCAAACACTTAATGGTTCTTCGTCGCCAAAAACTCTTCCAGACATCACTTTAACCGAAAATTTCATGCAGCTTTTTTTTCCTAACACTGTTTTTATTTTTTCGTCAGATTTATAAGTGAACTGTGCTTCAAATATCTCATCATCTAAATATATTGGAACAATAATTTTAGTGTTTTTTGAAAAATGTTGTAGGTCTAGACTGCGTAAGTAATAAAAGAATGACACAAGGTCTTGGGTTTTGTCTGGTATAGAAATGGTTTTCTTTTCTGATTTAGCCTCATTATTATTGAATTTTACATTTTGTTTTTTCTTGAAATTTCCTTCATGAACATCTCTTGTAAAATAATAGGGCTCCATTGTAGATGCATTAACGTAAGAGTCGTAAAAGTCGCGTACTTTAAAAAATGGATCGAAAAAACTGGCTGTCCAACCTTTTGCTTCAAAATGATATTTGTCGCTTTCATCTTGATGAACCATCAATTTACCATAGCCAGCATTAATAAATCCATATTTTACTTTAAACAACATGCTTTCATTTTTGCTGAAAGGTTTGTTTTGTGCTAAAGCAATAAAACTTACAAAGAAAAATAAATAGAATAAACGTTTTAGAATCATGAGAATATTATTTATGATTTTATATTTCAAATTTAACAATTACTGTTCCAAAAAAAATTAAGGGGTGAAATATTTGTGTTTTATTGCGTAAATCACCAATTCTGTTCTATTTTTTAATTGCAGTTTTGAGAATAGATTATCTCTATATCCGTCAATGGTTTTCGGACTCAAATGCATTTTATCTGCAATTTCTTTATAGGTGTCTCCAGAGCAAACGAGTTTCATAAATTCAATTTCATTTTCTTTTAAATCCTGATTAAATGATTTGCGCTCGCCTATAGAGTCTAAGAAAAGTCTAGTAATTTGGTTAGAATGATAAAATCCAATTTCAATAATTTGAGTCATTGCTAATTTCAAAATGTCTTTTTCGGAATCTTTTAGAATATAACCTTTAGCTCCTGCTCTTAGCATTTGAATAATTGTTGAATCTTCATGTTCTACAGAAAGCGCAAGCACTTTAATTTTTGGTCTGTTTTCAGTTAACCATATTGTCGCATCTATTCCATTAATAAAAGGCATATTTACATCCATTAAAATGAGGTCTGGTTTTACATAATGATTTTCGAGTTGGTCAATAAGATCTTTACCGTGTTTTGCCAAACCTACCACATGAAATTTTTCGAAACTATTGACCATGGTTGCCAAGGCTTGTGCCAAGAGTACCTGATCGTCTACAATGACTACATTTTGCTTTTTCATATTATATTTTCTAGATGAATGTCTAGTTGGGTTCCTACATTAATTTCTGAAGTTAAATGAATTTTTGCTTCAATTAATTTCCCACGTTCTTTCATACTCGATAAACCTATGCCCGAATTTATTTCGTTCATAACATTAAAACCAATTCCATTGTCTTTGGCTAAAATATGCACACCTTTATTTTTAAAATCAATGACTACCGATAAAGTAGTGGCTTGAGCATATTTTAAAGTATTCGAAAAAAACTCTTGCAGTATTCTAAAGATAATAATTTCTTTTTGATTATCCATAACTAGATTTTCTCCAATAACTTCATAATGAACTTCAATTATATTTATTCTATGAATTCGATCGAGTTCAAAACCTATAGCTTTTGTGAGATGGATGGCATTAACGTAACCAGAATTAATTACTTTAGAAAGAGATCTTAATTCTTCTAAACTTTTACTTATTGTATTCTGGATTTCGAGAATATCGGAATTTTTCTGTTCTAAATTTTGTATTTGAATTTTAGCTAATGTTAATAATTGGCCGATGTTGTCATGTAATTCCCAGCTGATGTTTTTAAGAGTTTGTTCTTTTATTTCGATTTGAGATTGAGCAATAGCCTTTTCGTAAATTTGTTTTTTTTCTTTTTGTTGGAGTATTAATGATGATTTTTTTTCTTGAAATATATAGAACAAAACAATCATAAAAATTAATATTCCTACAATAATTGAAGTTGTTAACAGGGTTAAATTTCTGTCTGAGATTTGTGGGAAAGAAAACCAATAATTAAACATACGTAGTAAATTAAAAACAGTAAATGATTTACAAAAAGTGTTTCAGTAAACTTACCTTCAGTATTTGCCACAGCTTCAAAAGGAATGCTTCCTAAATAGTATAAAAGACCACCAATGCAAAACCAAAAGAAAAAATCGGATCTAAGATGTAGAATTTTATCTGATTGTAATATTTTTAAGAAATATACAACAATTAATGTAGATATCAGTAACGAACCTGTGATATTAGCAAAGCTCAAAAAGAGTGAGTGAATGGAGGTGTTAAGTGTTGAATAAATGAGACTTATGCTATAAATGCTTACAATACTGAAAAGGGTGAAAGGTTTGAGTTCTCTTTTTAATTTTAAATAGAAGAGGTAGAAAAAATAATAGAAATTTAGAATTGAAAGAAGGTTAAAGGCTAGAATATTATTGCCTTTAAGGAGGTTTAGAAAGAGTAAGATTTCTACACTTACGCTTAGGCCTAAAATTATTAGGAAACTTTTGGGAATGAGCATTTCCTTGTGAGGTATTATTTTATAGCACCCCACAAGAAAACATAATATCTCAGTATAAAATCCTATTTTAGGTAGTAAATCCATGTTCTATGGACTATAATAAATCGAATTCGGTTAACTTTCCTTTGTCTTTTGGTGGTTTTATAACCCATCTGTTAAGAATAGATGCACGTTCGTTTGGTATTGGATTTCCATTAAGATCTTCCAATTTATTAATTTGTAATTGACCAGATATTTTAGAAAAAACAAAGCCTTTATCATCTATTGTTGGAACCATAAATGTAGTGAGTTGATCTGTTTCCAGGTTTGTTCCGAAATACATATGAAGGCCAAGTTTTTCAACCGGTTCATTACAGTTATCCTCTATAAAGGCAATGTATTCTTTGAGTTCTTTTAAATTAATTTCACATAATTTAGATTCGTGAAAAACTGGATTTGCCGGCGGTTTATTAAGTAATTTGTGTTTCTCTGCGATATACTTATCGTAACAACCTTTTGCATCTGAAAGAGTTATTTTTGGCATATTTATAATTTTAATGGTTAAACATTGTATTCTGTAAAACGGTATAAATTTCTTTTTAATTATTTAGGGAAAAGAGAAATAGCTTTTTACCTACCTTTAAATATACGCTATTAAATAAAAAAAACACCACAAAATATAAAATTGGGTGTTTTTCCTAATGCCTTGGGTTATTTTCCGAAACTCTTTAAGTCTTTGTATGTTTCTAAGAGTTTAATGGTGTCTGGTAGATTCATAAATCCTTTGTAATTCCAAATGAGATCAGCATCTTTATATAAATGAAGTACCGGAACACTTTTTAAATGATAGGCTGCTGCAATTTCTGGATTCTTATCAACATCTATCTTTATTATTTTTAATTCCTCTCCAAAATGATTCGAAACTTCTTGTAATATTTGATCTAACATTTTACAAGGTTCGCACCATTCTGCGTAAAAATCGACTAAAATAAAAGGGTGCGATTCTATGAGTTTTTTAAAATTGTCCATGTGTAGTATTTCCTAAAATATGAGTAATGAAAGTCCGAATATTAATCCACCAATAATAAATAAGTAAAGGGTGTACGGTAGAATATCTACGGCTTTTAGCTTAGTTACACCAAGCAAAGGTAGTGCCCAAAATGGTTGTAGCATATTTGTCAGTTGGTCTCCATAGGCTAAAGCCATAATGGTTTTGCCGTAACCAACTCCAATATACTCTGCAGCCTGCATAATTATTGGTCCCTGAACACCCCATTGACCACCACCACTCGGTACAAAAATGTTTACAATTCCGGCGCTAATAAATGTGAAAATCGGAAATGTTGTCTGATTTGAAATAGAAACAAATACATTGGACATCTGTTGTACAACTCCAGATTGATTCATAAGGGCCATAATTCCGAAATATAATGGAAACTGAATAAGAATTCCTGTTCCACCTCCAATAGCTTTTCCACAGGCTAATAAAAAACTTTGTATGTTTTTATGACAAAAAAGGCTTAACCCAAGTAAAAACAAATTAATTCCATCTGGATTTATTGATCTTAATATCGTGGGTGACCAATAGAAAATGTCAAACATTGAAATAATTAAAACAAATACTCCAATTGATTTTATAAACCCATTGGAGTAATCTATTTTTTCGGCTCCAATTAATAATTTTGGAACCATTGGTTCTTGCTCTTCAATTAAAATATGTTTGGGAGGTAAACTTTGGGGCAACTTTTTATTTAAAAACTGTACTGCAATTGGTATAATAATGAGTAAAGCCAGCATGACAACAATATTCATTGTCGAAAATATGGTTTGACTATAATCGATGTATTCTGGGAAATATTGTAATTTTTCTTGTGAAATAGAACCTTTCAATAATTCTTTAAGGTGATTTGTTTCGGCAACTTTGGCTGGTGCAGAACCTGAAATACCTCCATGCCATACCATTAAACTAGAATATGCTGTAGCAACTATAAGCGAATAGTTAACTTTAATATTGTTTTTTATGGCATGTTGTCCAATCTTTTGAGCGAAAATAGCCGAGAAAATTAATCCTAATCCCCAATTAAATAAACCTAATGCGATACTAAAAACACTAATAAACCAAATTGCATCTCGAGATGATTTAATGTATTTTAAAAAATATTGTATACTTTTTTCTGCAATCGGACTTAATGCAAGAACATGACCCAGAATAAGCATGAGCATCATTTGAACTAAAAACCGCATGAGTCCAGGGTTCCATAAGCCAGATTTCCAAGCCTTGAAAGCAAGAACAATTTGAGCGTCTTCTCCTTTAAAATCTCCAAACGTTAAAGTAAGTATAAGCGTTATTAAGGTAAGGAGTATGGCAATGCTAAAAGGTGAAGGTAACCATCTTTTAAACGTGTTTTCTATTGTCTTGCTGTTCATGTTTATTTGGCTAAAAAGTAATATTTTACACAAGCTTTTATATACTGTCCATTTAGTGCTCCATAAGATTTAGCTTTGGATTTGTATGTTTGGGCTAAATCTCTAAAAGCCTTTAATCCGCTTAAAAATGAGAACGCATTTCTGTAATGTGAAGTCATGGCTTGTTTATATAACGGATGATGCTTGTACTTGTTTAAAACCAATTCTTTTTGTTGATAGCTTCGTTCATAATTTCCATGTTCATTACCATCGTGCTTTCTATAAAAAGCTGAGGTGTGGTTTATATGTCCGAATGGGAATTCTTGAGCGAGGCGTAGCCACATATCGAAGTCTTCTACCATTAAGTTTTCATCATAAGCTCCAATTTGGTTTAAAGCCGATGTTCTGATCATGACAGTTGGTGCCAAAATATACATATGACCGAGTAACAAAGACTCAAACAAATTGCCTTTAGAAAAAGGGTACTCGATATGTTTACCTTTTACGCCATGTTCGTTTATCTCTTGCATATTTCCACAAACTATGGCACAATCTTTATTTTGTTCTAAATATTCAACCTGTTTGGTTAATCGATCTGGAGGCATCATATCATCCGAGGCTATTATAAGAATGTAATCTCCAGTCGCTTGTTTTCTCAACGTATTTAAAGCATTAGGAAAACCTTGATTTTTTCTTGAAAACGCCGAAAATCCATATATTTTGGCTAGTTCAAGTAGTTTTTTGTCCGACCCATCCTTTGAACCATCGTCTAACATCAATAATTCGAAATTAGAATACTCTTGAGCATACACACTTTTAATAAAATCTTCAATAAAATGTATATGATTATAAGATGATGATAAAATGCTAACTTTAGGTTGAAACGTTTTCATGATTAATTTTTTTGCAATATAAAAAAAGCCTTTGAAGTTCTTTCAAAGGCTTTTTGTTATCTTTTTTTTCAGATGAAAATCTGAGGTTTATAATTTACACGTAATTCGAAAATACGTCTGTTATGACTTCTCCATATTTATCTCCAAACTCCTGAATGCACCACTGTTTTAGTTGTACAACTTCATTTGTTTTAATCCACTCTATCGATTTTCCTAATTCTTTTATAAATAAGTGTCTGTCAAAACTAACTTCTTTCAATACATTCTTACATAATTCTAACATATTATCTGCTTTTGGCTAATTCTTAAACGTATTAACCGGGTTATTATTGTATAAATATAATGAAAAATTCAAAGATTTGAAAAGTTTCACCATGTTGAATTACGTTAAAAAATGTATAATTGGTTTGAAAATCTTATTTTTCAACACATTGTATTATTGATGTTATATATTGTTGTGTTGCAATAATTTTATTACTTAAAAATAGTGTAAATCGAAAAGGCGATGATGTTATTATACATACCTGTTTTATTAAAAATAAAATCTTCTTCAATAACATCAGCAATGCTCAAAATTGAATATTGTAAATCCACCTGAATATAAGATAATTTAGATATTTTGGCACCAATTCCAATATTTCCATCAAAGGTCACTTTATTGAAAAAATCATTTTTGAAATCAGCAATTTCTCCCTCAATCTTTTTATCGGCTTTTAAGAGATAGCCAAAAGCAATACCACCACGTATATATACTTTCTTAGAAAGGAAATATTTATAGTAAGGTAGAATTTCTATGGTGTGCAATCTTATTCTATTGTCTGGACCTGTTGAACCCTTTGGAGTCCATGTATTCGACCCTTTTCCTTGATAATACAATTCAAATCCATAAGTGTGAGATTTTCGTCGTTGCTTTTTGAGTTCACTCAGAATTCCAATCTTTAAATTTGGACGATTATATCCATCTATTTTATCTCCATCAATCTGACTCATGGCTAATCCTCCAAAAAATCCACCTTTAAAAGACTGTGCTTTTATTTGAGATGATATGAATAGAAGAATTGTAATAATAATGTATTTAGAAACAAGTTTCATAAAACAAATTCGTGTTTGATTACTAAAAATTATTACACAAAGATATAACAAAAAAAAGAGGACAAATTTATTGTCCTCTTCATGTCAATCATTCCACTATTAAAATGGATTAATGTTTTATTTTCACTTCTTTTACTTGAAGAATTTCATTGGTTTCAGTGTCATATATGTACGCAATTGCATGCATATTTTCTACTTTCCAATCTGTACCTTCTAAAGTTGTTGAAATACGTTTTATACCATCGCTACCTTTTGTCGTTTCGGTGATGTCTGATCCCCATGTTCCAAAAAGGTTTCTGTTGTTCGTGCTATGGTTATATCTTAAAATGTGATTGTGTTCATAGTTAGGAATAGTGGAGCTTCCATCTGGTTGGAAGTTGGTGTCATATTCTTTTTGATAGTTAATGATTCCACTTTCTACTAAAATAACATTGGCTTTTACATTTCCAGAGTAATTTTCTAAAAACTTTACGCGAACATCTGTTGTAATAATGTTTGAGTTCGATGGTTCTACGGTAGAATATACATCTACCCAAGCAACAGCCAGTTTATTTAATTCATTATCTATAGCACTTTGCCAAATACCATGAGCAAGACTAATTTGTGAGTCGAAAATTGTTCTATTGACCATACCTTTTGGTAATCCACTCGAAGAGATTCCAAATTTTTGATCAATTTCTATACCTTCGGGAGTCGTAAAGTTGTAATAGAATTTTTCGGCATTCGGATCAAATTCTGTAAAGAAACCTCCATCTCCATGAATGGCAACAGCAATGACTTGGTCTTTATAAGCATCTTGTTTAATAATTCCTTTTAATAAACGAGCGGCTTCTGGACAGTTTCCACACTGGTGTCCGGTATACTCTTCTACCAATACATTTTTTGTAACTTCAGTAGGTGCTTCTGGAAATACATGAGGTGCTCTATTGGAATTTAAATATGGAATATTTAAATAATCAACTGTTTCTACTTGTTCCTGGCAAGAGTTTAGTCCAAACCCCAATCCTATAAGAAGTAGTATTTTTGTGAAATTCTTCATGATTAAAATGTACTAGTTATGGTTAATGTTAATCCGTCTGATGCTGGAACAGTTCTACAAACCCCTCCAATACAGAAAATACCTGCACGTTGTTGTCCATAAGTTGCAGATACTTTAGTTACACCATTGGTAAATCCTGCAGAAATAGTTGGGTAGTGTACTTTGTTTGTTGAATGTCCGTAGTTATATAAATCTTGAAAAGCAACAAAATATCCCTTCTTAGAGTATTCTATTAAGGCTTGTGCCCAATTTCCTTCACTTTCAGAGTGAATTTGTGTTGTGGCTAAATGTTGAAGTTCCATACGTAAAGTTTGGCGTTTTTTCAACTTGTATTTAGCCTCTATTACACCAAAATTGGCATAAATGATATTTCCATTGTTCGTAGAAATCCCCGTATTTAAGTCGGTGTTGTATAAAGTATACATATACCCAGCAGTAAGTTTTAATTTTTTGTTAATTTTCTTACTTCCTTCTATGTAAAATTCTTCAAACAGTTTATAATCACTACCATCACCGTTTTTTGCTCTGCTAAACAAATCTACACTTTCTTTTACAATTACGAAATTTTTGTCGTCGTTAGTCGTTGAAATAGAGTCTGTAGCAACGGCTTCTACTTTATATGAATTTGAGTAATTTGCCGTTATATACATTCCTCCAATAATAGGCGTTTTCTTAGATACCTTGTAATTAATTTCTGCCATCATTCCAGTTTCACCAGAGTTTTGAGTGGCATAAGGGAAAAATGTCGCCAAGGCATACGTATTTATACGTGTAAGAGCAGGGTTGAAGTTGACCAATAAATTTTGCCCGGTAGCTTCTCTGTCCGATCTAAAATCGAAGTTGTCTAAATGCTTTAGACTAAAAGAAGCACCAAAACCTTTAGTGGAGTAGCTTGTGTTTATCAATAAGGCTTTTCCTTCGTTTAGTAGGAAATTATTTTGAGATGATGGATCTTGAGATTTACCTGTATATTCTACTTCTAAATTCACACCCTTATAGCTTGAATTCATTCTCAAAGAATAGGCATGAGTATTTTCTGTTATATTATATAACGAGTTTGTGTTTTCTTGGTAACGACTTACCAAAGATGCTCCTAAATCTATATTTGGCATTTTTTTCTTAATGTCAAAGGCAGAGTTCAAGTTTATTTCTCCATCTATACCACGAACATATCCAGGTCCAAGATCCCAAAATAAACGTTGTTTACCTACAAAACCTTTAATTTGAATTCCATCTTTTGGCTGATATTTTATATGTACCCCTTTCATGGCATTGTCATATCCTAAATCTCTTTCTTCATAAGATCGGAAAATCAATCCACTACCAAATTGGTCATAAAAGTTACCAACTGTAAAATCGAAGTCTTTAATTTTATAATTGGCAAAAAGGTAAGAAATACCTTCTCCCTCATAAGATTTGTCGATTCCTAAAATAGGAGGGTTGTAATATTCAAAGCGCATACCTAATGTTAGGTCTTTATAATTTAACCTAAGATTAGAAAAGGCATTCATCAATACTTTCTCAGGTACATCCGAAGATCCAATATTCGTATTTTCTTTTGATGTTTGGAAAGTTCCTTGAATATTTCCTGAAACGTTTAGTTTATCTTCTTGACCAAAAAGTTGCGTAGAAAATAAAAAGCAACCCATTAAGGTTGCTGATAATAAGGTAATTTTATTCATAGAAAGTTAGGTGTGTAAATTCTATTTTAAAAGTTCTTGAATGTGTTCTAAAAGTTCTTCTTCATCTCCATCGTTATATCCTGTATGTTGATATACAATTTCTCCTTTACCATTAAGTAAGAAAGTATGAGGGATTGTTCCTACTCCTAATGCTCGTTTTAAATCAGAGTTTGTGTCAAGTAAAACATCAAATTCCCAAGCTTTACCATTTACAAGCGGTGCAACTCTAGAAACATTTCGGCTATCGTCTATTGAAATAGCGTATACTTTTACTCCAGTTTCATCTACCCAGTCTTCATAAACTTCGTTTATTGCATCTAGTTCTCTTTGGCAAGGCTTACACCAAGTTGCCCAAAAGCTGATTACCATTGGTTTTCCGTCATTAGATAACTCAGAAGCATCAATCACTTCTTTGTCTAATGTCTTAATAGAAACTGAAGGTAATTTTTGTTGAGCCATTACCAAAGTACAAGCTAATAATAGTACGGATAAAAATAATTTTTTCATGTTTTAGGTTTTAATTGAATGCATCAATACAATAAATGATTCGATTATTGATTGCAAATTAGTTAATAATCTTTCTTACGAAAATATCAATTTCCGTACCAGTCATTTATTTAACATAAATTAACTTAATAAATGCTAACGAATGGCCTTTAAAGTATATTGTTGATCTCCATTGTTCAGTTTTACAATGTAAATACCTTTAGCCCACTTATTTGCTGGGATTAATAGGTTTTTTGTTGTTTCTTTTTGTTGGTAAAGTAATTTTCCTTGCAGATCAAAAACGGAAACGATAGTGGTTTCATCATCGTTGAGTCCAGTAATTTGAAAATTATTATTTTCTGGATTTATGATAAGCTCAATGTTAGAAAATTCAACCTCCTCGTTGGAAAGTGTTTTTTCCATATAAAATTTTCGGCTTGTTAAATTTTCAAAATGGGAGATATTCATAATGGTATCTCCTAAATTGGTTGTTACAGTAAACTTTCCTTGTGCTGGCCCGTCTGGCGTTGTTCCTGTTAAAATTCCATCACCAAAATAATCTTCTAAAAACAATTCATAACAACCATCGGAATAAAATTGTAATGTTTGGTCTATTGAGTAGAACTGATTAGGTTGTAAATTTAAATTGAAACTATGAAGAACAGTGTCTCCTGTTTCTAGTTCCACTACATACCAATCGTTTTGCTCTGGATGATAATCTGTGAAAAACTCTACTTTTAATTTGTGTCCAGCGTGTTCACCTTCTCGCAGAATTTGTGTAAAAGTATTGTTATCATGGAAGTTATCGTTCATTTGATTTACGCTTTTTAATTCAAAATCAATAAAATCGTATCCAGAAATAGTTGAAAGTTCAATTTCTACCGTATCTATTTCGTATGGCTTTAGAAACCCTTCCCAAATTGTTGAACCTCTAAGAATTGTTGCTTCTCTGGCTTCAATATAAGCCCAAGTCAGATTGTTTGTTTTACTGTAGTTTTGAATGTATAAATGTGCAGTAGTTTCTCCTTGGCAATATTGAGGATTACCGAAGAATTTGAAAATTTTTCCATCGTTTGCGTGTGTCGATAATGGTGCACATTGATTGGACATTGAAGTGATGTATGTTTCATCATCAAAAATGGAACCGAAACGTACTTTCCATAAACGGTCTGGGCAAATGATAATAAACATAGGCTGATCACCTACATTATAATCTTTAAAATTTTGAATACTATCTACAATGGCGTTTTGAATCCCATGTGTTGCCTTGAACGTAGCCTCTGTACTGGTAAGAGAATCCATGTCTATAGAAATGATGGCATGTGATAAATCACCACCTAAACCAAACATATCATATAAATCTTTTACTCCAGGTCTAGAATTGATAGACGCTACACTGTTGGATTTGTAAAATTCTAGGACAACATTTCGTCCTTGATTTAAATATGTATATAGATTGTGTTCTACACCATCAATGTCGTGTACAATAACATTTGGCGCATAAGGTGTAGAGGGTTGAGAATAACCAAAAATGCTAAGAAAAATGAAAGAAAATAAAACAAAAACCTTTTTCATAAGAGTATAGTAGATTAGTATGGAGTTATATCCAATTCTCAAAGATAAGAAAATATAAGAAAATGATGATTTTTATTTTAGGAGGTTAATGAATGTATATATCAAATGTTGTTTTAAAACACAAAAAAAAGCAGAAGCCATTTATTATGACTTCTGCTTTTTATATAAATTATGATTTAATTTTTTACTCAATAATTAATTGTTGAGTAGATAAACCATTTTCTGTATTTATTTTCACAAAATATATTCCAGTGTTATAGTTGCTTACATCAAAAGTAACATTTGATGATAAGTTAACTGATTCTTTTTGAAGAATCATTTGACCTAAACCATTAAATATCTCAATAGTTGTTGGTTTATTGTAGTCTGTTACAATAGTAAACGATTGAGATGTTGGATTTGGTACTAAAGAGAATGAATTGTCTAATTCATCTACCCCAAGAAAAACTGAATTAAGGTAGAAAGGTTTAATTTGTTCTTTAGTAAATTGTCCGTTAGAAGAAAAAACGATAGCTCCATTAGCATCTTTAAGTTTAAAACCACCTGCTCCTGCACCAGAATTAATTCCATCTCCGTAAGAATCTTTTACAATTACTGAGTGACATCCAACATCAGATAGTGTTACGCTTTCTACATGATCTTCTGTACCTGCTCCTGGCAAATTAGAATATGGACCACCCGACTTAACTACGGCACCTGTAATATCATTTTTAATTTCCCAAGTTGATTCAGAACCATAACGGTCTTGCGTAAATGTAAACTCAAATTCTGTTCCTGAAGTTCCGTCAGCAATTCTTTCAAAATCTGAAGATACTGCATTATCGGCCATGGCTGGGTCTGCATTTCCATTTACTTCTATAATTTTTACATTAATCTCTGAATTAGCACTTCCAGAAATGTTAACATTTTCTAATAAATGAGTACCCCCTTCAAAAGTATTGATATTACCATTCCACATGGCAGTTTGTGGTGTTCCCCCATCAATGTCATATTCGAATTTTAATGATGTAATTGGATTTTGACCTTCATTTTTGAATGTTAAGTTAACATCCATGTATTCACCACAAATTTCTGGGTTATTTGTAACCTCTCTTAAACTAGAGTTGTCAGTTAATAAATTAGTTACTTCAATAGTACCAGTTGCACCAGAAATAATGTTTTGTTGACCTTCAGCAATAAAAGCAACTATTTCAAGATCACCTAATTCATAAGTTATCCCATTTAAGTCTGCTGGAATGGTATATGTATATTGTTTTGTAATTACACTACCAGAAACTGAAGTGATAACTTCTCCCCATTGTCCAGTTAATAAATGTCTAAGCATGTGGTTATGCTCATAATTTCCGTTTGGTAAAATTTGAGCTGAGTTTCCAGTTGCACCAGATTGCGGTCCTTCTAAATGACTTTGCAAAAGAGCAACGTTTAAATTGAAGTCAGAAGGTGCTGAACCTGTAACATACATTTCGACGTCTACAGTTAATTCTCGAGTATCTGCATTTATTGTACCTTCTAAGGCTACATTTACATAAGATGCTTGACCTACTGTTGTTGTAGATGCAGCAGCCCAATTTCCTCTACCCATTGCTGTTCCTCCAGCAGTCATTTCAGAACCTGCAAAAACAGTTCGGTTTACTGTTCCTGCTGGGTATCCAGATAAATTTGACTGTCCAGCAATAGCCGAACCAAAAGGTGTTCTGAAATCAGGATCAGAACCACTTGGGTTTGCATAACTACCTGTGTGGATGTTAATCAGTACAACATCACCAGGGTTCGCATCTGCAATATCATTTGCTCTTTTGTGCCCATCTGGACAAAATCCGCAATAGATACCAGTAAATTCTTCTAATACAATGTTTTTGTTTTCCGCGGTAGTACTTACAGGAAGCTGAGCAAATGCCGAAAGAGTAAGACCAGCTGTAAGTCCAAGTAATAAGTGTTTTTTCATAAAAAATTAATTTTAGGTGATTTAGGTGTTCTCAAAGTTAATTGTTTTTTATATTGATTAGATTATTAAATACTTAGTCTGGGAATTATAGGTTGTTAAAAAAAGTTAATAACCAGAGTGATTAATACTATAAATATATATTATAATATAGGTATTAACAGGCTTTAACATATGATTGTTGAAATTTCTGGTCAAAGGAAATTGTATATTGTGTAAATTAATTGTTATTTAGTGACTCAAAAAAACCTAAATCAACAAATTACTTATGAAAAAACTTTACATTTCAGCTTTAGTTTTAGCTTCTTTTGCATTTGGTAATATAGCCAATGCACAATGGACGCCCCCAGCAACTTTGCCGGTAATTTCAGGAACAGACATTAATGGAAATGTTCACAATATACAAACATATTTAAGTCAAGGAAAAACTGTTCTTATAGATGTTTCAGCGACTTGGTGTGGACCATGTTGGGGATTACACCAGTCGCATTGGTTGGAGGATGTTCACAGAATTTTAGGACCAAATGGTACTGACGATGTTGTTGTTTTATGGGTTGAAGGTGATGCTTCAACTGGTACTGCAGATTTAAATGGGACAACGTCATCGAGTCAAGGTGATTGGACTGATGGAGTAACATATCCAATAATTGATGATGCGAATTTTACATCGCAATTTAATGTTTCTTATTTTCCAACTGTATTTACAATTTGTCCTGATGGAACTATGTCAGAGGTAAACAGAAATACTGAAGCTGCTTTGTTTACAAGTATTATGACTTGTTCTGGAGTTGAATTACCTATGGCTGAATCTAACTTATCTTCTGGACAAGGGTCAGTTTGTGGTACTGAAGATGTTAGTGTACCTTATACAATAAATAATTTTGGACAATCTGCATTAACTTCTGGGACAATCAACGTAAAGGATAATTCAGGAACAGTTGTTCATACTGAGGCATTTTCAGGTAATATTGCTTCTTTAGGTTCAGAAAATGGAAGCGCTAATTTTACTTTATCTGGTGTAACTACAGCAAGTCAATTTAACGTTGAATATGTGTCGGGTAATACAGAATTGTATTCAGATAATAATGATGCTGATATCACTGGAATGATTGTACCTGAATTAAATTCAACTTCTGATTTCTTCATGACAATTCATACTGATAGTTTCCCATCTGAGACAAAAGCTTATGTTTTCTCTCAAAGTGGAGCGTTACTGTATGAGACTCCAAATTTCCAAGCAAATACATTGCCAAATGGAAGTTATGGTACTGGAGGTCCAGATGCTGATAAATTATTCCATTTTAACTTTTCTGCCAATGCAAATGAATGTGTTCAAGTATTTGGTAGAGATACCTATGGTGATGGTTTAAGTAGACCAGGAACAAATGGTGCTTATATAAAGATTATTGATGGTCAAAACAATGAGATTGTTAATATGACTGATGCAAACGGTGCTTTTGGTTTAGTAGGTAAGTATGTTCATACAACTGAAGCTGTTAGTGTTGAGGAGAATACGGTAGAATTGAGTTTTTTCCCAAATCCAGCGGTAGATTTCGTTGTGGTTTCAAATTCTGAATTTGTTGGTGAGCATGTAATTGTAACTGATATGAATGGTAAAGTTGTAATTTCTGAGAATTTAGCTGCTGATAATAAAATTGCGGTAAGTTCTTTACCTGTTGGAAATTATGTGTTAACAATTTCTAATACATCTGCTCAATTTACAGTAAATAAATAAGAGGTTAAAATAACCTATTATTATACAAGAAATATTTAAATGGTTTGATCAAAGGTAATGTATGTTTTTGTTGTTTATTTAAAATGATTTTCTGCATTAATAATATTCAAATGAATAAGTCTCTAAAATACTCTATTCCTATTTTCTCGTTTTAGCTTATAAAGAAGGTGATCTACAAATTAGATCACCTTCTTTGATTTGAATTAATTGAAAACAATTAAGAATATTAGTTTATCATTATCTTTCTCGTAATTCTTTGCGATTGAGAATGCGCTTCTATTAAACAAATTCCATTAGTTAGATCTTCCAGATTCCATGTATTGGACTCATTTGTATGTAGTGTCTTTATTATGCGACCTAAGTAATCTGAGATTTGAATACTTATTGATTCTGATGAAATTGTATTTAATTCGAGAGTATTGTAAACGGATTAGGACAAGTTGTTAGTACTTACGAAAATAACGATTTC
Source organism: Flavobacteriales bacterium (assembly GCA_049607525.1). Classification (GTDB taxonomy): domain Bacteria; phylum Bacteroidota; class Bacteroidia; order Flavobacteriales; family CAJXXR01; genus JBMYYR01. The sequence goes on from JBMYWP010000043.1 coordinate 18,977, forward strand.
GTAAATGGAACAACTTATGATGTTTCTAATTTAGAATCTGGAGTTTACTATATTACAATAACTGAAGGAAGCAAGATTGCTACTAAAAAGTTAGTTATTGAGTAGTTTAAAACACTCTTAAATATAAAGATCCCATCCGAATTTTCGGATGGGATCTTTTTTTTTTGTTCAAATAGTATTGATTTTTTTTCAGACACACTTTTTTGGTTGGTATCGACTATGGGATTTCATATATATCTTCGGGAGAGTATTATTTTAATACAATCTTCTCAGACCAAACATGCTCTTGATTGGATATTACAATATAATAAACACCAGAATCTAAATGATCTCTAGTAAACATATACTGTCCATCATATTCTTTTTTAAAAAATGACGACCCTAAATTTCTTCCATTTATATCATATAATGCAAGGTGAACATCTGAAAAAGGTTGTGAAAAATGAATTATTGATGTTTCGTTTGCTGGGTTGGGATAAATGTTAAGGTTTTGACTATTGAATGATATTGTGTTTAAAGTTGGGTCTTTGGAATATTTGATAATCCTTCCAGAACCTGCACATGCCCAACCATTATCTTCGTTAATAAAATCAACAGATATCATATGATTATTATTGGCTATTGGATTTGGATAAGACTCCCAATTAATTCCTCCATCCATTGTATACACCATTGTACCATGACGACCAACTGCCCATCCAAGATCGACATTGATGAAGTAAACACCTTGCAACCATTCATTTATACCGCTTTCTTGAGCTTCCCAACTCAACCCACTATCGATAGACTTATATATTATTCCATCTTCTCCACACAACCAACCTATTTGTTCATTGATAAAAAAAACTTCCATAATAAATTTATCTGTCAAGTCTATCTTATTCCAGTTCAATCCAGAATTATTCGTTCTATACAACACACCTTTCCCAGATAATATTCCAACGGTATCTTGAATAAATTTCAAATCAGTAAAATAATCCACTTGATTAAAAGATTTATCCATCCATGATTCTCCACCATTATTCGAATACTTTAACGTTCCGTTTAAACCAATCAACCAACCTACGGATTCATCAATAAAAAAAGTATTTTCAATATTTTCATTCGTATTTGAGTTTATTGAATCCCAAGTCACACCTCCATCAATTGTTTTAAGTAAGCACCCATTTCCACCAGAAACCCAACCAATTGAATCTGAATAAAAACGTACTTTCCAAAGAATTTCACTAGAGGGTGAAGATATACTGTTCCAATTAATTCCACCATCCACAGTTCTTAATATCGTTCCTTCATATCCAACTGCAACTCCAGTTAAAGAATCAATAAAATCTATTCCACAGAGATGCTTTTGAGTGTTCGTTATTTGTTCTATCCATTGAGCTTGACAAACAAATTGTGAAATTATTAGAAAAAGAAAGGTTATTTTTTTCATGTTATTTAGTCTGAATATACACGGGAAAGTCGCAACTTTCCCGTGTCGTTGATTATTGTTTGATAAAATATTTGGAATCAGAAATGATTCCATCTATAATCAAAGCAGTTTGATACGTTCCATTGGAGAAATTTGTAAGATCTATTTGTATTTCTGACTCTCCCTCTCCTGTTATTATATAGTTATTAACCATATTGTGGTTCATATTATAAATCATCAAAATAGCTGAATTTGTTCATATAAAAACCAAATCGATTATGAACAATAAATATAAGATTGGTTTTATTCAGCGTCTATTAAATGTAGTGATTATCAATTTACTAACCAAAATAATGATGATTTTTATTTTAACAGTTATTTACTTTTGTTTAAGTAATGTCTACATTTGTTGGAATTCTAGTTTTTCGTTGTTCAACTCAAAGGTAGTTGAGATACTTAAAATTATTCTCTCTTTTTTGAATCGTTTTGAAATTATTAAAAGCATTAGAATAATTTTCTCCCTTAAATTCCAAAATCAAAACCTTTTACTGAAACCTGACAAAAGTCATGTTTTTACGTGAATTCCATCATGTTAATCTATGTGAAAAGGGCCGTCCTTTGTATTACAAAATCAGGATAAACAATTCTTAAAGGTGGTCTTATGGAAATTATCTATTTACTTATTGCAATCAGCTTCGTGGTAGCGCTCTTTTTTTTATTTGCCTTTCTCTGGTCGGTAAAGAATGGACAATACGAGGATGACTATACCCCAAGCGTTCGAATATTATTTGAAGGCGAACAAACAAATCGTAAAAAAGTAACAAACAACAACACTAAATAATCATTATGTCATTAGAAAGGTTTCAATACGACAATCGTATCGTTAAGAACTTTATGTTCGCATCCCTTTTTTGGGCTGTTATTGGAATGTTAGTTGGACTATTATTAGCATTCCAACTCTATCTTCCTGTACTAAATGCTGAAGTTCCTTGGTTAACATTCGGACGTTTACGTCCAATACACACCAATGCTGTAATTTTTGCATTCGTAGGTAATAATATTTTTGCCGGGGTTTATTATTCCATGCAAAGGCTTCTTAAAGCAAGAGTTTATAGTGATGTCTTGTCCAAAATACACTTTTGGGGATGGCAAATTATGATTGTTTTTGCTGCACTTTCTTTATTTTTAGGTTACACTACAAGTAAAGAATATGCCGAACTAGAATGGCCATTAGATATAGCAATTGCTGGTTTATGGGTTGTATTTGGGGCCAACTTAATTGGTACAATTGCAAAACGTAGAGAACGCCATTTATACGTTGCCATTTGGTTTTACCTAGCAACCTTTGTTACCGTAGCTGTATTACATATTGTAAACAGTTTCGAATTACCTGTTAACTTTACAAAAAGTTACTCTGCTTATTCTGGTGTACAAGATGCGTTAGTACAATGGTGGTACGGGCATAACGCCGTAGCATTCTTCCTTACAACACCTATCTTAGGTTTAATGTATTACTTTTTACCAAAAGCAGCTAACCGTCCAGTATTCTCGTATAGATTATCTATCATTCACTTCTGGGCATTAATTTTCATATACATTTGGGCTGGTCCTCACCACTTATTATATACTGCGCTTCCAGATTGGGCACAAACGTTAGGAACCATTTTCTCTATCATGCTTATTGCGCCATCTTGGGGAGGTATGTTAAACGGATTATTAACACTTCGTGGAGCTTGGGATAGAGTTCGTGAAGATGCTGTACTTAAATTTATGGTTGTTGCCGTAACATGTTATGGTATGGCTACTTTAGAAGGTCCATTATTATCGCTTAAAAACTTAAATGCAATTGCCCACTATACAGATTGGATTCCTGCTCACGTACACGTTGGTACTTTAGGATGGAACGGATTTATGGCATTTGGTGTATTCTATTGGTTAGTACCTCGTTTATTCGATACAACAATGTATTCGAAAAAATTAATGAATATTCACTTCTGGATCGGAACTTTAGGTATTATTTTCTGGGTATTACCAATGTATTTTGCAGGATTTATGCAAAGTTTAATGTGGAAAGATTTTGCTGCCGATGGTACCTTAGAGTATGGTAACTTCTTAGAAACAGTAACAGAAATTATTCCAATGTATATCCTTCGTTCTTTAGGAGGTACAATGTATGTAACTGGACTCTTCATTATGATTTATAATGTTTGGAAAACAGTTGCTAAAGGTAAATTGGTTGCTACAGAAGATGCTGAAGCTCCAGCATTGGCTAAAACATACAAAAAGCATAAAGGTGAACACTGGCACAGATTAATTGAACGTAAGCCAGTTCAGTTAACAATTTTTGCAACAATAGCCATTTTAATTGGAGGTATGATCGAAATTATTCCAATGATTAAAGTAGAGTCTAATATTCCGAAGATTGCTTCTGTAAAGCCATATACACCATTAGAATTAGAAGGACGTGATTTATATATCCGTGAAGGTTGTAACAACTGTCACTCTCAAATGGTAAGACCTTTCCGTTCAGAAACTGAACGATATGGGGAATACTCAAAAGCTGGAGAATATGTTTATGATCATCCACATTTATGGGGTTCTAAACGAACTGGTCCAGATTTACATAGAGTTGGTGCAAAATACAACAATATGTGGCACTTTAACCACATGTTAGATCCAACAAAAACATCTTCAGGTTCTATTATGCCACCATACCCATGGTTCTATGAAGACGATTTAGATGTAACACAAACGGTTGCAAAAATGGAAACTTTAGTAAAATTAGGTGTACCATATTCTAAAGAAGAAATTGCAACTGCAAATGATGATAGAGATAAGCAGGCGTTAAATATTGCAACAGATTTAATGCAATATGACGATGTAAATTCTGAATACGAAAGTATTGAAGAGTTGAAAAATAAAGAAATCATTTCTTTAATTGCTTACTTACAACGTTTGGGTACAGATATTAAAGCCTCTAAGAAATAAATTATGCTAAAATATATTAAACAACATATGGAGACCATTGATGGGATAGAAATCTATCCTATCATCTCCTTCGTCATCTTCTTTTTATTTTTTATTGGTGTTGGTGTGTATGCTTGGAAAACCAAGAAAACACATGCCGATAAAATGAGTAATCTGCCATTAGAATAGTTACAAACGATTTAGAAAGAAAACAATGAAAAAGACACTAAGTATATTAGGATTTGTAGCTGGAGGGTATGTGGCAAATGCCGAATCTACCTTAACATCTACTTTACAGAACCCATATTATTTAATAGCAATTTTACTTTTTATAGTGCTTATTGCTATGGCTCTTATACTACCAACAGTTATAAAAGCATTGGCCAATCAGGTTAAAGAAAAAAAGAATAGAATGAAAAATTTAATGATTCTTGGATTTGGGTTATTAGGTTTATCATCTCAAGCAGCAGAAGCTAAATCAAGTGCTGCAGCCGGATTAATTCAAAACATCGATGCTGCTGCATTTATGTTAATCCTAGCTTGTATTATTTTGGTTATCACATTTGTTGTAATGTTTAAGTCTATTTTTAAACTATCTCATTTCCTAAAGTCTGAAGAAGAATTGGCTTTAGAAAAAGCACAAGGTTCTTGGTGGGGTCAGTTTATGAAGAAAATGACTGATGCTAAGGAAATAGAAGAAGAAAATGACATTCTTTTAGATCACGATTATGACGGTATTAAGGAATTGGATAACAATTTACCACCTTGGTGGGTTGGATTCTTCTACTTCACTATGATTTTTGGAGCCATTTATTTTGCTAAATATTATATATATGACGATCCGTTACAGGAAGAAGAATATAATATTGAATTGGCAGAAGCTGCAGCTGAATTGGAAAAATTTAAAGCAACGGCAACCAATTTAATAGACGAAACGAATGTAACTTTGTTAGAAGGTGCTGGCGACGTTGAAGCTGGAGGTAAATTATACCAATCGTTATGTGCATCGTGTCACGGTGTTGCAGGTGAAGGTATTGTAGGTCCAAACTTAACTGATAAATTCTGGTTACACGGAGGTGATATTAAATCGGTATTTACAACCATTAAGTTTGGTGTTCCTGAAAAAGGTATGATTCCTTGGAAGACACAATTGAAAGGACCTCAAATGCAGAAAATTGCAAGTTTCATCTTGAAAAATCTTCAAGGAACATCTCCTGCTAATGCAAAAGCTCCGGAAGGGGAATTGTACGAAGCAGAGGTTGTTGAAGAAATAGAAGAAACTACACAAGCTACAGATTCTGTTTCTGTAATAGAATAAAATATTATTTTTCAATTGCTCTCGAGCTTTGAAAAATACTAAAAACTATGAATGCCACTATCAGCAAATTTTGGATTCATAAACTAAAAAAGAGGTCGTCAATCTAAAGACCACCACCTATTTTGTAATTCTACAAATCGATTTTCGACCTCTTTTTTCCATACAATATGTATGGATTAACAACCACAAGAATATTATGAGCGATTTTAACTATGATCAAGAAGCTTATAGAGATTCTATAGCCACCATTGGCGAAGATGGAAAAAGAAATTTCATCTATCCTAAGAAACCTAAAGGTAAATTTTACCAATGGCGTACTTGGGTTTCTATTATCCTCTTAGTCCTTTTATTCGGACTCCCACATGTTTACTTTCAAGGTGAACCTCTCTTTTTATTTAATGTATTAGAACGTAAGTTTATTGTTTTTGGGATTATTTTTTGGCCTCAAGATTTCTTTATATTCGTGCTTTCTGCACTAACAGCAGTTGTTGGTATTATCCTGTTTACGGTTATATATGGTCGTGTTTGGTGTGGCTGGATGTGTCCACAAACCATTTTTATGGAAATGGTATTCCGAAAAATAGAATATTGGATTGATGGAGATTACGGTCAACAAAAACGATTAAACAAACTACCTTGGAATACAGAAAAAGTTATTAAGCGTGTAAAGAAATGGGTGATCTTTTGGATAATTTCCTTTTTGATTGCCAATACATTTTTAAGTTACATTATTGGAGCTGAAGCCTTGTGGAGTATCGTTACAGATCCACCATCTCAACATATTGGAGGTCTTATTGCGCTTATTGTTTTTACTTTTGTTTTCTTTTTTGTCTTTTTGTGGTTTAGAGAGCAGGCTTGTATTGCGGTTTGTCCTTACGGAAGATTACAAGGTGTTCTTTTAGATAAAAAATCAATTCAAGTTGCTTACGATTATGTTCGTGGTGAAAATAGAGGTCGATTTAAAAAACGTGAAGACCGTACTGCCGAAGGTAAAGGAGACTGTATAGACTGTGATTTATGTGTTGCCGTTTGTCCTACCGGGATAGATATTAGAAATGGATCTCAGATGGAGTGTGTAAACTGTACAGCTTGTATGGATGCATGTGACTCGGTTATGGAGAAAGTAAATCTCCAAAAGGGATTGATTAGATATGCATCGGAAGAAATGATTTCTGAAAAGAAGCCTTTTGAGTTTAATTTCAGAATGAAAGCTTATACGGGGGTGTTAATTGTTTTGATGATTACAGTGACCACTATATTATTGAATAGATCTGTTGTTGGTGCTACCATTGTTCGTGTACCTGGAACTCAATACAAAAAAGTAGAAACAGATATATTAAATATATACAACTATAAGCTGATAAATAAATCTCATGAAGCCATGGATTTAAATTTCAAATTAATTTCTCATGAAGGGAAAATAGAAGTTGTTGGTAAGGCTGATGGATTGATTACTATAGAAAATCAAAATTCTACCGAAGGAACCATGATGATTTACATTCCAAGAGCGCTCACTGAGTCTAAAAAGACCATGATAGAAGTTCAGGTGTTAAACGGAGATGAGTTAATAGAAACCGTGGATGTTACTTTTAGTAGTCCATATAAAAGAAAAAAGAAATGAAAATATCTTGGGGAACAGGAATCGTTATAACTTTTGTGATTTTTATTGGTTTGTTAGCTTGGGCTGTTACAGAAAGTATTAAAGCCGATCATCATTTAGTGACTAATGATTATTACGAGCAGGAATTAGATTACGGTAGCCGTATGAAAGAAATGGAGAATATGGCCAATTTGGGAGATTCGTTCTCTATTCTACAGCGTAAAGAAGGAATTGTCATTCATTTTCCGAAACATTGGAAACCTGAAGACGTAAAGGGAAATATACAAATGTATAAACCCGATAATGCAAAACTCGATTTTACAGAGCCAATTCTTTTTTCTGAAGGCAAACAAATTATACCATTAGATAAGTTAGCTTTAGGGAAATGGAAGGTTAAAGTTTTCTTTTTAAGAGAATCGGAGACCTATTATGCCGAGGAAACCTTCATTTATTAATTTAGAACAGCAAATAATGGACCTTATAATACCTGCTTTTTCTTTAGGGATACTTTCAAGTTTACACTGTGTAGGTATGTGCGGTCCGTTGGCGCTTGCTCTGCCGCTAGATAGAACCTCGAAAAACAAAAGGTATGCTGGTATATTTTTATACCATTTCGGAAAACTCCTGTCTTATCTTTTATTAGGTGGTATTGTTGGTTTGTTTGGGAAACATATCCCACTAGCCGATTCACAGCAACGATTGTCTATTTTCGCTGGAATTATAATTCTTGTCTTCTCTCTTTATCCATTATTGATGAAACGTTCGGGTTTTGTTCAGAAATTGGTTTACAAGAGCATGCAACCTATCCAAAAGGCTTTAGCAAAGCGTTTAAAAACACAACGTCAATCAACAATTTTTAGTCTTGGTGTATTGAATGGATTACTGCCGTGTGCAATGGTTTATATGGCATTGGTAGGTGCTTTGGCAACTGGTCAATTGCATCTGAGTATGGCTTTTATGTTGTTTTTTGCATTAGGAACCTTACCAGCTATGTTAAGTATCCAAATTTTTGGAGCGTCTCTAGGAAAATCTTTGCGTTACAAAATTCAAAAATTAATGCCTTTTGCTCTAACCCTTATTGGTGTGTTTTTTATTTTACGAGGATTAGGTTTAGGTATTGAATTTATTAGTCCGAATGCAGGGAGTTTAACCGTGATAAATCCGGTAAGTTGTGATTGATACAGTTGATTTATTGAACAATAATCAAAAAGAAAATCTGAACCACTCAATTGCCTTAGATTATATTAACAATAAAAAAGGGAAATACATGAATTTGTATTTCCCTTTTTAGTATATAAACGTGAATTTGTTCTAATTAAATAATCAATTTCGATACATTCTCTATTGCGTTTGTCTTCCTTAAATAAAAAGACTCCATCTTACGAAAAGATTGTCAGTTCGAGTGATTTTTGCAACCTTTTGGAGTAAAAATTGTATCGAGAATAATATTTTGATATGTAAATTCCTTAGACCGAACTCACGTTAATTATCATATTAAAGCTTAGAATGAACGAGGTCGCAATATTCTCCTACATTCGCTAAGTTTCTTATTTCTTGTGCTGTAAACTTAATGTTGAATTTCTTTTCAGTAGCAACAATAAGTTGAATGTGAGTTAATGAATCCCAATCCTCAACATCGTCAGCAGTGGTGTTTTCTGATAAGACAATATCCTCATCATCCAAAACATCAATAAAAATTTCAGTTACTGATTTTAAAATTTCTTCTTTTGTCATGTTTTTATTTTTTAGTTATAAAACAAGTTTTTTGTTTATAGTTTTCTATATCTAAATACCATTTTCCATCAGATTCTGAAAATCCTAAGTCGGCGTAATGATCTTTTACTAGAGCATTTTTAGGTGTTGGTAAATGTTCTCCAATTAATGTTTTTATACCTTTATTTTTACACTGTTCAACAAGTTCATTGAGCGCAAATAATTCCATTCCACGTTTAAGAACTCTACAACTCATTATCCAAGTATCAATAAAAGCTACATCCTCTTTTTTTGATGCAATTAACAAACAAATAAGTCCATTGTCGCCATATTTATCTTCTAGTGTAAATGTCAGATCGATAAAATTATCATCATTTTCCATTTTAGCCACATCTTCTTCGGTGTATCTTACCGTTCTTAGGTTAAATTGATTGGAACGTTGAGATAATTGCGCAACTCTCGGTGTGTTGTATGAATTAAACCCCGTAACTTCAGAAGTCATTGTCATGCTTTCTAAAAAGTCGTTTTCGTTTGTAAAACGCTTTTTAGCTACAGCACGCTTGGCTTGTTCTTGGTATTGAGCTGTTCTTTTTTTGTCATTTTCGGAATAGGATGCTGTTTCGAAAAGATTTAAAGAACGGAGATATGTCATATATTCCGACGGATCTTCTGGTAATTCTGGAACGGTAATGTCTCCAGGTACATTGGTTCGCACCATATTCCTTTCAAACGGATTGTCGTCTAAAAAAACCATAGAGTCATATCCAATATTGAGTGTTTCTTTAATGTAGATAATATTGTCGGCTTTGTTTTCCCAATTGGCTACAAACATTGAAATGTCATCCATTCTGAGAATCATTTCTGGATGTTTTTCAAAAGGTTCTATCGCTACAGACTCTGTGTTTTTTGAACAAATGGCTAAAATAATACCTCTATTTTTAAGTTCTTTTGCCCAAAGTTGAAGTTCGGTAAAGGCTTTACCAATTCCCAAGTCACCAACTTGAATACCTTCAACACCGTCATCTCCAATTATTCCACCCCAAGTTGTATTGTCTAAGTCTAAAATCAGACATTTTTTAAACTTTCCTTCTATAGAAGCTAAAATATCTATAACATTTAACGCTATAACAGGTATGGCATCTAGGCTATAAACCATGTCAGCATTCACATACATTTTGGCATCGAACATAAAATCGAAACCATATTTTGTTTGAATAGAAAGTAGATCTACTAAATATGTTTTTGAATATTGTTGAGAAAATTCCATCAATTCGGTATTCAACAGCCTTAGTTGATACAAAAATGACGATTCAACTTTTGTGGCGTAATTTCCGAAAACACGATCGTTGATTTCTATATAATTTTCAAAAATAACTTTAGCAGAACATCGATCTGCTAAAAGTGATCGGAGCTCTTGTTGTTCTTCAATTTGAGATTTAGCAAAAAGAGCCCTTTCTTCTTGAGGTGTTTTATAAAATTTCTTGAGTAATTTTTGAGTGCTTTGGCTTATGTAAATGTAATCGGCATCAAAAACATACAATTCAGAGTTTGGATTTTCGATTTGTTGATTAATTTGGTTATAATCCGCCTCGAAAATTTCTAATGAATAACCTTTCGCAATGGCAGCACCTTCTAGTGCCTTTCTCAGAAATTGAGTGGCAGAATCACCTAAGATTGCAAATTTTATAGATTTTAATCCTTCTCTAGGTTGTTTTAAATTTTTCTTTAATTCTGAAAAAGTATACATAGTTCAATAAAAATAAGAACAAAAATAACATAAAAACTGAGGAATATGAGTGAAAAATACTTTTTTGAAAATATTTAAATATAGGGTGATACTTCTTTAATATTACATTGACATTAAGGCATTCATTCATATTTGCTATTTTCATCTTACGAATTAAAATATTCCACAGATTATTAAGTCAATCTTTCTATATTTGCTTGGTTAATTCTAAGTTACATTATGTTATTTAATTCTTTAGCTTTTTTGGCGTTCTTTCCTATAGTTTTCGGACTGTATTGGACTGTATTTAAGAATAGCTTAAAATATCAAAATATTCTTCTGCTTATTGCCAGTTATGTGTTTTATGGTTGGTGGGATTGGCGTTTTTTGAGTTTAGTTATATTTAGCTCAGGTGCCGATTATCTTATTGGTAGAGCTATAGAAAGCCAAACAGAAGAACGTAAGAAGAAAAGGTTTATGTTACTTTCTGTAGCCTTAAACCTTGGGTTTTTGATGTACTTTAAATATTTTAACTTTTTCGTAGACTCCTTTATTGAGGCCATGACTTCGGTTGGTGTTGATCTAAATTGGTCGTTGGCTAAAATTATATTACCAGTTGGAATTAGTTTCTATACCTTTCAGACACTAAGCTATACCATTGATATTTATAGAGGAAATTTAAAGGCAGCCAATAATCCAATAAACTTTTTTGCCTTCGTAAGTTTTTTTCCACAACTGGTTGCCGGACCTATAGAAAGGGCTGCAGATCTTTTACCCCAGTTTTCGGTTAAAAGAAAGTTAAGCTACCAAGAAGGGGTAAATGCATTAAGGCAAATACTTTACGGTTTTTTTAAAAAGGTTGTTATTGCCGACAATATAGCCACTCAAGTCGATTATATTTATCAGAACTATGAAGTTATGAGTTCGGTAGATTTGGGTCTGGGAGCTATTTTCTTTACGGTTCAAATTTATTGTGATTTTTCAGGATATTCAGATATTGCAATTGGTACGGCGAAACTCTTAGGTTTTGAACTTAAACCAAACTTTAATTTCCCATTTTATTCCGCGAATATGACGGAATTTTGGAGAAAGTGGCATATTTCATTGTCTTCTTGGATAAAAGACTATTTATTTACGCCATTGGCCATACAATTCAGAAATTTGGAGGCAAAGGGTGTTGCTCTGGCTATAGGATTGGCCTTTACTTTAAATGGTTTTTGGCATGGTGCGGCATGGACTTTTCTTGTCTGGGGATTTATTCATGGAGTGGTGTTGAGTTTTGAAAGTTTAACAAAAAAGAAAAGAAAGAAATTAAAAAAGAAGGTCAATAAGAAGTTATACATGCAATTGAGTGTGGTTTTAACATTTGTATATTGGACTTTGTCTTTAATTATGTTTAGAGCTTCATCTTTAGATCAAGGATTGGGGTATTTTAAACGCATGTTAACCTTTGAATCATTTTCGGTATTTAGAAAATTATTTTTGATTTATTTAATAATATCAATCATATTTGTTTTTGTTGAAAGGTTACAAAAACATAGAAATCATGTGTTAGAAATAGATCATTTACCAAAATGGATGAGATTTTCTGTTTATTATTTGTTGATGTTTGCAATCATATATTTAGGTAATCATTCAAATCAATCGTTTATATATTTCCAATTCTAAGTTTATGAAAAAGTTATTATTACATACAATTGCTTTTTTAATTCCTGTAGGGGTTTTAATAATAGGAGTGGAGTGGTTTTTAGGTCAAGAAACGGTTGTGAATTCATCGCGGAAAAAGAAATTTTTTCTCGAACAAAATTTGACGGAAATTGAAGGTGTAGTTTTAGGTTCATCCCAAGTTTTACAAGGAGTAAATCCAAAATATTCAGCCAGTCAAAACATCTATAATTTGGCTAATGTAAGCCAGAGTTTATATCTAGATGCCGAATTGATGAAAATGTATGCACCAAAGTTAGAAAAGCTAAAAACAGTTTATTGGGGTATTTCTTACCCTACTTTGTTTTTAAAACTTTCAAAATCTCAAGAGGCTTGGCGCGAAAATCTCTATACTTTAGAGTATGGTATTCCTGCAAATAGAAATCAGAATATTGTAGAAAAACATTCTTATTTTAGAACCTACGGTTTAGAAACCTCCACAAAAATCTTTAAAAATAAAGGGAATCTCGACTTGGCATCCTCTATAAATGAAAGAGGTTTTCAAACTGTTAAGGTAACCGAAACTCCAAGAAATAATGCCTTGGAAAGAATTGGTTATCACCATCAAGATATGAAAATGGAATTTCTAAAAGAAAATCTTTCTTTTATTGAAAAGACATTGACTATTTTGAAAGAAAAAAATGTTGAAGTCATATTTTTTACAACTCCAACATCTTCATCTTATTATAATTTAGAGCAGGCAGGTTATTTAAAACTAAAAAATAAAACCATAGCCGATTTAAATAAAAGGTATGGTTCTACGTATTTAAATTTTGAACGAATGAAAGCATTTGATCAGAATCCTAAGTATTTTTTAGATGCAGATCATATGAATGTACTTGGAGCTGAAATATTTTCTGAAATGCTTTTTAAAGATTCTCTCCGCCGTTAATAACCAAATTGTGCCCGTTTATGTGCTTGGTTGCGTTACACAAAAATTGAACGGTATGTGCAACTTCTTCTGTGGTTAAAAGCTTTTTTAAGGGATGACTTTGAATCATTTGATCTATAACTCTTTCATCTGTGTCTTCGGTTAATCCTGTAAACATAAATGATGGTGAAATGGCATTCGAACTAATTCCAAATTTTCCAAATTCAACCGCCCAAGATTTTACCAGCGACTGTAAATAGCTTTTGTTAGCAACATATTCCGAAAGGCCAACTGGTGGTTTGTTTATAAGATATGAGGTTAAAAGGGTAATAATTCTACCATCTTTTTTCTTTTTGAAGTGCTTTAATGCAGCCTGAGAAATAGATATTGTAGACATAATATTAGTCTGAAAAGACTGTTTGAAAACCTCTGTATTTATTTTATGAAAATGTTTCAACTCATGGCCTGTTAAAGCGTTATTTATGAGAATGTCAATGTTTAAATTGGGTATGTTTTCGCATAAAGTATTTACAGAGGAAATATCGTTGAAGTTGCAGCGTAAAGCTTCAGTGTTCTTAAATTCAGTTGTAATACTTTCGGCCTTATCAATAGAGTTGGCGTAAGTAAAATAGACTTTGTTTGCAGAATCTTTAGCAAGGGTTTTTGTAATGGCAGCTCCAAGGCCTGATGCTCCTCCTGTTATTAAAATGTTCATATTATTCCAATTTGAATTTTACCACGTGCAACCTTTACGCCATCTTGATTTACAAAAGTATATTTGAAAACAAAAGCTGAAACAGCTTCAATTTTTTCTTTTAATACAGCTTTAAGTGTTACTGTGTCGTTTAAATAAACAGGTTTTAAAAAATTAATTTCTTGTGCATGAATAATAACATCTTTGGTTGGCAATTCTTCACCAATAAAGTGAGAAAGGCATCCGTTTAAAATATTTCCATGCATTACTTTTTTAGGAAACCCTTTTTCTTTAGCAAAATCTTCATTTGTATGCAGAGGGTTATGGTCTTTAAACGTATTTAAAAAACCATTGTAGACGTGTTCATTTATTGAATAGTCCAATTCATATTTTTCACCTATTTCCATAGTTGATTGTTGTTGTTTGAGATAAATATAATTAATTCTAATGGGAATTTGGATAATACATAGTCCAGGTTACTTTTTTCATTCAAGAAAAAATTAGCAATCATTAATTTTTGATTCAATATTTCCTTTTTTGGAAATAGTTATTTAACGTTTATTCTCCTTTTATTATTCCATAAAAAAAGAGAATTGTTGCTAAATTCATTTTCCCTGTTGTCCAATGTCCAACATTTTCGAAGGTTTCAAATTTTACATTGACTTGTTGTTTTTCGTAGATTTTCTGACAAAAATTCCATCTTGTTTGAACAGTAAACCCTTGGTTGGAATTTATTATGTTACGTTCTTTTAAATTGTAAGCATCGTCAAATTGAACGGCATCATTACTATCGAGTTTCCCCATGTAAATGTACTGAGGAATTTGTAAGTAATTTTTAAAATCAAATGATGTCTTAAAGCGTTTTTTAAAATCGTTTATGCCTAATGGATAGTTTAATTTGTTATTGTTGATCTGTTTTAAAGGCAACATTAACGCTCCATTAAGTCCACCCATGGCGGCAGCTTTCACTTTTTCGGGGTGAATGAACAAAAACCTGTTTGTAAAACTTGCCGAAGCTGAGAATCCATTCATGAAAAACTTATCATAAATCTTAATATCCATAGCTTGAAGACGTGTTTTAGCATCCTTTATCATAGCCAATAATTGAAGATCTAAACGTTTTAAGGTCTTTGTTTTTTCTAAGATAATATCTCTGTCTAAAGCATGGGTGTAGACTAATGGATTAGATTCTGGCCTCGGGAAAATAGGAACTAAAAGAGGAATGTTGAGTTCTGTGGAAATATTATTTCCAACAGAAGCAACAGAAGCTAAATGGATGGCCGATTTTTGATGTACCGAAATAGAATCTGAAATTTCACCTGTGTTATTTGGTTCAACGAGTAAGTGTATTAAAGAATCTTTGGGCGTTTTTTTTGGGATAAATAGAAGGTAATTATGATGGAAATGTTTATTTGGACTGGCTTTAATTAATAATAAACTAAATTTTTCATTCGATTCTAAAGTCTCCTGACAGAATGCACTTGCACTAACAAATATTAAAATAAGGTGTAGTAATAATTTCATGAAATAGAATGTTGTTCGATTTCAAAATTAACCCAAGTTTTCATGTTATATTTATATTTTATCTGAAATATGGTTAAAGGAAAATTAGAATGACTTGTTGTTTTTACTTTGGACATTAACTTTGGAGATCTATTATAATATTTTTAATCTAAAGATTTTAGTAGAGGAAGTGATTATAGGCTTTCCATAATGCAATGTCTTTATTTTGTGTAATAAATTGTTTAAATAAAAAATGAAATCATCAATAATAAATCTCTTTACATTCAATAAGCAAACTAAGGTTAACTTTTCTTTCATCATTTCTGTTTTTGTAGTACTTATTTTGTCTCTGATTTTATCTGCGGTGTTTAAAGTCATCTTTCAAAGAAATGGATTTATTGAATTAGGTCCTGATTTTTCATATAATAATGATCAGTTTAGGAATTTCATGATATTAATAATTCTTTCACCTGTCTTAGAGGAATTGTGTTTTAGATTACCATTGGTCTTTAAAAAGAAAAGTATTAGTCTCGCCCTAGTTTCTATGTTGTTCTTTATTATTTTACAAGAGAATATTAGAAATGCTGACCTGTTAAATTATAAGAGTTTACTTGTATTAATAGGGTTGGTTCCTTTATATTTTGTCTTGAAAAGGGCCTTGTCAGATGAAGTCATGATTTTTTTTATCTACGCATAAAATCAAAGTATATTATATATCAATATTCACTTTTGCCTTCTTGCATTTCGATTTTGTTACTCCAATATATTTAGCACCATTCATTGTATTACCTCAAATTGTTGTAGGTGTAATATTAACATTTGTCAGGCTTAAGTTTTCTATATTCGTTGCAATAATTCTACATATGTTATTAAACACACCTGGACTGTTTTCTTAATCGAAATATTATTTATTCAAGAAAAATAAAGCTTCGAAATGGTCTGGGAATTGAATGATCTAGATGAAATGTTTGAAGTTTTCCAAAGTGCCCCCCAAAAACTTAAAAACAAAAAAAAGTCTATCATTTCTGATAGACTTTTAAAAGATTTTGCTCCTCCTCAAGGACT
>JBMYWP010000044.1:0-34660 GCA_049607525.1 Flavobacteriales bacterium
AACTAAAGTCGTCGCCTAAAGGCGAGGGATTTCCCCCCAGAATGATACATTAATTCTTTCAGCTCCGTTAATTCTTTGTATTCTGATTTAACATTTTCGATATTTTGCGATTGAGCAAAATATCCAATAAAACAAAATAAGTATAATATTTTTTTCATAGCAGAACGTATTAAATAGAATATGCAATTTAAACAAAAAAACTTTCATTTGCTTTAGATAATAAAACTAAAGCAAATGAAAATAATAGTATAAATTTTATTTTTCTTTTAAAAAGGATAAAAATCTTAAAGAAAACATAGCGTTTCCTGTGTGTTTTCGACACCAACAAGACCAATTTGGAGACCATCTAAAACCACTCGTTTTTATTTCATTAATAATTTCCTTACTTGGTTTTTCATCATGAAATATTTTTATTCTATCATCTTCCAAAGTAATTCTTCCACCTTCAAAAATAATATCCTCCCAATTGGATTTTCTATCTATTCGGGTTTGTAAAGCCTCCATCTTTTTTTTCCAACGATTTTTATTTTGAGAATTATTAGCCATTGCAAATTTAGGTATTCTATAAACGCCATTAATTTCATCCAATAAGCTTATAGTTGAATTGTTATACCCTAAATGCAGTAACTCATTAATAATATCCTTAATTGTCATTGTTTTATTCTTTTTACAAAAAGAATTAATTTCTTTCATTTGTATTTGAAGATTTAAACAACCCTCAAAACGTCTTTCCGCAATTATTAAATCTTCTTCAGGGCTTTTAGTAGGAACACGGTTTACAGCCTTAAAATATTTTTCTCTCCAATTTTGAAAAGCTACATATTTATTTCTTTCACTCGCATTTGCTTTTTCGGCTCGTCTTACAGGAAAATTAGATCCTCCCGTAATCATTACCGAAATACAATTTCCCTTTGCATTCATCCATGCAGTAAAATGATTAATAAATTTGGTTTTATAATTCCCTTTATTTTCGCCAAGCTCATTTAAATCAGACTCTAATAAAGAAGAGTATTCTTTAATGACATTTACGGCTCGAACTTCTGGAGAAAACGATGTATTACTATATGCTGAATAGCATATACCGTAAAACTCTCCTAATAATAAATCTTGAACGCTTTCTTTTTTACTTTTCATAATGTACCGACTTTTACACCCTGCTCGGGGTTTGATTAATAATTTAACTTATGTAAATATAACACTTTTAAACTTTTTACACAAGTAATAAAGTAAATAAAATTAAATGAAAAAAATATAATTTAATAGTAATAATATTAGGCTGTTATTTAAAAAAATACATACTCGGCATCGTGCTCGGCTGTCGGTCCGAAAACCGACAAAAGAAAACTTCAGACAAACACACCTGGAGTAATTTTTTTTTAATTACTCCAGATCATATTTCCATTTTATTATTGCGAAATTCTTATTAACTACTTACTCGTATAACGGTGCAACAAATAAAGCTATTTTACGGCTTTAAATTAGCCAAAAGGAAACAACGTCCCTTTTGGTGTTTTAAGGCCGTAAAATACATTTGTGTAACCGTTCTACGAAATAGTAAGTAGTTAATAAGAATATTGATAGGAAAAAAAAACTGCTGAGAGATCAGCAGACAAACAAAATCCTAATTAGGTATATATTTTTATTACAAAAATATATACCTAATTAGGATTCCTTTTTTTTAGCCCGTTTTTTTTACAGGCTAAAAAATTAAAAATCTTATAAAATACTTTCGTCAAAAAACGAAAAAAAACTTTCTCTTGTTAAGATGATGTGATCTAAAACAGTTATATCAAAAAAAGCAGCTGCATCCTTAATTTTATTGGTTACAGCAATATCCTGTTTTGAGGGTTTTAAAGAACCACCTGGATGATTATGCACAAGAACAATACCATAACTGTCCAAAAGAATAGCGTTCTGCATAATAAATTTTATATGTACTATACTTGCAGTACTTGAACCCTTAGAAAGATATTGTACATCACGAACATAATTAGCTCTATTTAGATGGATAATCATAAACTCTTCATGATTATCCAAATATTCATCAAAATAAGGTCTAATAAATTTATCTATATCATTAGAAGACTTTATTTGTTTATTCAATGCTTTAGTTCTTCGATAAGTAACAGTTAATTCGCCTATAATGTCCTCATAAACGTGAATTTGTTTCAATTTATTTATCATAATGTACCGACTTTTACACCCTGTGCGGGGTTTGATTAATAATTTAACTTATGTAAATATAACACTTTTACACTTGTTACGCAAGTAATAAAGTAAATAAAATAAGATTAAAAAAATATAATTTAATAGTAATAATATTAGGATGTTAGTTAAAAAATTACATACTCGGCATCGTGCTCGGCTGTCGGTCCGAAAACCGACAAAACCAACCTTCAGACAAACACACCTGGAGTAATTTTTTTTAATTACTCCAGATCATATTTCCAATTTATTATTGCGAAATTCTTATTAACTACTTACTCGTATAACGGTGCAACAAATAAAGCTATTTTACGGCTTTAAATTAGCCAAAAGGAAACAACGTCCCTTTTGGTGTTTTAAGGCCGTAAAATACATTTGTGTAACCGTTCTACGAAATAGTAAGTAGCTAATAAGAATATTGATAGAAAAAAAATGCCCACTGAATATTCAGCAGGCATCAAGGATTTATCAGGATGATTTACCTTTTAGCGTTCTTCTCACACCTTTGACTACAATAAACATTATTGTCAAAAAATCCACGCTTAAACTGTCCGTTACAATATCTACAAATTGCCATAATAAAAAAGATTTTTGGTTATGAAGCAAATATAAACATTTGGAAAGGCTGAAAATAGTGATTGCATTTTGATGAACTATAATGTGAGAAAACATGTACTTATGTGACCAAGTGAGGTGTTGTGGTCTTTAATAATTCATTACTTTTGCATTGTAATTATTCATTTGAGATATGGCAAAGCAAAACTTACATCAAAAAAAATCATTTAAAAATGAACGAATTAAATTACACGATTTTCGACAGCAAATCGAATGAATTCTTAGTACCTAATTTTGCAACCTTTGTAAATATAGATTGGATAATTTGTATTGAAACAAGTAAAAAAATTAAGACCAATTCAGTCCGTATTCATTTGGATGAAATTTGGTTGAATAGAAATGAAAACCTTCAAAGGTATTCAGACCAAAGATATCAGTTCATTGTAAAACGAATAAGTCTTAAAAAAATAAACCATGCAAATATGTTTATCACAATATCACGATCAGTTATTGTGAATAAAAAATATGCAAAGTTTTTTGTTTGTATTCCGAAAAAATATAAAATAAAGTATAACGATAAAATAATTGTTGAACGCCCTTGTAATTGGAGTATTAAGAAAACCTTAATAAAACTTAGTGGAAATTAACTATTAAAATATAAAGTGTCCTCCCGGACATGGAGAAGGTGTTGATGGATTTAGAAAATATATATGCAAAAAAAAGGGTTATCGTATATTTTAAACGATAACCCTATAATTGGGGGATTTAATGGTATTTTTAGTATTTGAACTTTTTATCAAAATCTTCGAAGATGTCAAAAGTTTGTTGATGAATCAATTCAGTATCTTTAAAAACCTTAAAATGTAACTCCATTGTATCTGTACCAGTATTGGTATAGTACGTAAATGCCAGTTCCATTTCTTTATATTTTAAGTTATTGTTTTCAATTTCGATTGTATTGTGATTATTTCCAAATTGGACTTGATCCATAATGTCTTGATTATATAGCCAATCAAAATCATCACTTCCATCTACAGAAATGGCTTTTGTAAATTCGGAATAATTTCCACTCTGACTAATAATTATTTTCCAATCATAAGTATCATTATTTCCTCCTGGTGTTCCTCCACCATTTCCATTTGCAGAATCATCGTCTTTTACACACATTGTTAATGTGAAAATAGATAATAAAATTACAGATATTAATTTCCAATTCGTTAAATCTTTAATCGACTTCATATACTCTTTTATGTTTACGTTGTTCTTCTACTTTGAATCTAAGATTGTCGATAAAATCTTCCTTAACCTTTACACCCTCTATAAGCAATTGAGGGTTTGTTTTATCTGAAGAAATTAAAACCAATTTAGAAACACCTAGTAATCTAAATATAAATGGTTTATCAATGGTATAATCTTTTATTCTATACAACTCTAAAAAGTCTGTTTTTTTACTAAAAACACCTCTTTCATAAACAATATTATCTTCAGTAATAGAATAAGATGATGTTATGATAAACCAAAACTTATAAGCAAATATAATCAATAAAATAGGACTAAAAACGAGTGCTACTAAAATGAATATTTGGTTATTAACAAAAAACAAACCTGAAATTAATAATGTTGCAGAAATTATAAGAAAAAAAATAGTCTTTAAAAATGCAAAGTTGAAAGTTGGTTTTAGTATCATAAGTGTTTAATAATGGTTCGTAAATTGGTTATTTTATTTATTTCGGTTTTAGATAAAGATGGTGATATAATCTTTTTATTATAGATATAATTACCCTCTTTATCTAAACTCAATCCTTTATGTAAAAAAGCATCCAATAAAAACCTATCAAACGGTTGTTTATAAAACGTATGTATTGCTTTATTTAAAGAGAGGAGAGAACCCAGTTGTTTATAATGAATGGGAAGTAGATTTTTAGGAGTTAAAAAAATAGATGTATAATCTAAGTCCAATTGGGTTTTAAATGTCTTTATGAAGTAAGATATATCGTTACAAATTATTATTGATGTAGAGATATTCATATTCCCAAAAACAAAAAAACCTTTATCATCTTTGGTATAAGTTGATAGAGGTAAAAAAATGGTTTTTTCGGTTAATAAATTAATTTGTAGAACGCCAGTTTTTTGATTATCAAAATAACTTTTAAAGGGTAATTCTAAATATTCTTTTTGGATATATTTTTTAAAAAGGTCTATATGTTTGGTATTGTATAACATTACCTTTTAGGCCCTTTAGATTTTTGCCTAGATACTTCTTTTTCAATACTCATATCCTTATTAGTATCAGCAATTTTTAAATCTTGTTTCAATTCTGGATTTTGTGTTTTTATACTAAAATCGGCTTTAGCAACATCATATTTTACCTTAATAGGAATATCATGTTTTCCTTTTAAAGTAATTTCTTTTCCTTTTAATAATTGGTCCTTTTGTTCTTGAGAAATACTAATTCCTTGAATTTTTTTGGGCACAATTATTTTTTTTGCCTCTATATGTAAAAGCTCATTAATTGTTGGATCAAGTTTTACCAGGTTACCATTTTTCATAACAGTTTCACCATTCTTCAGCTGCTCTAACTGTTTTTGACTTAGTTTTAAAGTATTTGATATTTCTTTTCGTTTTGGATGAACCATTAATTTTCCATCTTTATTGAAAGAAAATTTAGCTTCAAGTTTTTTACCTTCTATTTCAAACTTGTAAATATTGTTAGATATACGCCTATTAGACATACGTTTAAGATCTTCTTTATCAAAAGCCAAAACAGCTTCTCTTGATATATTGAGCTTCGCAAATTGTTCCATCATATCTTGGATTTTCATGTTTTTTATTTGTAAAGATACAATATAGATACATATATTTACAATTTTATTTATATATTTAGTATTAACTATGAAAAAAGCAACTATATTTATCATTTTAGTTTTAGCATCAAAAGGTGTTTTTTCTCAAAACCCAGTTTTTAACTCGATTCGGAATACAAAATCAATCGCACATTTTAAAGTAACTAAGAAAGCGGTTACAGTCGATACATTGAATACAAAAAAACCGATTATTGAACCTAAAAAAAAGAGTGAAAAGATTAGTCCTGGTAACTTCTTTTTACCTGTAAAAAAATATAAAATAACTTCGGATTATGGTTATAGATTCCACCCGATTGATAAACGAAATAAATTCCATTACGGAATAGATTTAAAAACCAATAAGAGTAAGATATATGCTGTTTTAAACGGCACTATAATTAAAGCTGAATACGATAAACACTTAGGATATTACATAAAAATAAAACATAATAAAATATGTACGATTTATGGTCATTTATCCAAAATTAATGTAAAAGTAGGGGAGAGGGTAAAAGCTGGAGATATTATTGGAATATCGGGTAAAACAGGAAAAGCAACTGGAGATCATTTACATTTTGCTGTTAAATATGGGAATAAGTATCTAAACCCAAGAAAATTACTAACCCAATTAATATTTTAATATCTTAGCCTAAAATAAAAAATATGATCCAAAAACTAAAACTTTGTAAAATTCTGACTTTTTTCTTTCTATTATCATTTCAAATATTGGGTGTATCAAAAAATAGCAATGCTATAATAAATAGATCGTTATATGATTATGTTAATGATCCTATATTATCATTAAATGCGTCTTTTATGATTTACATAGATGATATTAGAATACCAGGTGCATATATTAGTAGATATATTAGAAGTTCAAAACCTAGAACTTATGACAATTCGGAGAATGACAAGTGGTATAATCGTCAAGTAAATATAGGAATATCCTACACCTATAATGAAGCTGTGAAAAGATATACTTCAATAACTCCTCCCCGTAAGAATCAAAAAAAACTTTTCGAAAACAAGAGGGAGACCATAAGGCTTTATTTAGGTAATGTACTTAACAATAAAACTGTAGAATACCTTAGGAAACCCGTTAAAATATATTCTGGGACAATATATAAGTACACATTCAATTCAATTTATATGAAAAAACAATTGAAAATTGTGAGAAACACTTTAGTTAAAAATATTGATAAAGAAAAAGACAAAATTAAACGATTCGAAAAAATAAAAGCTTTAATACCATTATATGTAATATATAAACGTAATTACCCCAAAAAGAATTTTACAAAAATATATAGCTTTTTAGATAAATACGGTAAAGAATACGTGGATAATGAAACTGATGAATATTATATTGATTTAATATTATCGGCCTTCCCCAATCATAATTTATCAATCGAAATAAAAGCTCAAAGACAGAACGAAATAGAGCAAAAAAGAAGATATGAAATAGAACTTCAAAAAAGCATCATAGCAAAGAGAGAGGCTGATAAGTTAGAAAATGAACGAAAGAAAGCGAAAGCGAAATATTACCATAAAATCGCATATGAATATGGAAAACCCAGAATGAAGAGCACATCTCCAGATGGAAGGAATTTTAACTGTGAAGTTAAGTATGCAAATGAGAATAGTTCTGAAATAAATATTATGGTTACATATAGTTGGAATGGTGCAACATCACACTGTAATAGCGGTATGGCTAGCTTATTCTCCAATAGAATACCAAATTATTTTGAAGAAGATGTATATCTTACCATTAACAAAAAAAACCTTGATATTAAACCTCAAAGAAACAAGTCAAATGAAGCAATAGATAAATGTGAAGATATTGGTAATAATACCATTAATAACTTAAAAGGATTAACAGCATTAGCTGGGTTATATATTGGTACAATAAAGTTAGCAGATGCTGTTGGTGGTGAATCTTCAGGAGGTGGATATATTTCTAATGAGACAAAACAAACTACAAATACACCGAATGTAACTGAAAAAGTATCCTTTGTAAATCTAATATTAAAATCTTCAAATGTTCATATGGATAAATTGACATTATGTACAATTATTGGAGATCGATATGAAGTTACATTTTCTGACGGATCAAAAAGAAAAGCCGGTTTTGTTCGAAAAGGTGAAGCAGGTTGTATTAAAACAGGTAAATGGTTTTGTAAAGGAAATTGGAGTGGTAATATTATTGCCAATTCTAAAGAAGAATTGATAAAAAAAATCAAAGACTATTATGAAAAGTAATCTAAGATTCCAAATATAGAGTAAATTAATTGACATATTAAAAAAGGCTTTCCGTTTCCGGAAAGCCTTTTTTAATCCATATAAGTATCAATAACCTCCATTATTTTATTGGTCATCATTTGTTTTTTCTGTTGCTTAATATCCTTTTCAAAATTGATATTTTTTTGTTTTTGATTCGAATAGTAAAAATCAAAGTCATTTTGCCAAAGATCGGCAATATGAATATCCTTTTTATAAAGATTTAATAAAGCAAATAACGTTTCTAAACCTCCATTTTTACCTTGTTCTAAAGCCGATATAATACCTTGTTTCTTACCTATTGCATCAGCTACCTGTTTCTGATTCATTTGTAAGTTTTCTCTTACCTCTTTTAATCGGCTTCCTATTATTTCTAATGTAATTTTATCCATGTGTCAAAAGTAGTAAACAATTTTAATAAACCCTAAACCAAAAATTAACAGTTATTTTTCTGCTGGAATATAAAATTCGGCAACAATAACTTCAACCTCATTTCTAACCTTTTTAAAATTGTTTAATAGGGTTTTTTCTTTATCCTCAAATTTATAAAACATTGGTAAATCGGTATAATTAGATTCCTCTTTAGAAACTGCCTTTGTATCAATATTTATTTTACAGTTATATGTTCCATGATCAAAATTATATTTACCTTCCAAATCTTCGTTGGCCAATTTAATAACCATCTCACCAGCTCGTAAACTGGATATTTTTGAGGCAGGAATTAAATTATCCATTGATTCGTTTATTGACAATGTTGTGCTATTTTTAGATATAGATAAACCTTCTTTAACCTGTTTAATTTTTCCGAAAAGAGTAACCAACCAATCTAAGGTTTGTTTATTTCTTACCGCCCCCGAAAACACATTACCAACCACTGAAGTAATATTACTGGCCACATCTTTAGAATAACTAATATTAAGCTGTGGTAATTCTTGTAAACCTAACAATACGGCAACTTTATTACTTCTTGCCGTAGCAATAAGTTTGTCTATTTGATGAAAATAAATTGTAGGTAATTCATCAACTGCAACTAAAGTAGGGCGGTTTCCTTTGGTATTAATTAGTTTAATAATACGGTTTAGTACCAGGGCATTTGAAGCAGCATTTACACTATTGGTCGCCTCACTATTGGCAAGTATTACTGTACTTGGATTTTTCGGGTCCGAAATTTTCAAATCAATATCATCTCCAGTAAATACCCAATATGTTTCTTTATTGGCCAAACGAGAAATATTTATTCTTAACGTTCCCATTTGTCCATCTAATTGTTCGTAAGACTGATTTTTATAAGCCTCTCTAAACGGAGCCATTAAAGAATGTAATTCTTCCATACTAAATAATACATCAAACATTTCTTGATAACCTTGGGTTAAAAATTCGAGAATGTGTGCAAAAGTGCTATATTTCCCTTCTTTATATTTTGAAAAAAAGTACAAAACTGCACTTAAAAAGTTAATAGCAGATTGATTAAAGAATTGTTCCGATCCTTTACCCGCTGAACCTGTTTTTAAAAGGGCAAAAACTAAACTTTCAGCTGTTTCTGAAGCTTCGGCAATAGTTCGCATATATTCAGGTTTTAAAGGATTTACCCGTCTAGAATATTCAACATTATCTAAGTTAATAACATGAAATTTTGAATGAGCTGGTATGTTTCCGGACTTTTTATTTTTTAAAAAATGATAATATGTCAACTTCCCTAAATCGGGATATTTATAATCATAAATAAGTCCCGAAAACCCTTTACTCATTAGCTGTTTAATAAATGGAATAATTATGGAGAAAGATTTACCAGAACCTGGAGTACCTATTACAATACTACCACGAAAAACGTTTAACACATTTAACCAACCATCTTTATTTTTTTTATTCTCTTTAAATATGATTGGGATATTTACTGAAGCTTTTGAGTCTTGCTTTTTAATAGATTGATTAAATGATTCGTTTTCTGTGTTAAATCTATCTTTTCCAATATTGGTTTTTATCATCTTGGAAATATTATCAAAGCCAACTATTAAAAGCACAACACCTAATAAATTTGTTGTCAAATAAATGTATGAATCAAGATATATTCCAAAGTAATTCTGATCTAATTTATGATCTAAAACAAATACATTTCCAATAAATAAAATTGAACCTATAAAAATGGGTACAAATATTTTACTTTTATGAAGCTTGTAATCCTTTTTTGGCTTAGTTCCTATAGACACAATGAGTATAAGTGTAAAAATAAAAAACTTAGACACCAATAAATTTTGCCAAATAAACACTTTAGAAAAGCTTTTGGCAATTGTTAAATAAATAACCCCCAAATTAAAATAGGGGGCTATTAAGATAAAAAACTCAACGAAAACACTAATAAATATAACACCTTGTAATAAGCCGTATAATTGTTTTAAACCTTTAGATTCTTCCATATTACTATAATGAAATTTTAATACCTACTGAAGTTTGATTTCTCCAAAAATCATCTGCAAAAAACAATGCTTTGTATTGGTGTTCCGCAAATAAAATTAAATGGTTTTTAAAATGATATTGAAATTCAACTCCAGCTCCAAAACCAAAAATCAAATCTTTCCTATTGTGGCCCATATCAAAATTCAAATTCCATTTGGTCATAAAGTTTTTAGATTTTGACATTGGCGGTTTCCAAGCAATAAATCCTAAATATTCCTCTTTATCCTTTTGCTTATAACCATTTACACCAAAGGATAATACATGATAATTATCTTTAACAGATTCCAATTCTACATCAAAAGAATAATTCTCTTCAGTTTCAAATACGTTATTTCCTCCAGCAATAGATAAATAACGAAAACCTTTTTGTGCCTGGGCATTTAACCCAAGACACAAAAACAAAATGATTAGTATATTTCTCATAGTACATCGGCTTTTAAGAAATCTGAATACTCAATATTTAAAATAATATCTCTTCCTGAGATTTGTTTTTCTTTAAGTTCAATTTGAAAAACCTTATCATTTGGTATAGTAAACTTTTCAAAAGCTACAATATTTCTAAAATGACGTTTAAACTTATCCTTGTTATAATGATTATAAATTTCTTGCAAATATAATATTTGACTATTCGCAGATTTATAAATCTTTTTATCATTTATTTGATAGACAACATCATCTATATCAAATCGAACATTAGTATTATTTTCTACAGAATAATCAATAAAATAATAGCCGTCAACTATAAAAATGTTATTTAACTTAATAACCATTTTATTTGCCTTAGAAATAGTATTATAATAAGTTGATTTACGTTTTATAATATTTGAGGATATTGATTTAAAATCTTTCGAAGTAAGTTCAAATGTTGGGTTATTATAATATTCTTCATCGTGAATATAAACCTTAGAAGTTGGTTTTCTTTTTCCATAAAAATCTTCTGAATAATACGCTGAATATTGTTTTATGTAATTTTCTCCAACAACTGTAATAATACCCATAAACTCCCCATGTCTGTAACCTTCTGTTGGTTTCAAAGCTAGCATATTATCCTTTGCGAGTTGTCCAGCAACCTTTTTAGTACTAATATCGGTATAATCTATTTTTAGACTACTAATAATATGCGTTGTAACATTATTATTTAGGTAGATTTTTTCGTAATCATTTTCTACAATGTATTTTGATTCGTCAATCTCCATTTGAGCTTTAGACTCCAGACAAAAGGAAACATTAATCGTTAAGATTAATAGAATTAATATATTTTTCATAAGAATGTGTTTTAGTTGTTTTTGAGAATTACTTGAGAATTGTATTTAAACCTTGCTTTATTCTTTTTAATGAGTTTTTCAATTGCTTTTGTTGATGTTTGAACAGCACTTGTAGCTGCATCAAATAACAATTTATCACCTAAACCAGTGGTGGTTGTAGAAGATGAATTACTGGAAGAAGCTCCTTGTCCTGCTTGGCCAGCTGTTCCACCCCCTAAATCATTAACAAATGCTCTAAATTGTGAAGATGGAACAAATACACCCTCTAGGCCATCTAAATCGTATAATGAAATATTGGTTTCAACAATTTCTCCGTCCAAAAGAATTGATGGAATATTTATTATGACCCTTTGACTTTTAAAGTTTTTTACAACACCATATAAATAAGTGCCTTTCTTCAAAAAGTATTCATCTAGAAAAACATCACTCATTAACCTTAATCTAACTCGTGAGCCTTGATAAATAATTATTCCCTGGTCAATTAAAGCTCTAATACTTGTTTTTTTATCAGCCCTTGAAATTGTATTAAATAAAGGATTACTCGTTTTTTCATTATTCAATTTAGGATAAACCTTTTCAGGCTCTGGAACAACAACTTCCTTTTTAATATACTTTTGTGGATTTTGTATTGAATCCAAAACCCGCATATGTTCTTTAAAATCCTCTAGCTCTGATTTAGGTTTAGAAGAAGAGTTATTGGTAATAGAGGTTAATTCCTCTTTTAAAATATCCTCTTCTTTCATCTCTGCTATCTTTTTAATATCTGCTTTATGATTAACAGGCTTATGTAATAAATTCTCTCTTATCATACCTTCAATCTTATCCTTTTGATTTTTAATCATGCGTTTATTATATGCTTTCAACTCATCAATAGAATCTTTTGCCATACGCTCCTGTTCCGTCATTAAATCGACTATTATTCCATCATCAATTTTTTCTTCTCCTAATTCCTCTAAATGTGTTCTTAGGTTTGATTTTTCAGAGTTAAATTCTTCAGATAAATTTTCAAACTTTGATTTAATATCTTGATCGGAAGCCGGTAGAGGAATACTTCTATTATACCCTTCTCTTTGAACTTGCTTTTGTTCATTTTCTTCAGACACTCCCTGCATTCTTCCAATTAGGTAATAGAATCCAAAAATAAAAGGTAATATTATTAATGGTAGTATATACTTTGGCTGTTGCCATTTAATTTCCTTTATAAAGCTCATCTGTTTTTTGTTTAATATGTTCTAATCTGTCAAGAGTTAAGCTATCAGATTTTAATTCATTTAACATTCCATTAAGTTCTTGGTACTTATTCCAATGTTGACTTGGATCAGGCAACGCCTTAATGGTTTTCATTACACGTTCTATATTGCTTATGTTTTTAAGTTTATCATCTTGACGAGATAAATGATCTTTATAGAACACAAAGCCCATATTCATTAGAAGCATGATATAACACACTATAAAAACAGACTTTTTATTTTTTCTTAAAAAGGAAAATATATTCTCCAATTTAAAAGCTTGAAAAAACTTATACATAGTTTAGAAATTACGTTTTTCTTTAGTTTCAATATCCGAATTATCAATTACCCTCCAATCCGTTATAAGTACTCCATGAGGATTTTGGTCTGATCTTGCTATATCATCTGATAAATTACCTTGTGAATGATACTTTCTTTTGGTTATTGAAGACTTTCTATCTAAACGCTGAGTACCATAATAATCGAAAGATAAATCGTCATGAATAACTACACTATCAACTGTTAATGTCGATGTTATTGATTGTGATATTAATTGTCGATAATATCCATTTTCTTTCATAGAAGTATATTCGGATATACCTGATTCATCGACTAAATACATTGCAGATTCCAAATTTCTTCTAATGAATTTATCATCAGGGATTAATGTATAAAACAGCCTATGATATGAATTGATATGCGATTTATATTCTATTTTACGTGTAATTTTTTCATGCTGACTCCTTGCCAATAAAGGCACTCCATTATCCAAAACATAAACCGAAGTTTGTTGCTTGTCTATCTGATCAAATGAATAAACAACTACAGCACCGCTAAAAAGAAATGACCCAATAGAAATGACAATCATCATTACTAATACTAATTTTGTTTGTTTTTGTATGTTTTTGATTAACATGTTTGTTTGTTTTTTAAGTTATTAGACAGCACCGGCAACAGCTTTTCCAGCCTTAGCTACAATACCAGCCGTATTACTTGTGAATTTATTTACAGCCCCAGAAATTGAAGAACCAGGAATAATCCAATTACCCATTGCAGGTACACAACCTATCGAGACAGCTCCAATTAACAAGGCTATTAGATACGCCCCTACTTGTGGATTTGCTTGAGTAACAAAAATTGCAACAGCCGTTGGGTCTTCCAAAGTACCTTCTAAATAATCTAACTCAGATTCTAATCCAACTTGCACCAATGCCAAAGCACATTTTAATACAATAAATGTCATAGCCCCATATAAATATGTTGATACAAATTTCCCAATCCAACCTACATATACCGTTCTAAAAGCAGGTAATATTGAAAAAGCAAATGCTAAAGGCCCTAATAACCCAAGTATAGAGCAAAAAATAGCTCTTAATATATATACTCCGTAGACACATACTTGAAAGATTAACATAACTAACCATTCTACAATTGCAGTAAGTGTATATTGTAGTTTGGCTATTATAGTTAAGTACATATCGGCTGCAAAACTTCCAAAATCAGTTAAAGAATCCCCAACAGAAGAAAGTAAATCATCTATTAAACCTTCAGATTCTTGAGATTCCTTTTCAGCTTCTAAATCCATAGAAACTTCAGTTGCCTTTGTAATTATCTGATTTATATAATCATTCCTTTTAGCTATTCCCAACTCTATTTCGGTAGTTTGACTCTGTAAATTGGCCAAAAAAGAATCCTCGATTAGATCCATTGGAAACATTATAATTTCTAAAAACGAAGACCAATTTGTAATAATTAAAATTAAAATAAAGGGTTTACCCAACTCTACAATATCAAAGACCTCATAGTCTCCCATCATCCCTTTATAGGCTTTGTAGCTTAATATCATTAATAGAAATATAGCAGCTATTGATTTTATTTCATCAATAACTCCACCAGTTCCAGCTAAATTATAATCCAATAATTCATTTATAAATTTAATAACGTTGCTATCAAGGAAATCCCATCCTCCTAAATGATTCATTCCGCTATTATCGACGGGTGTTGTTGCTGTGCTCATAATGTTCCGTATTTTTCAAATTGAAGTTCTTTTATCCGTTTTAATCGTGTTAATTTCTTTTTATATTGAAGTACAAGTGTATTTATATCATCTAGATCATCTAATACTTTGATGTACATCTCCTTTTTTTTTGAATCGTTAATATAACTCTGACCTATACCGTGATAATAATCTATTACAACCCTTATCATCTGTCCAAATCGTAAAGAGGCTTTATTTGACAAGTCAGATAAATGAGAAGTTACCTCGGAATATTCCGAAGCGATACATTCATCTAATGTATAAGAATATGTAAGTGTAGAAGTAATAGATGCATTAATGCGTGTATCATAAAGTAAATTCCCTTGAACATTCAAAACCCTATCTAAACCATCTTGAATACGTTCATCAGCATAATCTGCTCTATACTCCTTTTCATCTTCCGCTTGTTCTTGGTTTACTGCCAATGCCGTCTGAATGTTAAATATGGGGTATAAATTTGATCGATCTTTACCATGTAAATAATCATAATGCATAATCCATAAATACCATTTTGGCTTAAAATCTCTTGGCCCGTAAAAAATTGATTCTCGAATAGACATCGTATAATGATCATAAACCGGTACTACAGTTTGTGCATTACCGCTGTATATTCCTAAACCCAATCCGCAAATAATTATTAACCTTCTCATTAGAAATACTGTAATTTTACACGATTAATAGTGACTAAAGAATTTCTTGGAATCACAGACCCCAAAACCGATTGTTTAGCTGACTCAAAAACCCCAATACGTTTTATTCGACGAATTTTTCTATAAACACCATAAACCAAACCTCTAAGTAATCTTAATTCCTTATTTACACGATTAATTAAGTCTAAACGTTGTTTAGAATCCATTAAATTAATTGGTTTACCTGCAATTTCCCCTCCCAATAAGGCGGCCACTACATCTTGTAAAAGCGCGTAACTTCTATCTGCAATTTTTAATTGCATTGCCAATGCTACACTTGTTAATACAGCATCTCCACTCGCAACATTATATATCTTTGTTTCATAATCGACAATATCTTCCGCTATTCCATAAGCCTTAGTTACACCTGTAACAGTAGTTACCCAAGACATTGCAGATTTTTGAGCGTCATATACTTTTTTTTGTAAAGCCCTTATTTGCTCTTGTCTCAATGCTATTTTAGTTTGTAAAACAGCAATTTTGTTTTCTGCTTTTGCCATCTTAGTAAAATTGGCATTCTCAACGGTATGTGTGGTAACAATTGTTGAAATAGCCGCAACATCAATAACGGCTTGTTGTGCATTTGCTTTTAACCCTATAAATAAGGCTATTGTTATACCAAAAATCTTTTTCATAATCTTTATAGTTTAGTTAGTATTTATTACGATGCTAATACGTTAGAAACGAATTTTGGAAGAGATAAATTAGACGATTCTAAGTCCTTTACAAAAGCGTCTAAGCCTTTTTCAAACGAATTGAATTTTTTAGTGTAAATACCTAAAGCTTCTTTTTCAGAAAACTCTGTTGTAAACACTAAATATTCACGAGTAGATACTTCTACGCCCCAAACTTCACCAGTTCCTCCTAAGCTGATATACACCTCTTTAAAACGCCCTCTATTTTCCTTATTATCGAGCTTGTTTATGGTAAATATTTTATTCTTTTCAACTTCATTTAAACCAAGAAGCTTTGCAACTTCATCATAATTATCTTTAAATTTAGATTGATCCAATAAGATTACAGTATCTGAATTATTTAGTACACTATTTTTTAAAATCTCAGATTTTAAAATATCATCAAGTTCTTGAGTAACCAGCATTGCTTCTCCAAAAAACTTTCTAACTGTTTTATATAAATAAAGAATATAATCCGCCATCATAGGTGATGCAATTGCTTTCCAAGCTTCCTCAATTATTAAACATTTACGTTTTTTTCTTCCTCTCATTTTTTGAAGGAAAATATCCATGATAATCATGGTTACAATAGGGAATAGTATTTTATTATCCTTAATAGAATCTATCTCAAAAACAATTAAGTTTTCATTAAACAATGAATCATCTAAATTGGCATTTAATAAAGTTTCATATTCTCCTCCTTTGTAAAAATCTTTTAATATGTATTTAAACTCCTTTAGATTAAAATCCAATTCGTTTTCTTGTATTTCTTTAGCAATAAATTCCAATGAAAACGTATAAAATGAATTAAAACCTAATTCGGACTGCCTACCTTCCAAAAAGAAAGTATTCATATATTCGTTTATTGTTTCCGAAATCACATTATCCTCAACTTTGGTCAATGTCCCTTCTGCACCTTTCCACAGTAGCCCAATTAAGGTTTTTAGATTTGCCTTTTTCTCTATATTGAATTCCTCTTTACTGATAAAAAAAGGATTCATTGTAATTGGTTTTTCTTGTGTATAGGTTATATATGTACCATTATAATATTCACAAAGACCTGAATAACTATGCCCTACATCAACTAGAACAATATCTGTATCTTGTAAAAGGTATTGTCTAACTACATGATTCATAAAAAAACTCTTTCCAGAACCTGAAGGACCTAAAATAAATTTGTTTCTATTATTTATTCGATTGGTTTGCATTGGTAAATCAGAAATATCTACTCCTGTTGGTATCCCCTCTCTATCTGAAAAAAATATTTTAAAATCTGATTCATCACTATTCCTTAAATTTTCTTTATAAAAGAAACATAATGCAGGATCAATCGTTGTTTTAAAATAATCGTATTCCTGGAGCGTAGGAGTATTACCTGGAAGTATTGAAGCAAATACTTCTAACTGATTATAAGTTCTTTTAGAAGGTACAATTCCTAACTGGAACAACTTTCCTTCGAAATCATTATACGCCGTATTTACTTTTTCTGGTGTATCTACTAAGCTTACTGAAAAATGGCAATTGACTAATAATTGATTTGATTTAGCTAAATCATCTAATACACCCTCAATATCTTTGACAGCTAATTCATTTGATGGATCAGGCATCGAAGAGTGCCTATCTCTTTTTTGCTCAATAATTCTTCGTTCTTTGATTTGATCTTTTACCTCTATTACCTGATTATAAATAAGAAGTTCTGAATCTATATCATATAAAAAACTAAATAAATCTGTTGGAAAATCTGAACCATTCGATTTAATGGTGGTATTTGGTGATATTTGGGAGGGTAGTTGAATTTCATCTACATCAATAATAGATGTTGAACGAAATATACGGTCTCCTAAATTTATATGTTCATCTTCGACTTTTAAATTACCTATCGAAAAAGTATCATTCATAAAATCAAATGCAATACTTCTTTTAACCAAATTATCTATTTGCTGTTCATTATAGATTTTAGGATTAAAACCTCCCTCATTTAATAGGCCTATTACCTTTTCAATATTAATATTAAAAAGCTTCCATTCTTTAGGATTATACGTAATGAAATTAGATCGTTTTGTAATTTTGGTAATGACTAATATAGTTGTAATATCCTTAAAATTACGTCCATTAAAAGAGTTGAAATATGCGGAAGAAAGATAATCTTTCCCATCTATATTGTAATTTAATTTTTTAGTGGAAAAGATGTCTAATTTTTGTACGTGATAACCTGCTCCTAGTAACTTAATTATATTGGTAAATTCAGAATGGAACTCATAAAACATATCTTCATCTCCAGAATATCTTAATACAGTATTATTGATACCCATTACAACGCTATAATGCCCTTCCTCATGATACAATACGGGATATTTATCTGTTTCAATACCGATATATGGTAATTGAAATACATTCTTTTTCTTTTTACTCATAATTTCTTCTTTTTTGGATTAATTACCACAGTCCCTTGGATTGCATTTTTAGTAAATGTTCCTTTCTTTGCTTTTGACATCATGTTTAACCATGAAACACCAGCTCCAATTAATACAATTGGTACAGCTATTACCCATCCAAAGAAAAATTTAATCACCATTAATAGAACAAAAGAGCCTGCTAAAATACCAGCCGCCCATTGAATATATCGACCTTTTAATCCTTTAAATTCTAGAGGTTTTTGAACCCCTCTCCATACATTAAAATTTCCTCTTTCCATACAATATAAAATGCTTATTAATGTGAAAGGCGGTAAAAAACCGCCTTTCAAAATAACCCCAAACCTCTTATTAAATAAAGAAAGCATTAACAATCGTTCCTACAAGGACTAAGAACATACAGCTTCCCATCCATCCCATGATAGCCTTATTAACATCCTGGTCTCCGTTATTCCACTTAACATAAACTCTAACTCCTCCAACTAATCCGACGATAGCACCAATGATTAGGATTAAGTTACCAATAGAATCTACATAAGTTGCCAATTCAGCAGTTACAGAATCAATTGCTCCTACACCTGCGAATGCTGGTGCTGTTGTTAACACTAAAGCTGCTAGCATTAATGTTGATTTGAAAAAACTTTTTTTCATAATAAAATGTTAATTATTAAACGGTATTCCTGTCATTTCTTTAGCTGTTTCGCTTCTTAATGTTGCTAAATATTCGTCAACACTATGAGCTTGGTTATAAGGTAACACAGGATTATCACCTTCAGCTTCACCAATATCATCATCATCATCTTTGATCTCTGTTGGTTCTTCTTCATCTTCTTCGAACCCTAGAACAACATTATCACCTTCCGACGTTTTTTTTATGTTTCTCTTATCCCATAATATATTACCCAAATAATACACTATGTATATTCCTCCTACTATTCCTATAAATTTCAACATTACATTAAGTATTTGTTATTCGTTTTCAAAAGTTCGTTAACAAGTTCCTTGTTATTTTTTATCCATTCATGCATAATAGAATTTGCCATTATACCTATTGAAACACCAGAGGTAGATTTTAACTTACCCAAAAC
The DNA here is from genome assembly GCA_049607525.1 of Flavobacteriales bacterium. GTDB lineage: Bacteria > Bacteroidota > Bacteroidia > Flavobacteriales > CAJXXR01 > JBMYYR01. The sequence continues at coordinate 19,729 of JBMYWP010000044.1, forward strand.
CTCATGTATATCTTCATCAATATAAATCTGTTTGGTTTTATTTGGCTTATCTAATAAAAATGATCCTAATTCTTTTTTTAAATCAGGCTTCAAACTTTTGTTTAAACCTGAAGAAGTAGAAATTTCTTTCTCTCCTTTTGTTTTCGCAATTAATCTGTCTAGCTCACTCATAATGGTACAAATTTATTTATTATTTTAGTATTATGCAATTATTACACGTGTTTATTTATATAATTAATAAAATAAAAACAAAACAAGATAAAACACATTGTAAATGACATTTCGTAGCAACAATTAAAAAACGGAACGTTTGAACAATTATATCGTGTGAAAAATTGCTAAATTGACGGAAGAAACAAACAATTATAAAAACACTAAAAAGCATAAAAAAGACGGCTAAAAAGCCGTCTTAAACCCAATTAAACCAAACGTAAACTCTTTTATTCTTTATGAGTAATAATAGAGCCTATACCTTTATTTCTAAAAGGCATACAAACAAAACGTTTATCAAAACCGATAATTACCCCACGTTCTTCTGCACTAGGTTGTTCGTGCATATAATACTCTCCTTCAGCTTTCATAACTTCGCTTTTATGGAATGCAAACGATGAAATAGTGTCATTAGCTGCTGGAGCTGCTCCGAAAGGTTTTTTCGATCCCGTGGTACTGTTGTATATAGGCGTTTTGGAAAACTCTAGAATATTAAAACCTGCAAAATTAAATACTTTACCACTAGTTAAATCGGTAATATCTTTAAATGTTTTACGATCCTGTTTGATTAACTGAACCACATGTAAAGGATTTAAGACTAAATACCTTTGGTCAAGTGGAATATCCGCTAAATCATACCTAACTTTTAAATCAAGTATATCATCTGGTGTAATCCATTTAAAACCATCTTTAACCTCCCCAGATGTTCTAATTACAGGTGTAAATTCGCCATCTGAATCTGGTGCAATGGCGTGAGCTCCTTTTTTGGCTGTTGTTGTCCTAAGTGACTCTCTATGCCCTTTAATTACAGATTCTAATTGGCTTTCACTATATTCTATATCCTCTGGTCTACGAATTAGCGTATTTTCAGTCTCGAATAAGTTTAACTCAATTGCAAGCGGTTTATCAACTCTTTGATGTACTGCAATAGGATAAGTCTTGTTGTTAATTAATACTTTAGGGTCTACACCAACCTCTGTTAAATTTAACTTGTGGTTGTTCACATGTTCGCTTAAATCGGTTACATGTTTTAAAAATGTTGAGTCGGGATAGAAGTTTTCTTTTAATTGGTTTATCCAAACTTCTTGTTGTAAATCTGCCATAATTTGGTCTTGTTTTTAGTTGTTTTGGTTATACTCTTTATCTACTAACTCTTTGTAAAAATCTTTGTTCTTTCTTAAATACTCAGGAGCGTGTTTTCTATAATCTTTTAGAGTCCATTCCTTTGGGTATTTCTCTTTTTTATTAATCAAAGTCGAAAGTTTCTTTCTTTTGGGCATTGCCTCTATGACCTCTTTTGTGGTCTCAAAATCCTTAATCAATAGGTCAAGGAAATAACCTTTTTTAGAGTGTAATACTTGCCCTTGTGATATTGCTTTATTTAAAAATTCTAATACTGGCTTTTCCTGTAGTTCCCTTACAGTGCTTAATATCATTGCATCAGTTGCATTTGAATCAAGATTTAAAACCGATTTTAAGCTTTCTGCAAGGTTATTATTGTCAAATGGTAAGGATAGGGTTGTATAAATTGCTTCGTCGCTTAATTCTGCCCCTTTTTCATCGTAAACTCTCAAAGCTTGACTATTTGCTGGAATAGGACAAATACTACATTCAAATATTTCTGATTTAACCGCCACAGGAACACGTCCCGAAGTGTCCATTTCTAAAACATTAATACCAATAGATGCACCTTTGATAAATTTGTTTTTTACTTTATTAGATATGGATAAGCCTAACTCATCATCTGTATCAAATACAGGGCTTGCCATTAGTTTATCATCTACCACTTTAATATCCTCCCATGATCCGATTAATTTATCCTTATCATGGTTTAGTAACATTACTGGATTGTCTTTAAATCGCTTTAAATCTATTCCAGATGTCAAAACTTTAAAACCGTATGAGTTTATCGTTTCTGAACTCAATACAAATGTTGTTTTCTTCATAATTCTAGCCTTTTAAGTGTTTGAATCCAAATACAGTAGGCAACTGGATTTGGATTTAGATAAATTTTTAACTTTGATATAGATGTTTTTTGAGGTCTTCCTATATTCTCCTTGTTCTTACTCAATCTTTCTTGGATCTGGATGAGCTGTCATCTTCATAAACAAGTCTATTCCTTCCATTTCTTGATACAAAAGAAATGTTCCCAACAGTTTTGATATGACATTCAACTGATTTGCAACATTTCTTATTTCAATATTTTCATCGAACATCCCTCTACTTATAACTTGGATACAGTCTATTAAACCATCTCGTATAGAGCTGATTTCGTGATAACCATCAATTGGTAAACGAATGTATTTCCCTCCATGTCTATCAGTTTCAATGGTGTCAAATTTCCTTCTTAATTCTGCTATTTGATTGATATTTAACCCATTCATATTTACCCAGTTAATAGGCGTATTAATTGATGATTTTGATTCCTTCTTTAATTCTTCTGCTCCCATGACTATTCTATGTTTAGTGCTTTTTCGTTAACGTATTTATCGGTTAAGTCTATGATTTTCATAGACTCGTCTTTGTCTAAATTTTCGGCTGTCCACCTTAAAAAATCCTTTAAAACATCGGTGATTCTTGAAAGTGATTTTTTAGTTTCTAAGCGTTCAACTGATGCGGTAAGCTTTACCAATGTATCAGCTTGTTTACTATCGGCATATCGTTGACCTTTGGGCTTGGATCGGATAGCATTGTCTAATTCTGTTATCTGCTCATATAACCTTGATAAGGTTTCTTTTTTACCCATGATATGAGTAGCTCTTAACCGCGTCCAATCGTCTTTAGCAGACCAACGCCCCACTGTTACAGTAGAAACGCCTAAACGTGTGGCAATTTGCTTTTGTGTTAAACCGTTTTCAACGTATAACAAACGCCCTAAATCTTTTTTACTATTCCTATCTTTCATATCGTGACTCCTGTACCCTCTAACAAGGCTTTTAATTGTTTGGTTTGCTTAGATTTTACTCTATATCTTTTCATGGCTTGAAATTGTCTAATGACTTTTTTAAGTTCGTCTACTGTAAGTTCATTTAATGGCTTTTTAACTGTACCTCTGGTCTTTAAAAACTTATCAATTTTTACAGCATTAAGTTTTAAATCCTCTGGTGTATCTCCGTAAATCATACCCATTTGATACCCTAATGAAAAAATCTTACGCCTTAACTCTTGACTTCCGTCGTAATCCCTTAAATAATCTAATAACAACTCCGCTTCTTTATAGGTTAGTTCCCTTGTACTTTGCGTTCGTCCGTTGGTTAATTGGTTAATGAAATGAACTTTATTATCCATTAAGTCAAAGCGATTTAAAAGGGTATGAATGGTTTTAATTTGCTTCTTTGTTATCATGATGTATATTGTAACTGAATGTTTTGTATGTAATTTGATAAGATTCTAAAGTTTTTAACTCGTAAAAATTGGCTGATAACCTCCTCGTCATCAATGTAATTCTCTTTACAAATCATTACAATTTCATCTTTACGGGGTTTTTCTAAAGTTTCCCAAGCTGAAACACGGTCGTAAAACTCTGGCATTCCCTCTTTGTTACGTGTTACGGCAGTTTCTAAGTTGGTTTTAAAGTATTCTACTCCAGATAAAACAACGCCTAAGTTTCCCTCTGTATCATTACGTATATCGTGGATGTATGACATTATTTTTTGTGGACATTTACCCGACTCATCTATAATAAGTAGGGGCTTATTTTGTTTGTTGAATTTCTTGATGATACGCATCATAATTTCGTACACTGTACCACTTGTAGATATTCCCATATCTTGAGCAATTGAAATAAGAAATTGCTTTGCACTCATAGACTTTTTACAGGATATGTAGTACGTGTTTTCGTGGTTATTGTAATAACGTTTTAGAGCCGTTGTTTTCCCTGCTCCTGTATATCCTATTACGCCTATCATTCGACTGCGTTCTCGTGCTAAATCACACGTATTTATAATTTTCTGGAAATTATATGTTTCGATTAAATTCCATTCTTTAACCTTTATCATATTCCAGATACGCAAAAGCATATCATCATTAAGGCGTTCCCAGTGTTCATTTTCAATATTGCTTAAAGTTGCAGAACTTACGCCCAACTTCTTAGCTAAATTGTTCTTGCTTAAACCTTTTTGGTTTGAAAGCTCATTTAAACGTTGTTTAATTAGTGTTTTTTCCATATTTTTACAGCGTTGTTAGGACTCAAAAGAACTTTATCTCTTGTCATTAGGAAGATTGTCTTTTGGGTCTTCTTTCTTTAGTGGTTTTAATTTTCCTGTTTTAGTAACAACACGCTCATATTTAGATAAGTCTATTTGTTTATCTGCGTAAAATGTTTTACGTGGTGTTTGACTTTGGTAAACGTCCATTTTAGAGCTGTCTATCTGGTTTTCATTTAAAAACCATTCTTCGTAAAGTTTTGTTTCTCTATTGTTTACGTTGTATTTATCTGTGCTTAAAGGGTCTGTAGGCGTGAACTCAGTTAAACCAACAGATTTTAAACCCCTTGCAATTTCATCATGAGTCTTATCGTGGATATGCTTATTAAAGGATTTGTTTTTAGCATCATGCTTTAATATGCTTAAATCGGCTTTGCTATCTCGTCCAATTTGAGAGGCTTTAGGTGAATCAATCTTTCTACATTCACAAATAACCCTATCGGTATCTTTATAAAAGATTTGCACACTACTCAAGTCTTTTTCATCATAGAAAACGTCTATTTTAGAGCCGTTTAACTCAAGTTTATGATTATGGTTTTTAATCTCAAAATAATGACGTTGCCCCTTTACGATGAAACTAACCATACTATTACGCACAGTAACACTTGTTTTATACCAGAATAAGAAAGGAATTTGAGAAGTTGACAACTCTCTAACATTAGGTTTAGGACTTACTTCATAACGCTTTGAAGGTGAAGCCTTATCACCTATAGATAAGTTATTGTATTGCCCAATCATCTTAGCAATACGATATTTCATTTCTTCGATTGTAGGCTCTTTTATTTTTCGAGCTTTTTTAGGGTAACTTTCGTCTGGACGACCGTTTTTACGTTTAGAGCGGATTCCTTCACCTAAATAATCATCATACAACTTTTGTATTGTACTTTGAAACGTTCCGAAATAACGTTCTATATGCGTTTTATCCTTTGGGTTATCGGGTTTAGAAGCTCTAAACAGTACGCCTAAACTTTCTAAATCTCCTTTGATTTTCTTTACTTCGCTGGTCTTATTGGCGGAAAAATTATCGTGTAAAATTTCAGTTGGTAAGTGTCCTTTAACACTAAAAGCCATTTTAAGAGCATTTAAGACGTTAAAACGGTCTTCACTAATCGATACATCATAACCAACAATTTGACCACTAAAAGCGTCTATAATAGCGTATAGATTAAGTCTAACACGCTTTTTTGACTCTGGGTCAAAAGCAAAAAACTGTACAGGTGTTCCATCCATTGCCCACAAATCACCCGCAAATTCTTCTGGTGTACGTGGTAAAAATGGTAAAACGTTGTTTCGAAAGGATTTACCCCCATATCTGTATTGCTCGATTTGGTTCTTTATCTCCTTTTTACGCAGATAATCCCTTATAGTTGAATAAGCTACGGTGCATTGATTGTGCTTTTCTGCCTCTAAATTGACCATATCGCAAATAACACGTCCAGAATAGATATTGGGTTGCATGGCATACATTAGTATCAAAGCATGGTGAAATTCGCCTATTTTACGGCGATAGGTATTTCCTGTACAACCATGCTCAACAGCACTTTTAATATCTTTTTGTGCTTTTTTTACCTTACGACAAAACGAAGCTTTTTCCTTTAGCTTACCTGTAAACTCTAATGTTCCGTAAACGTCGAATACTTCTTGTAAAACCCCTTTAGCGATTCTTTTAGTACCAACAATTTTAAGAATTGCCGTATATAAAGCGTGTAACTTAGCTAAATCACGTCTTTTGTCAGTATCGGTATGTTTTGAGTATTCAGATATAAAGACTGTATAATCACTATTTAAAGCCGATTCAAACGCCTTTAAATAACGTGATTTTCGTTGGTCTTGCTCAATCTTTATACGTTCTTCCTGTTTTGCACTTAATTCTTCCTGTAATTCCTTAGAAGTTGGAATATTATACTTTTTACGTGTTGCAGTTGGAATAGAGTCAATATCAATAAGTACACGACGATTATCTGAAGAGTCTCTCTTATGCATCCATAAATTAGACTTTCTTTTACGATTTACAGAAACACCTTTATTGATGGTGTTAGTAGATACTCCATAAACGTTTACCAAACAATTATATGATATATAACTACACATATAAAAGTCTATTATTTTGTCATTTTATTTAATATTTCTCTTTCTCTATCTTTTAACTCGTTATAATAGTTAATAGATTCCGTTAGAATAGATTGAATTTTATCTACTCTTTTAAGTTCTCCATTAAAGAATGCTCTAACGGAATTACAAGAAGTATTTGCTCTTTGTGCAATTATTTTTTTAGAGCCATGAGGTAATAAACGCTCTAATTCCTTTATCTTTGCTTTTGTTTGCATTTTACTAACGTTTTGTTATTCGCAAATATATAATTTATTTACACTTTAGAGAATCTTTATGAGGAAAATATTATCAATTGGAGATAAAATCAAGTTGATTAGAAAGGATTTTGACCTTTCTCAAAAGGAGTTTGCTGGTAAAATAGGAATTCAAGCCCCTTATTTATCAGAGTTAGAGAATGGTAAAAAAGATATTACAGCTAAGGTTTTGATTTCGCTAAAAGAAAATTTCAAAATTTCTTCTGACTGGATAATGTACAGTGATACTGAGCATGTTTTCTCAAAATATCTTAAATCACTTAGAGATAACAAGGAAAGTCATCAGCCTCATAGTCAGATTAGCCAAAACGATTTAGTGAATTTATCAAAACATTTTAGCCATATTTCAATTGATGAAATAAACGAATATTTAAAGTATAGTCATCAGAGAATAAAATTATTAGAACATTCTTTTGAATCAGATAAATCTGATTTGATTAAAGCATCAAACAAAATATATAATATGGCGAAACATATAGGTTTATTAAATATTGACTATTACAAAGGTAGATTTGAAAAGACATCAGTTAAAGAAAATTATAATGAAATGATGGAGATTCTCACCGAATTCCCTACGGTGTTTGAAGAATTTGAAAACCCTAAATTAAAAACAGTTATATCCTTGTTGTCATATAAAGATAGTGTTGAGCATCATCAACTAAGACTAAATAGGCAAATTGAATATTTTGAATTAGGATTTAGTGAGTATTTTTCTGACTATTGTTTATAGAGAAAAAAGTACACCTAAATTTCTCTATTAGAGAATTCAATTATCAATTAATTAATACATCTATTTGTACACCTAAAAGGTAAGGTTTAATATCATTTTATATCATAAAAGCATCAAATAATAACATTTTATATCATTTTTACCATCAAAAACACATCATATTTATAACATAATTGTTCAACTTACTCAACTCGGTGCGTGAGTCTAAAAAGGCTCGCACACCTTGTTTTTACAGGGTTTACACCTTTTTTCACCCTTTTTCTATAATTGTTCTTCTGAAATATCCCCCACAACATAAAACAAAACTAGTAATACACAAATGTGTAAAAACGTATGCAAGTCTAAATAAAGGGCAAAAAAAATACGGTTCATTTGAACCGTATTTTCAACGTAAATTAATACGTTTAAGCATAAAAAAGAGTACGTACAACTAGTACGTACATACGTAACCAACCCATAAATCACTCAACAACATAATGTTTTGAAAATTGTTGTATAAAACTCTTTCTATCATTAATATCTAACTTTCTAAATATATTAGAAGCATGCTTACTCATTGTTTTGGCATGAATAGCTGTTTTTTCGCCTATATCTTTATAGGTTAGGTTTCGATCGGCAATATAAGGGAGTAATTCAATTTCCCTCGAAGTTAGTTTTTCATGAAAGTTTTCAATTACATTAATTACTTCTTTTTCTTTCTCTTCACCTACTTCCGAATTTAAAATCATCGATAATTCCATTCTTGAGATATGCACATAGCGTATAATTTGTGCATAAGCCATTGTCAAAAATCCACCATTTACAATTGAAACCTCTAAAACCTGAAAATCTCCAATCATTGTTATTATAGGTAAACAAGCAATAAAACCAATCCCCAAATACCCACAAATAAAAATAGTTTTGTAATAACCAAAAGCTTGCGGTAATTTAGATTTAATGTATAACGCCTGGACAATCTTATAGAACAATATTAGTGCAAGAAGTACCGGAACAAAAATAAAATAATACCTAGCCAAATTAAAATCACTCGACACTAGGTAAATAGGAATATAAGTAACAATGAATAAGAATAATAGAATTATTAATAAAACCTTTGGATTAAATAGTTTCCCTAAATCAAAATCCAACTCTTTCATAAGATACCAAAAATAATATGTTGGTAAAATCATTCCAGAACCATACGCTAAAGTATTTTGTACTAACAAATGTAACCCCATAGCCTTATCTGGAAATAAACCACCAAATATATTATACATTAAAAATGTACTAACCAACCAAACAAATCTTTCGCGACTTAAATCTTTTGGTCTAGCAATTAAAGCTATTAATCCCCAAAAAAGGAAAAGGCATTGAATTACTATAATAGAAAATGTCACAAAGTGCATTTCTGTATTAAACATTAAAAAATCCTTATTCACAGATATTACTTATTCATCATTATTAAATCATAAGACCCTAATTTTAGAACCTCCTTTTCAACAAAGCCATGTTTTAAATAAAATGGTATATTTCTACTATTTGACGTTTCTAAATAGAAATCCATACCTTTATAATGATTCATTATTTGAGTTAACATATATGATCCATTCCCTTTCCCCTGTTCTTCAGGATTTACCCCAATGTACCATATATGGATAAAGTCACCTTTTGGATGATACTTATTAATTGTCTCCTCTCTTTTTAAAACACTTGACAATCTTTTAAACCCAATTACATTAAATACTAAACCGATGTCCAAAAGAATTGATTTTAATGAAAACCTTTTTTTTCTTGAATCTAAAACAATTGCACAACTTTGTAAATCATCATCATAAAACACCTTTCCAAAAAGTTTAGCTTTATCATATGAATATTTTAGTAAATAGTCAAATCGTTTTTCTGATTTTGCATCATCACCTATCATGAAAACAATCGATTTATTACCCTTAAAGGATCTTTTCAAGATTCTAATTACTTCCTTTTCCATACTCCAATACTTTTGATAAACAAAATAACAATTGCCCTTTTATCTTAGTAGGTATATTGTTTACTGTTACTCTTTCATAATCTACATAATGATTCAACGCAGGTGCCAACCAACCATAATTTGCTAATACTTCGTTTACTCCTTCTAACAATTCATACTTAGCTCCTGTTTTAACCTTATTAGGAATAAAACAAATCTTCAGGTTTGGATTAACTTGATGAATTACTTTAACATAAAGTAAAGTTGATTCGACATCCACAGCTGTATAATTAAAAGGAACAATCAATAAGTCTATATTATTGAAAACACCAACATTATCATTATTTACCATATAACCGGGCAAATCTATTAAGATATTATCAGACTCGTCAATTATTTGCAATAGTTCGTAAAGTTTTGAATATTCTTCAGGTATTTTTAAAACATCATAATTTGGAGCATTATCTACATACAAATTCTTATCACTTTGCCATTTATAATACAAAGATAATTGAGGATCTAAATCTACTGCTACAATTTTTTGTTTTAGAACGGTAGATATATAATTACAAATAAGTAAGGATAATGTAGTTTTCCCCACTCCTCCTTTTTGATTCCCTAATGCTATTCTCATAATCTATTTTTTTTCTTTCTCTTTTTCTTTATATCAGGTTTTAAACCTTCCTCTTCAAAACCTCCAAACAATTTTAACATATCACTTAATTGCCCTAAACCTTCACCAATTAGATTTCCACTATCTTTTAAATAATCACCCTTTACAGAATGGATAGTTTTGCTTGATTCATCAATAATAGATGTATTCCCGTTTCCATCTTTATAAACAGATAAATTATTCCCTTTCAAAAACTCATTAAAATCCATTCCTGCGTCTAAAACTGTATTAAGAATATTATCATAATCAGTGTCATTGGGAGTACCATATTTAGAAGCTAAGGAATCTATTTCCTTTTGCACCATTTTAGACTTATCAATATCTTCCAAACGAATAATATCATCACCCAAAACGACATCCAATCTTTCATTCAATTCTCCTCCATTCGATATAACATATTCCTTGTAATTATTTAAGCCCATAGATGCCATGAAAGAAAGAACTGTTGAATTAAAAGAGTTAGTTATTTTTGACTCTTTTATTTTTCCTAATTTCATAACATCAGAGCCTTTTAAAACTAATTTATTTGAATGATCCACCATAGTATAACCTAATTCAATAGGATTTAATCTTGCTATTACCTTTTTTAATTCATTCTCCAGCTCTGGAGATGAGTTATCACGTAAACTATATATATTAGATAAATTTATCTTTTCCAATTCCTTTTTAAATCCTTCAGGAACTTGCCAAGGTGAATTTGTAACCTTATCAGAATTGAAATGAATAAAACCATCTTTGTATAATATTTGGAAATTACGAGTTTCATTCATCAACATTTCATAACCGAATTTATTCTTTAAAAAAGTGTTCAAATAATCATAAGAAATTAAATCTTTGTATTTATACAAAATAGCCTTCATTCGATTTATTTCCTTCTTTCGATTCTTTTTATTGTTTAGATCAATATTAAAATCTTCGATTGGAATCTTCCCCATTTCTTCCATGTTAAAAAATATATCTATAACATTATTCTCTTCAGGTGAAGGTTTATAATTACAATCTATATCATTGCTTTTCATTAAAGAAAGAACCTGGTCCAAATTAGAATATGAATAAGCTTTCAATGCTTCAATCTTATTATTTAGATTTAAAGAATAATCAATTCCTAGATCATTTTTGATAAAATCTAATGTCCGCTTACGTTCGAAAGAATCGTTTATCCTTTTACCTTTAATATCAACCCTAGAAGTAACAATATGAATATGATTATTATCTGTATCCTTATGGAAATATATTGCACTTGGATTATCACCATAGCCCATCTTTTTTAAATAATCACGGCCAACGGACAATAATTCTTCTTTAGAATAAGTGTCCCCTTTAACACTTAATGCAACATGAAATTGTTTATTCTCAAAATCTCGTCGCCCCTTAAAAGTTGAAGAATGAAGTAATAATTCGTCCTTTAAATCTACTTTAGATCGTACAGATTCAATATTAAAATTATCAATAGCTAATCTTTCAGCTACACCCATTTCAACCTTCTTCTCGTTATAATCAATCCCATTAAATGTTTTAGAAGATGATAATATTTTTATAACCATAATATTGCTAATAATAAAAGTGAAACGCAGTAATGCGTATATGTATAAATACAAAAAACACTAAAACAAAAACACAAAAAAACGAGAATCATAAAAGTGAAAAACAATAAACCTTAAACAAACAAACCACGAATATGTTTATACATATCATAAATACGATCTTGCTTGTCTTTATATTCCAAAAGCATATTTTCAATATTTTTCAAAGTATCTGGAGTTACTCCATCAACTTTATTTAGCATATTTAAAAGCTTAACGTATTGGTTAATATTCTTCCCAATACTATTCATTTCTATTTGAACACCTCTCATACTTTCGAAAAGCTTAATCTGATCTATGGCAATAAGTTTTTTATTTAAAGAAGACGAAATAACATACTGTGATAAATTCAATCCACAATTACTCGCTTTCTCCTTTATTATTTCCTTTTCACTCTCTTCAAGTCTTACTTGTATTACTACCCTTTTTTTTTCCATGAATATAAGTTTCGCATATTCTAAATTCCACAATGTGGCAAGACGATATAGTTATTACAATGATAATTGTCATGACGATATCACATCTTGCAGTTACCAAAACGTAAATATACTAAACTTCCAAAAAAAAACATTAATAAATCCAATAACTTGCACATACCCAAATTATCCAAAAAATTACATAGACATAGTAAAACCTTTTCGACATAACAAAACCCGCCTTTAAAAACAACCTCCATAAATTCAAAAACCAAATAAAACCAACTATAAAAAAAACCTTCACCAACACAGAAGAATTAGCTACTGCTTCTTTAAAATAAAACCACACAACCAGAAAAACAATTAAATTAATCATTCCTAAAAAGAAAACTTCCTTTCTCAATTCTAAAGACTGAACATCATCACTCAAAACTGAAAACCGATAAAATAAAAAACCAGATCTTAAAAGGAGAAACAACCAACCTAAATAAAATACAAAAACCATAAATACAATAATAAAAAAATGTTAAACAAAGTAATGAGTAAAAAAGTAAAACACTAATAGGTAAAAGTGAAAAACAAAAATACAAAAAACAATATCCGCAAAAACATTAATTAAATATATAAACAATTAAACATTGTCCTCCCGGACAGGGAGAAAGTGTTGGTGGATTTAGAAAATTAAGCTCCTTTAAGCTTCTTAAAAATCTTAACAAATAAATACCCTAGAACTAAAAGTAATAAAATTGGTGGTATATAAATTAACACACTAAATATTCTCTCAATATTATCTTCTCCTAAATAGATAGCTCCTCTTTCAATTAATACAACTATCAATAAAAATAGAAAACCAAATACTTTTATAAAACTAAACTGTATTCCAAATAAATTCTTCATATCATTCTTTTTTTTGATAATTTACAACCCCATCATCTGTCATTAAAGTTACTTCTTCAGAATCTGGATAATCTTTTGATTCCTTCAACTCCAAACGTACATTTAATGATTCACACAACGTTACAAAATCTCCCAATTTCAATTTATATTTATTCCTAAATATTCTCTCAATATTATTCAATTTAAACCCACTTTCTTTTGCAACAATTTCCATATATTCTTTTCCAAATCTGTTAAAGGCAATCTTTTCTAATTGGCCTATATAATCTATCTCTAAACTCATAAAATATTTTTAAAAGGTACACATAGGTAAAATTACCTATGTGTAACAAAGTTAAACCTTTTCAATTTTCCAACCATGAAGAGAATTAAAAACTTTAGGTTCGCCGGCAACCTTCTCTACTTCACGTCCTCTTAAATTATAATGTACATTTAACTTTTCTCCTTCTAAAATCGCATCCAATAAAACTACTTTATCCTGGATGAATTCAACCTGAAGTGTTTGTGGATATTGTTCTTCAGTTGTGATTATTAAATTCCTTTTTTTAAATGTATCTGTTACATTTACTAACTCTTCTACTCTTTTTACAATTCCTGTAATTGAACCCATAATTTAGTTTATTACCATTCTAAAGCTGGTTAAACTTATTTAAAAATGTGGTGTGAAATATATGTATTTAAGCCCACCACTTTAAACTTAAATCTATTAATATCCGCAGTAACCGCTATCACATGAATTAACCTTTTTCATACTGTATAGCTAGATTTAATAATTCCTTATGTTTATTCAGCATTTTAATATAACACCCTCCAAATCTTTCATGACAATGTGAATATAAATGAATGCTATAATGTAATCTAGATATAAGTAAAGTAATATTACCTTTAAACATATCTAACCGTCTTAAAAACTCTTTTTCCATAATATACCGACTTTTACGCCCTGTTCGGGGCTTGATTAATAATTAAACTTTTACACTTTTACTTTTATTTTTTTCTACTTTATTCTCCATATTCGTCTTAACTTTAGTTAAGTTTTCAATTACTGAATTTAAAGCTTTTGAACTTGATGTTTTTAAATATTCTTTCAAAAACTGAATTATTTTTGAAAGAATAGAATCCCTCTGAAGACCATTTTTAAGAAATTCCTTATTCGTTTCTTTCTCCAATAATGCTTTAAGCTTTATTAGGTCGTTATTTAATGGTTCTAATGGCTCTAACTGTTTCTTTTGCGCCTCCGCTTTTTTTAATCCAGAAGTTATCTGCTTATTATTCTCATTATACTCTTTCTTAATTTTAGTATTTAGATCCTTAAATGTTTTCAAAGAATGTTCACCAAAATGATTTAATTTTGATTTTTTTGATAAGAAAAGCTTATTAACAAAAGATAAATTCTGTTTATATTCAACGAATAAATGCAATTGGTCCTTTGAAAGATTCCTCCCCTTTTTTATATTTTCAGAAATCACCTTATTTACTAAGTTATTTTTCAATTTTAGCTCCTTGGTAGAAAGATTAAGTTCTAAAGCATCTTTGAACTTATTTATTTCTTTATCAATTGTGTTGTGATCATCTTTTAAGAGACTAATTCTTTGTTCCAAGACCTTTGTTGATTTTGATAATTGGAGTAAATTATCAATATACATTTTATCTATATCCATAACGTTTATTTTAAATAAAGATACGAAATAAAAGTCTTATTATCAACTATTTAATACAATTTTATAGAAGGAAAAAGAAATAATAAACTACCGACTTTTACGCCCTGTTCGGGGCTTGATTAATAATTTAATTCAAGCAAATATAATACTTTTATACTTACAAGGCAAGTGTTTTAGATAAATAATATTAGACTGTTATTTAAAAAATTACCTACTCGGCATCGTGCTCGGCTGTCGGTCCGAAAA
>JBMYWP010000045.1:0-34642 GCA_049607525.1 Flavobacteriales bacterium
TATAAAATCACTACCTTTGTACTATTAATTCGTAACGCTATTTTAGGACGTCACATACCTATATTACTTATCATTTTAACATCAATTTCATGACATTTTATATTATCGATAAATATATAGAACCATGTTTATTTTTATTATTTAACCTTCCATCAGATCTTCAATACAAACTAAGCAACATACATTCTTCAGTGTTACAATTTACATGGGCAATATATTTAATTAGACGCAGTTTGAAACTAGGATGAGTAAAAAAATTAAGCTTATTTCTCTGCTTATTTCTATCAAATTACTATATCTAACAAATCATTTAATTAATGCTTTAATTTCCTCATCACAATCTTCAAGCAACTTGTTTTCATCTAACAAATAAGTCTCTCCAACGGCAGTAGATTCATCGAGAATGGCTATTGCATTTACACCAGTGTGTTGTTTTGCTTTTAACCAACATTCAGATAAAAATGCTGTCAAATAACTTACTTCAACATCATAAAACTCTGAACGGTCATAAAATAATTCCTCCTCTGTTTCTTCATCTAATTCTAATTCATACCATAAATATTCAAACAAAGAATATAAATCTAAATTAATATTACCTAATTCATCTAAACTTGTACTAACATCTGGAAAATCTTCATGTTTATGATAAGGTAACACCCCAATGGAAAAATATTGTAAAATATAATAGTGAACACAAAATACCTTACCATCATAATCAATTGGATCTTTCAAAACATAATCAGTCGCAAGTGCTTTTTTAAAGAGGTCTGTGATTTTTTCACGAATTGGGTTTAAAACAACTTCGAGATATATTTTTTTCCATTCTTCCAACATGATGTCATAAAACACATCAAAATCGACTTCATCGTCATATTCTTCTTTTTGTTTTTCCTTCTCAAGGGCATCTTTCAACTTAATATAGATAGGACCTAACAATTCCCAATTTTCTTTTACATCACTTGATTCAATATGTTCTAATTCTTTTTCCATTTATTCATTTTATTTAATGATTTCAAATATAATTTATTTTGAATAAAAGAATGAATATCACTATCCTATTTTTTCCTTTCAAATAAGAACAAAAAAAACGGATCACCTAATAATAGATGATCCGTTTTGAATTCTAAGTTAAATGAATCTATTCAACAATAACTTTTTTAGTTTCCCATTGGTTTTTATCTGAAAGCATTTGTATGTAATATACACCTGCTTGTACATCTAATTGTAATGGTATTACTAATTCAGAACCTAAATTATGTAGTTCAAATAAAACACTTCCTAAAGTGGAAACAACTTTCATTTCTCTATAATTAGCTCCTGATAATTTCACAGTCATAGTTCCATTGTTTGGATTTGGATAAACTTGGAATCCGTATTCGCTTTCTACTTCTTCCATTCCAACACCATGTGTTGTAAAACAATCTGAACGATATGTACATCCATTTTGAGTGACCTCTACATAGTAATCTCCGTTTATTGGTGGATTGTAATAATTATTTGTTTCACCAGGATATGGATAGTCATCGGTACAGTTATACCATTGGAAAGTACCAACACTTGGATTACTTAACAATGTTGTTCCTACTTGACTTACACTCACGGTAAATGCAGATTCAAAAGCAACGTCAATCGTTGTTATGGTTGGACATCCTGTAACTGAAGAATCTATTACTTGATAAGTTCCATCTGTAAACATTTCTAACCCTTGATAAACGAATATATTTTGACCACACATTACGGTATCAATAAATAATGAATCTCCCATTCCAAATTCAAGATCAAATACCATTACACTATCACAACCTAAACTGTTTGTTAGCGTTTGTGTATATTCTCCTGTAGATGTATAAATTTGTCCATTTATTTCAATTGAACCCTCACAAATTAACTGAGAATCGAAAATCGTATCCGAATCTAATCCTAATGTTAAATTTAATGTTAGAGTAGAATCACATCCTGATGCATTTGTTAACATTTGAGTAAATGTTCCACTTGTTGTATAAGTTGTTCCATTTACATCCAGTTCATCTGAACAAGTTGATTCTGTATGAGTTCCTGTACTCACATTTCCTATTGTTGCATTAATTGTAAGTGTTGAATCACATCCGGCAACGTTAGTTAATGTTTGTGTGTAAACACCTGTTGTTGTATATACTGTTCCGTTTACATCTATTGATCCTGAACAAGACGACTCAGAAATGGTTTCTGAAGACGTTGAGTTAATCGTTAAGTTCAATGTTAATGTAGAATCACAACCTTGAGTATTCGTCAATGTTTGAGTAAATGTTCCACTTGTTGTATAAGTTTGACCATTATAAGCTAAACTACCTGTACATGTAGTTTCTGTGATGGATGCCGAAGTTTCGTTTCCAATTGTTAAATCTAATGTTAATGTAGAATCACAACCAACCACATTTTCTAATGTTTGTGTGTAAACTCCAGTTGAAGTATATGTTGTTCCGTTATATACTAATTCTCCAGTACATGATGAATTAACAATTGTCTCAGATGTTTCTTCGTTTATCACTAAATCTAATGTTAATGTAGAATCACAACCAACCACATTTTCTAACGTTTGTGTATAAACTCCAGTTGATGTATACGATGTTCCGTTGAAAACAAATTCTCCAGTACATGTTGTATCTACAATTGTAAATGACGTTTCTTCATTAATAACCAAGTCTAAAGTTAAAGTAGAATCACATCCCGCAACATTTTCTAACGTTTGCGTGTAAACTCCAGTTGATGTATACGATGTTCCGTTGAAAACAAATTCTCCAGTACATGTTGTATCTACAATTGTAAATGATGTTTCTTCATTAATAACTAAATCTAATGTTAATGTAGAATCACATCCAGCAACATTTTCTAACGTTTGTGTATAAACTCCAGTAGATGTATATGACATCCCGTTGATAACAAATTCTCCGGTACATGTTGTATCTACAATTGTAAATGATGTTTCTTCATTAATAACTAATTCTAAAGTTAAAGTAGAATCACATCCAGCAACATTTTCTAACATTTGTGTATAAACTCCAGTAGATGTATACGATATTCCGTTGAAAACAAATTCTCCGGTACATGTTGTATCTACAATAGTCTCTGCCGACTCTTCATTAATAACTAATTCTAAAGTTAAAGTAGAATCACACCCTGCAACGTTTTCTAACATTTGTGTATAAACACCAGTTGTTGTGTAAGATATTCCGTTGAAAACAAATTCTCCGGTACACGTTGTATCTACAATTGTAAATGATGTTTCTTCATTTATTACTAAATCTAATGTTAAAATAGAATCACATCCAGTAACATTTTCTAAGTTTTGTGTATAAACACCAGTTGAAGTATATGATGTTCCGTTGAAAACAAATTCTCCAGTACACGTTGTATCTACAATAGTTTCTGTTGTTGGCGTATTAAATACCAACTCTAATGTAAGTGTAGAATCACAACCCTTTGTATTCTCTAAGTTTTGTGTATAAATTCCCGTAGAAGTATAGGTCTCACCATTATACATTAACTGAGTATTGCAAGTAGTATCAACAATTGTTTCGGCAGAAGGCTCGTTGAATACCAGATTTAATGTAATAGTAGAATCGCAACCTTTTGTATTTGGAATGATTTGCATAAATGTACCAGTAGAACTATAATTCTGACCATTATATGAAAGCATTGTTAAACATGTGGTATCATTTATTATAGATGCACTTTCCGATTCAATCTCTAGTTCTAATGTTAAAACAGAATCGCAACCTGAAGCATTTGTTAATATTTGAGTATACACTCCTGTTGAAGTATATAAAGAATCATTAATCAATAAACTTCCAGAACATGTTGTATCTGCGTAAAGTCCAGTATTGTTTGCTCCAATATGAAGATTTAATGTCAATACAGAATCGCAACCCGAAGCATTTGTTAGAATTTGCTCATAAGAACCAGAAGCTGTATAAACCGAATCGTTAAACTCTAATGAACCTGTACATGTTGAATCTATTATTGTAAATGAAGAAGGTGTTCCAAATGTTAAATCGATTTCTAAGATAGAATCACAACTCACACCTAAATTAATAACCTGAGTATAAACCCCTGTTTCTGTATAAACAGAATCATTGTACGTTACAGAAGACTCACAAATCGTTTCCTCAATAAATCCTAAAGTTTCGTTTCCGAATGTTAGGTCTAATGTTAATGCAGAATCACAACCGTTAACATTTTGTAACATTTGGTTATATATACCAGTCGCAAAATAATCTACACCATTATAAGTAAGTGTATCGTTACAAGTTGAGAATGTAAATGTTTCAGAATTATCTTCTCCTATTTTAAGATTTAATGTAATAACAGAATCACAACCTACTACATTTGTTAACACTTGCTCATAAATTCCTGTAGATGTAAACGTATCTGTATTTACGATGATTGAACCAGTACAAGTTGTATCAAAATACTCCGAAGATGATGGTTCAATAAACGAAAGCTGAATTGTTAAATTAGAATCACAACCAACAGCATTTGTAAGTTGATGATAATAAGTACCGGCGGTTGTATAAGATAAACCGTTAACTACTGCAGTATCTTCACAACTTTCTACAATATGAGTATACGTAGATACTTCTTTGAATGTAAATTCTAAGGTTAATAGAGAATCGCAACCTAATGCATTTTCTAACGTTTGGTTATACACTCCCGTAGAATCATACTCGACACCATTTATAATTAACGACTCGTTACAAGTTACATAAGAAACAGTATCTAAAGTTTCTGTTGCAAAAAGTAAATTTAGTGTAATGGTTGAATCACAACCTAAGGTATTTGTTAAATGCTGTGTATACTTTCCTGTAGATGTATATGGAACGGCATTAATTACAACCTGAGCATCACAAATTGTATCATTTATAGTAGAAACTGTAGCTTCGTTAAATGTTAAATCGAGACTTAATAAAGAATCACAACCAATTGCATTTGTAAAAGTCTGATTAAATACACCAGAAGTTTTAAATGTTTCTCCATTAAATATAAGAGAATCTAAACAAGTCACTTCAATGAGTGTTGAGTCTGAAGGTTGATTAAATTCTAAATCCAAAGTTAATGTAGAATCACAACCTTTAACATTTGTCAAATTTTGTTGATATATTCCTGTTGTTCCATAAGAAACACCATTAAACATTAAAGTATCTAAACATGTTGTTGAATCAATGGTTACCGAAGTAGGTACATTCATCACAAGATTTAATGTAATTAAACTGTCGCACCCTGAAGCATTATTTAAAGTATCTAAATATTCTCCTGTTGATGTTAAAGTCATTCCATTAAAGTCATAACTTGGTAAACATGTTGTATCGGCAAATGTATAGTTGTTAGAATTTGTAACCGTTAAGTTCAAAGTAACAACACTATCACAATTTACAATGTTTGTAAACGTTTTATTGTATTGACCAGATGTTGTTAATGTGTCTCCTCCAAAAATATATGAATCACATTGAGTAATGGTTTCAATTACCGAATCCGATTGATTGATGGTTAAATTCAAGGTAACAACACTATCACAATTTAACTGATTTATAAATGTATGAAAATACTGACCAGATGCTGTTAAGGTGTCTCCTCCAAAAATATACGAATCACATTGAGTAATGGTTTCGGTAGATGCATTCGATTGATTAATTACCACTGGCACATGAACCAAACTATCGCATCCTAAAACTGAAGATAAATTTAGATCTACAACTTGAGTTGATGTATAGAAAAGACCACCTACCTCAACAGAATCACAAGCAACAACTGTATCCGTTGTTATTTCGAAAGTTTCGTTAATAGTTAAATTGATGTTCACTACACTGTCACAATCTCCATCTGAAGTTAACATTGAATCTATAATAGAAGTTGACACTTCATAAGTAGAATCTTTGTAAGTATACATTCCACATTCGGTAACAGCGTACGTCGTATCGAAATCTGAACAGGTTGGAGTTCTAAACCCTGTCAACACAATGTTATCGAAACCAGCATAATCGGATCCACCATTTTGTTTAGCCGTTAGCCTGAGTCGAATATGATTTATTCCAGTTGGGATAGTCTCCGAAATTGTAATCCAGTCATCCGTGTTTTTATCTAGATTAATCAAACTACTATACCCAACTCCATTATCGAATTCGATACCATATTTGATATAATCACTACTCTCATAACCATCTGTATAATAATCGAAACTTATTTTTAACATATTAATTCCCGAAACATCTACTGGATCAAAATCAATAAAATGATATTCATTATCAACATCACGCATTCCCCAGAAATTAGTTCCAGCATTTGATGTATCTATACTACCAACATTTGAAGTTGTATCCCAAAGTGAACTAGAAGTTGAGTATTCCAATGGATAAAGTGAGAATGTCCATCCATTTTCGTTGTTTTCGAAACTTTGAGCTCGAATAGTATCAATATCAGATGCTTCAAATATTACGATAGGAACTTCTACTAAACTATCACATCCGTGAATAGAAGTTAGAGGTAAATTTAATGTTTGAGATGTTGTATATACTGTACTATTTAAAACAACACTATCAATTCCTGACATGGTTGGTGCTGTTAAATTGTATTCAGGATTAACAATTACCGAAGTTATTGAGATACTATCACATCCCGTTGTACTTGTCAATGAATCCACAATATTTTCTGAAACAGTGTACGTATTACCATTATACATTACAGAAGTACATCCAGAAATAGTATCGCGTGTTGTAACAGGAAAACAAGGGTAACTGATCAGTTTAATATTATCAAAAGCACCATAATCAGTTCCTCCATTTTGTTGAGCTGTCAAACGTAATCTTACATAAGAAGACCCAGCTGGAATTGTGTCTACCACGGTTATCCATTCATCTGTGTTCTTTTCAAGACTTATCAAATTAGAGTAGGTTGATCCATTATCGTATTCAATTCCGTACTTAATATGATCAGAACTTTCATAACCATCTGTATAATAATCGAAACTAAGTACGACTGCATCATGTCCTGTTAAATCAAAAGCTTGGAAATTTAACTCGTGATATTCATTATCAACATCACGCATACCCCAAAATTCGTTTCCGAAACTTGCATCATTAATCGAACCAACACTAAAAGCTGTATCCCAATGTTGAGATGAATTCGAATATTCATTGGGGTCAACAATAAAAGGCCACCCATTTTCATAGTTTTCGAAACTCTGGTAGGTTAATAAAGTACCTTCGGTAATAGTATCAATTTTTACTGGTGTATTTACAATACTATCGCATCCGTTTGAAGTCTGTAATGAATCAACAACATCCTGAGAAGAGGTATATTCTATTCCATTTACGGTAATAGAATTATAGGCATGAACTGTATCCATCAAAAATTCTGCAGACTCATTAATTACAATTTCGTGAGTAATAACACTATCACAAACTCCAGCCAATGTAATGGTATCATTAAAACTTGTTGAAGCGTAATACGTTGTTCCGCCTAAAATAAGACTATCACAACCGGTAGAAACAATGGTTGTATCATGAGCTGAACAGTCCACAACTTCTTTAATGATAATATTATCTAAACCAAAGTAGTCATTCCCTCCATTAAACTTAGCTTCTAATCTGAAACGAACATATTGAGCAGAATTAGGAATATCAACAACGTCTGTCACCCACTCTCCTGAATTTGGACCATTCAGATCGAAATCAATTTCGATATTCGACCAAGTTGTTCCATTATCAAATTCTACATAAGTTCGAATAAAATCGGAACCACCTCCATCGATTTCTCCATAAAAATCATAGAATAATTTTAAGTCTGTTTGACCAGACACATCAATAGGATCAAAGTTGATATAATGAACACTTGTTCCACCACCAACATTGTTTTCAATGTCTTGTCCTCCCCAAAAATTGATTCCATCAGGTACTGAATTAATAGAAGCAACGGAAGTTACGGTGTCCCAAACATCACCACTTTGGTTATAAGTCGATGGGAAAAACTCAAATCCCCAAAAATCAATGATTGTATCTTCAAAACTTTGATAAGCAATAACGTTATCACTTGTTGGGTTTGGTAAAATAATAATACTTGTCACAATATTGCTATCGCAACCATTCACACTTGTTAAAGATTGAGTAATATTTTGGTTTGATGTATATGTTGTTCCATTTAGTTCAACTTCATCATATCCATAAACTGGTATGGTATCGTGGTATGAAGTATTGATGGTTATTTCTCTTGTAATAATACTATCACAAGCATTAGCCAATGTAATTGTATCATTAAAGCTTGTTGAAGCATAATATGTTGTTCCTCCTAAAATAAGGCTATCACAACCAGTAGAAACAATAGTTGTATCATAGGCTGAACAATCCATTACTTCCTTAATAACTATATTATCTAATCCGAAATAATCTCCACCACCATCAAATTTTGCCTCTAATCGAAAACGTACGAATTGAGTAGAACTAGGAATATCAACTGTATCTATAAACCATTCTCCTGAATTTGGACCATTTTGATCAAAATCAATTTCTACATTAGTCCATGTCGTTCCATTATCGAACTCAACAAATGTTTTTATATAATCAGATCCTCCACCAGAAATCTCCCCATAAAAATCATAGATTAGCTTTAAATCTGTTTGCCCTGAAACATCTACAGGATCGAAATTTATATAGTGAACAAAATTCCCACCACCAACAGAATTGTTTATATCACGACCTCCCCAAAAATTAACTCCATCTGTAGCCATTCCAATAGATGAAACTGAAGTAACAGTATCCCAAGTATCACTATTTTGGTTATAAGTCAATGGGGAAAATTCAAATCCCCAAAAATCAATAACTGTATCTTCAAAACTCTGATAAGCAATAACATTATCACTCGTTGGATTAGGTAAAATAATAATGCTTGTAACAATATTGCTATCGCAACCATTCACACTTGTTAAAGATTGAGTAATGTTTTGGTCAGATGTATATGTCGATCCATTTAACTCAACTTCATCGTATCCATAAACAGGTATCGTATCTTGGTAAGATGGATGAATTGTAATTTCATTTATTACAACACTATCACAAGATGCCACGTTAGTTAAAGTATCGTATACGGTTGTAGAATTTGTATAAGTAATTCCATCTAAAAGTAAAGACTCACATGCTGAATGTGTAAATGTTGTATCATTTGCGCAAACTGGACTAGCTGGAACTTGACATTCTGAGTTATGAGAACCTAATGAATCCGTGAAATTTTGTGAGTGGGATATCCAGTCTGAAGAATTATAAGACAATTCACCTTGCTTAATATTAGGTTTTCTAACAAGTGTTTTGTCTTTACCGAAATAAGTTGAATTACCAATAACATCGATTAAATCTGCATTCTTAAATAATGCAACAGGATCATTTCCATTAAATTGAAAAACGGAGCTAGTGGATGTAAAATCGGTATTAGAAGTAATACCAGATAATGCAGCTGAATTATTTCTTACAACAATGGTTCCATATGCAGGAATTACACCACTCCAAGCATCGTAAGTTGTAGCTGATCCAGTTAAAGAATTTGAATATTTTTTAATAGAATAATCTCCTAAATTAATATCAACTGATGTTGGATTATAAATCTCAATGGCTTTATTATTACCAGACCCTTCAATATATTCAGAGATAAACAAATCCGAGCAATCTACTCCAGGCGGAGGTGAAGGCATTGGCGCACTTAAATTCTCATTAAGATCAAAAACGGTTGAAATGGGCACAATGGAATGGCTCATTTCCCAAGGTCGGTCCGAAAAACCATTAATTGGACCTGCTAAACTTTTCATTTGAATTCCCGAAAAAAGGATACTCAAAATAAATAGCGTAAAAAAAGATCTAACTTTTTTCATACATGTTATTTTTAAAATATTCGACAATATTAATATTAAATAACCAAAAAAAAAGAATTAATTTGATTCTTTAACCTAAGCTTTACATACATCAAAACAACTTCAAAAGACAAAATGATTTCATCTATTTTAGTTTAATTCTAAGAACAACTAAAAGTAATATAAAATTTTCAATCAACCACATGATTTACAAAGACTTTACACCCAATATAAAATAGTCTAAAAACCCTTTTTCAACTTATTAACATTCATCTTTGTTATTATTTATTACTCAACTTTCTTATTAATAAACAATCTAAATTTAATGTAGATAATAACAATAACCTACAATTCCAGTGTTACACACATAATCTTTTGGTTAATCATCATAAAACTGACCATATATTCAACACGGTAATAAATGAGGTTAAGACAACAATACAGATAAATTTTTCAAAACTTGTTAAACATTAAATTAAATTTTTAGATTTGCATAGCTTAATATGCGTAAAATAGATATGGAGGCAAAAAAAATACAACCAGGAGTAGTATTCGGAGACCAAGTTCAAGCGGTTTTTGAATTAGCTAAAAAAAATAAATTCGCTTTACCAGCGGTAAACGTTACAAGTTCATCAACAGTAAATGCTGTTATGGAAACGGCTGCAAGATTAAATGCACCGGTAATTTTACAATTCTCTAAAGGTGGAGGTCAATTTTTCGCTGGAAAAGGACTTGACAACTCTAACGAACAGGCTGCCATTGCAGGTTGTGTTGCTGGAGCTAAACATGTACATCAATTAGCTGAGCTTTACGGAGCATCTGTTATTTTACATACAGACCACTGTCAGAAAAAATGGTTACCATGGATCGATGGATTATTGACTGAAGGAGAAAAGTTTTTTAAAGAAACTGGGAAACCATTATTTTCTTCACATATGATTGATTTATCTGAAGAATCTTTAGAAGAAAACATAGAAATATGTAAATCTTACCTTGAACGTATGGACAAGATGGGAATGACTTTAGAGATTGAATTGGGAATCACTGGGGGAGAAGAAGACGGTGTTGATAATTCTGATGTGGATGAGTCAAGACTTTATACTCAACCAGAGCATGTTGCTTATTCTTACGAAGAGTTAATGAAAATTTCTCCTCGTTTTACAGTTGCTGCAGCTTTCGGAAATGTTCACGGTGTTTATAAGCCAGGAAATGTAAGTTTAAAGCCAATTATTCTTAAGGATTCACAAGAATTTGTAGCCGAAAAATTTGGTACAGACTCTAAGCAACCTATCGATTTCGTATTCCATGGAGGTTCTGGTTCTTCTTTAGAAGAAATTAGAGAAGCAATTGATTATGGAGTTATTAAGATGAATATTGATACCGATTTGCAATATGCCTTTACAGAAGGTGTGAGAGATTATATTCTTGACAAAAAAGATTATATTGGATCACAAATTGGAAATCCAGAAGGAGATGATATTCCAAATAAGAAATATTACGATCCAAGAAAATATTTACGTTTATCCGAAGAAACTTTTGGTAAGCGATTAGAGCGTTCATTCGAAGATTTGAATAACGTGAATACTTTATCTTAAACAAATAGCCTATGGGTTGGTTTAAAAGAAACAAAAAGAACATTAATACAGAAACCGTTGAGAAGAAAGAAATTCCTGAAGGTTTATGGTACAAATGTCCTAAATGTAAGGTGGTTCTAGACACAGAAGACCACACATGTAATTTATATGTATGTAAAAACTGTAACCACCACGCAAGAATAAATGCCAATGAGTATTTCAACATATTGTTTGACAATGGAGAATTCACAGAGTTAGATGAAAATTTATCATCAGGAGATCCTCTTGAGTTTAGTGATACAAAGAAATATGTAGACCGATTGGAAGCCACGCAAAAGAAAACCAATTTAAAAGATGCCTTAACTTCTGGATATGGTAATTTAAATGGTAAACCTGTAACAATTGCTTGTATGAACTTTAATTTTATTGGAGGTTCTATGGGTTCTGTTGTTGGAGAAAAAATTGCACGTGCTATTCAACATTCTATCAAAGAAGAAATTCCATTTATTATGATTTCTAAATCTGGTGGAGCTCGAATGATGGAGGCTGCATTTTCATTGATGCAAATGGCAAAAACATCAGCAAGGTTAACTCAACTAAACGAAAAAGGTATTCCTTACGTATCTGTACTTTCAGATCCTACAACAGGAGGAATTACGGCTTCGTTCGCCATGTTGGGTGATATTAACATTGCCGAACCAGGAGCACTAATTGGTTTTGCTGGTCCTCGTGTTGTAAAAGAAACAATTGGTAAAGATTTACCAGAAGGTTTCCAAACTTCCGAATTTGTTTTAGAACATGGTTTCTTAGACTTTATTACTGAAAGAAAGAACATGAAAAACAAAATTGGTCAGTTTATACGAATGACTTACGATTATTAAGTAAAAAACTTGGTAGTTATTAAATAAAACGTAAATTTGCACCTGTTTACTGAAAAACTCAGTAATGCATTACAAACATTGAAAAACATTTTGGTATGTATTTAACATCAGAAAAAAAAGCGGAATTATTCGCAAAGTACGGAAAAGGATCAACTGATACAGGTTCTCCTGAAGCTCAAATTGCTTTATTTTCATTCCGTATCGCTCACTTAACAGGGCACTTAAAAACGAACAAAAAAGATTATAACACTCAACGTTCTTTAGTTCTTTTAGTTGGTAAAAGAAGAAGTCTTTTAGATTACTTAAAAAGAAAAGATATTGTTCGTTACAGAGCAATTGTTAAAGAATTAGGATTAAGACGTTAATCTTATTTTACAATACCAAGAGGCAATTTTTAATTGCCTCTTTTTTTGGTTTTAGCCTAACCTAAAAAAGGCTGTTTAGAACGTTCTAAACTCAGCTCGAAAAACATACGGTTTTTAGAGTAGACATTACGATGAAAAGAAGAAAATTATGATGCTAGAATTAAACATCAAAGAACAAAAATTCAACCTTCCAGACGGTACGGAAGTTACAATCGAAACAGGTCGCTTGGCTCGTCAAGCCCATGGTTCAGTTGTTGTAAAAGTTGGAAAAGCAATGCTTTTAGCTACTGTGGTTTCAAGTCACGAGGCAAAACCAGGTATCGACTTTTTACCATTAACATTAGACTATCGTGAAAAATTTGCTGCTGCAGGTAAATTCCCAGGTGGTTATTTTAAACGAGAAGCCCGTCCGAGTAATAATGAAATATTAGTAATGCGTTTAGTGGATCGTGTATTACGTCCATTATTCCCAAAAAATTACCATAACGAAACTCAGGTTATGATTCAGTTGATGAGTCATGACCCAGAAGTTGCTGCGGATGCACTTGCAGGTTTAGCGGCTTCTGCTTGTTTAATGATATCAGATATTCCTTTCGAGGGACCTATTTCTGAAGTACGTATTGCACGTATCAACGGAGAATTTGTAATTAACCCTTCTTTTGCAGCTTTAGAAGAAGCTGATATGGATTTAATGATCGGTGCTTCTATGGATAGCATCATGATGATTGAAGGGGAAATGAGTGAAGTGTCGGAAGACGAAATGATCGAAGCTATTGCTATTGCACACGACGCTATTAAAGTGCAGTGTCAAGCTCAGTTAGATTTAGCTGCTCAAATTCCAACGGCATATCCAAAAAGAGAAACTGTTGCTTTAGAAATAAACGAAGACGTTTATAATACGGTAATGGATGCTGTAAAGGATGAAGTTTATACCATTGCAAAATCGGGAACTTCTAAAGTGGAACGAAGCGAAGGATTTGCAAAAGCCTTTGAAACTTTTAAAGCAAATCGTTCTGAAGAAGATTTAGAAGAAAATGGAGACCTTTATAGTGAGTACTACGGAAAAATTAAAAAAGAAATTATTCGTAATACTGTTTTAAATGATGGTATTCGTTTAGATGGTCGTAAAACGACTGAAATTCGACCAATTTGTTGTGAAATCGATTATTTACCATCGGTTCACGGATCGGCAATCTTTACTCGTGGAGAAACTCAGGCTTTAGCAACCGTTACTTTAGGAACAAGTATGGATGTTAATAAAACAGACGATGTTTCATGGTCGGGAACTGAAGATTTCTATTTACACTATAACTTCCCTCCTTTTTCTACCGGAGAAGCTCGTCCATTACGTGGAACTAGCCGAAGAGAAATTGGTCACGGAAACTTAGCACAACGTGCTTTAGCCTCAATGGTTAAAAATTCAAAATACACAGTTCGTGTAGTATCTGAAGTTTTAGAATCTAACGGTTCGTCATCTATGGCAACGGTTTGTGCCGGAACAATGGCTATTATGGATGCAGGTGTACCAATGGAACGCCCTGTTTCTGGAATTGCAATGGGATTAATTACTGATACTGAAACTGGAAAATTTGCAGTACTTTCTGATATTTTAGGAGATGAAGATTTCTTAGGAGATATGGATTTTAAAGTAACTGGAACTTCTAAAGGTATCACGGCATGTCAAATGGACATTAAAGTAAAAGGATTGTCTTATGAAATATTAAGCGCTGCTTTACAACAGTCTCGTGAGGGTCGTTTACATATCTTAAAAACGTTGACAGATACTATTCCTGTATCTCGTGATGAGGTTAAGGAATGTGCGCCTAAAATGGAAGTACTACGTATTCCTAGCGACTTTATTGGTGCTGTTATCGGACCTGGAGGTAAAATTATCCAAGGTTTACAGGCTGATACTGGAACTACGATTACTATTGAAGAAGAAAACAACGAAGGTGTTGTACAAATTTTAGGAACAGAGTCTGAAAAAATGGCTGATGCAATCCAAAGAATTAAAGACATCGCGTTTATGCCAACGGTTGGTGATATTTACGATGCGGAAGTTAAAACAATCCAAGATTATGGAGCGTTTGTTGAAATCCGTCGTGGAACTCAAGGTTTATTACATATTTCTGAAATTAAATGGGAACGTTTAAAGTCTATGGAAGGTGTATTTAAAGAAGGTGATAAAGTAAAAGTTAAATTAGTAGGAATTGATCCTAAAACTAAGAAGCTTAAACTTTCTGCAAAAGCTCTTTTAGAAAAACCAGAAGGTTATGTTGAGCCAGAACGTAAGCCTCGTCCACCAAGAGACGGAGATCGTAAGGGGAACGACAACAGAGAGCGTCGTCCACGTCCAAACAGATCATAAATAATCACGATTATTTTATATAAAGTCATCCTTTTTTTAGGATGACTTTTTTTTTGGAACGGTTCTTGAAATACATCAGTCAAACAAAAAAATGCGATTATGAAAAAATTAGCTTTATTATCTGGATTACTCTTATTATCTCTACAATCTTGTGTTGTTGAAGTCAATGAAAACAATACAGGAGGAAACTATTATTATTCATGTATCGATGAAGAAATAGACTACTTCGCATCTCACCTTGCTTGTATTCACAACGCCAAAGTAGATAAGTATATTTACCAAGGCGAAACGGTTTATGCTTTCTTCCCTGGAGGATGTACAAATGGAGAGCGTACAGAAGTTTTCACACAAGATTGTTACTCTTTAGGGTTCCTAGGTGGTGTTCATAATAACGAATACATCAATGGAACACATTTCTATTCTCATGCCAATTTCATTTCAACGGTTTGGGCAAATTAATACCCTAAACTCACGTTAAACTCATAAATTATTAAAAAAATGCTCGTCTTATAATGAGCATTTTTTATTTTTGCCTCAAAATTAACATCACACATGAAAAAAGACATCATAATACCACAAATAGACGGTGTAAGTTTAGCTGTAGTACACGAGTTTTCTGAAGTTCATAGAACCATGGACTGGAACGTTTACTTGATCAACGAAAATGATTTTGATTTAGAAATGATCATGATTACTTCTTCTGGGTGGAATGGTGATGTTAAAACTTCTGAAATGAAACATAAACTCGCTGTATTGCCACAAAATGGATTTGCCAAGATTGAATATATGTTGGATACCATTTTGGAAGTGATGAATAGTAAATTTTTTGTTACATTTTTTGCTAACAATAAAATGTATGAGAAAACCTTTATTGTAAAGAAAAACACAGTAAAAGAAAGCACTATTTCTACCATAAAAGCCTTGGGTAAAAAAGGTGTTCAAATAAAAGGCTAGATTAAAAAAATAAAAAAAAACTCAAATAATTTGAGTTTTTTTTTCGCTTACTAAATATTAATCGTAATATTGCGATAGATAAATAAACAAAGAACATGGGATTAAGCAAATCTGAAAAATTCACAGACGCTCAGAACAACATTGCAAAATTAGCAAAAGGCCTAGGACACCCTGCTAGAATTGCTATCTTAGAGTATATTTTTACTCAAGACAGTTGTGTTTGTGGCGACATTGTAGATGAAATAGGATTGGCTCAAGCTACCATTTCTCAGCATTTAAAAGAACTTAAAAAACTTGGATTAATCCAAGGTACCATTTCAGGAACTAAAGTATGTTACTGCATAAACCAAGAACATTGGTCTGCATTAAAGGCAACACTCTCGCAGTTTCTTGATATGGATTTAAAAAAGACAACGTCTTGTTGCTAAAAAAAAATTTAAACTAAACCATCGTAATATTGCGATTAAAAAAATCAAACCATGACACTAAACGAAATAAAACAAAAACTTCAAGGCCTAGAAACTATAGGTTTTAAATTACCAACTGGAGAAATGGTAGCTAGCCATTTTCATGTTACAGAAGTTGGACAAATAACAAAACACTTTATTGACTGTGGAGGAACAATTAGAAAGGAAAATGTAATTAATTTTCAGTTGTGGCAAGCAGATGATTACGACCACCGTTTACACCCAGAAAAATTGGTTCATATTATTGAACTTTCTGAAAAAGTTTTGGAATTAGATTCTGATTTGGATATTGAGGTTGAATATCAAGGTAAAACAATAGAAAAATACGCCTTAGGATTTGATGGTAAACACTTTGAATTACTTTCAAAATCGACAGACTGTTTGGCTAAAGATAAATGTGGAATCCCAGAAGAAAAACCACGTGTAAAATTAGCAGATATTCCAGTTCAAAATTCATGTGCTCCTGGTTCTGGATGCTGTTAATACGTTTCAATGATGTATAAAGACTTAATAAATGAAATTGAAAAAATAAGTACAGGTTCAATTTCTGAAGAAAGAAAATTAGTACTGAACCCATTGGTAGAATTTATTCAATCAAAAATAGATTCATCGTCACCCATTTTACTCAATTTTATTTGTACACACAATTCAAGACGAAGTCATTTTAGTCAGATTTGGGGTCAAATCATGGCGGAATACCATCAGATTCCTCAGGTATTTTCATACTCTGGAGGAACAGAAGCTACAGCATTGTATCCTCAAGTTTTACATACCTTAAAACAACAAGGTGTTCAAGTTGAGGCATTATCTGAAGGTGAAAATCCAGTTTATCAAATAAATATTGGGCAAAACATTCACCCTATTTTGGGATTTTCCAAAGTATATGAGCACAATTTTAATCCAAAATCGAATTTTGCAGCAATAATGACTTGCTCTCAAGCCGATGAAGGATGTCCTTTTGTATTTGGATGCGAAAAACGAATTTCTATTCCTTTTAACGATCCTAAAGCTTTTGATCAATCACAAGAAAAAGAGCAAAAGTATCTTGAAAAAAGTATAGAAATAGCAAGTGAAATGAAATATGTTTTTTCTAATATCAAACTATAATTAAAACACAAAATAGTTTATGAATGTAAATGTTCATAGATTAAAAAGAAAAGAGAAGCGTGTGTGACTTCTCTTTTCTTGTTTTTAAACTAAAAATTATATTCCAAACCCAAGTCCGAAAGTAATTCGAAGATCATCTACAGAATGGAACACCCCAAGATTGGCTGCCATTAACTCTGCAAAATTCAACCACAAACCACCACCATAATTATTGTGCCATTTGTCCGAATTCTCTCCGCCTTGCCATACTCTTCCAATGTCGAACCCTGTGTAGATTCCCATATTCATAGGTGCAATTCCAGATTTTATTTTTCTGAAATTAAAACGAATATCGGTAGAATTATAAAAAGATGTTTTACCTGTAAAACGCTGAAATCTATAACCTCTCATACCATCGTTTCCACCAATTGAGGCAGCTTGATAAAATTCAAAGTCTCTACCAATTATAAAATTTGCTTTCATTTTATTGGCAATCACTAATCGTTTACTATTAAAAATGGGGTGAATAAATGTAATGGCTGGTGTAATGTATGCAAACGTTTTTTCCATATCATTGGTTCGCATGGTTGCCCCTATCCTACTTTCAAAATTTAGACCTAAAGTTGGAAAAATTGGATCATTATAATTCTTAAAACTATAATCAATATAAGAACCTAAAAATACTTTTCTATCAAATAAATTTGGTATTCCATTATATTCAGGTTCATCAATCAACCTATTTTCGGTTCTTTCCAATTCATTGCTTTCTAAAGTAATATTTCCTCTAAGAATACTACCCTCATTTCCGCGTCTTACCAATCCCACTTCCGACTTTAAAATAGCCAATTTAATACGATTATAATTCAAAGATTCATCAAATTCTTCATGTGGATTTATTGATTCATTCCCATACCCAAAAAAGTTTAAAGCATAATTTGGACTGGTATATCTTATAGATGTATGAATGTTGTATTTATTCAACAAGTTGGCATATTCTCCTCTATAAACGGCATCGAATCCTCTGGTTTGGAATCCTAAAAATTTCAATTCATGCACTTGTGAAAACGGATCTGTTCGGATTTTGTTTATTTTAACTTTATAATTAAATCCTAAGTAATACCCATCGTCTCGGTTGGTTCCGAAGGCAGGTAAAGCATTGGTTACAACGTCTTTCTTTTTGTGGTAATCGTATGTATTTAAATCGTATTCATCTACCAAAATTAAATTGGCTTTTTTAGCCTTTTCAACATTATTATTTTTAGATTTATAATCAATAACATCTATTTTCTTTCCATTTTCTACAATGTAAGTATCTGTTTTTTGACCACCTATTATTTTAATATCTATTAATTTGTTACCCTCTCCCGATACAACAATTGAATCCTCACCATCCAAGGCATAGAGCCAAATTTCTTTAGTAATGGACTTGTTATAGGTCTTCTTAAAATAGGTTTTTCCTTTTTGTTTAAATTCAACAACCGTATTTCCTTCAGGTAAACGTTGGATAAAAATAGCATCTTTTTTATTGGTCGCCTTTAATACCACATGTTTATTTAGAATTCTAAAATATGCACTAGCAATCTCTTCTACATGGTCACGTCGGTATTTTAAAACACTTTTTATTCGATCCAACTTCTCATTTTTTATTTCATCTGGAAATTGATTAAAAGCAGCTTCAATAACCTCATCTGTCAATTGAGATTTTAATAATCTGGCTTGTTCTGACCAGTGCGATAAATTCATGTTTTTTATCAAAGCCACATCTACTTTAGAACCATTGGTATTGTGCCATCTGATATCAGAAATTTTATTTTCGTATTTCTGCATTTTTTTTATTGCAGGCGTAAAAAGTCGAATCATTCCAAACATGGCGCCGTCATAATGAGAGAAAACTTGATCTCTATCTCTTGGAATAGGTCTGTAAATGTTTTTATCTCCTTCCTCAAATTTTCCCCAACGCCATTGGTCCTGGTGTCTATCCCAATCGCCTAATACCATATCGAATAAACGTGCTTTTATAAACATTTCTTCGTCTATTTTATTTTTTGGAGAACGGTCTAGTTTCTTAAACAAATCTAAAGAACTGATGATTTTTTCTGGTTTACCAAAATTCGGGTGACCCTTTTGAGTTTTACCCACATGTTCTTCAATCATATACAATTCGTCTCCATAATCGGCATTATACGCACCTAAACGATCTTGTTTTGGTACAAAATATAATTTAGGAGTTGTATAAGAAATACCAACAGCCTCAGATAGTGTTGGCATTATGAATGCAGAATAAGGATTTGCAGCCGTATAAACATCGTTAATAAAAGTTTCTAAGAAAGACCCTTTTAAATCATTGGTCATATACTTTTGCTTATAGGCTGTAATTTGTAAAAATTGAACGGCATTTTTCTTTAAAGCACGCATTACCCATTGTTTTTCGGAATGATCTTCTTTCAGTCTTAACGAAACAGATTGGTTACCTCCACCTCTTTTAATGGGAGTTACACCGCCAAACAACGTATCTAAAGAAATGGTTTCTACCTTTATTGGCGTTTTATATTCGTCTCTATAATGTTCTCCCCAAGCCAGTTTATATAATCCACTTTTGGCTGGTGAATTTGTATCATAAACAGCTGTTGTCATTTCTTTTTCAAAAGCCTTTAAAGGGATGTTATTCTTACTTTTATAGGTATCAAAAATTTGCTTTTTAAATACAGAAGTTCTCTTTTCATCGGTTTTAATAAATTCTACATCGCAAGATCCATCGGTATAAGATTCAACAATAACATATCCCAAATTTGGATCCGAAAAAATGGATTTATCCGATGGTTTTACACCAGAAGTTTTACATCCACTACCCGAAACAATTTGTTTAATTCCTTCAGATTCTAGATATTGCATACTGTGTTCGTGTCCAGAAACAAAAACAACACGTTCCGAGTTTTGTGAAATTGTTGACAAACGATTAATCAGAGTTCGGTAACTTTTATTTTGAACATCTTGCACCGAAACCCCTCCAACTTTTCTAATAAAATTTGCTATGGTTCCTAAAACTGGAAGTGGCACTCCATTGCTTGGAGCCAAGTGTTGTTTGACCGAAAAATTCCCACCATGTGCACCATCTGTAATTAGTGGATGATGTAACGCCACTAAGGTTGTTTTACCTCTATTTTTCTTTATTAAACTTTCAAATTCTAAAAAGAATTCTTCTCGGGTTTTAATTTCGCATTTGTTATTCATGGTTGGGTTTTTGTCCCAATCTTCAAGATACCATTGCGAGTCAATAATGATTAACGCCGTGTGATCGTCTATTTTAACAGAAGTAATAGGACAACTGTTTTTTGGCAAAAAGGATCCTTTTCCCAATGCTTTACTAATCACCTTTTCTTGTCTTTGTAGACCTTTAATACCATCGGAATAGTAATCGTGATTTCCCGGAATAAAAATTCTATTCCCACCAAAATCATTCACTGCATCTATTTGTGTTTGGATACGATGCCTAGCAAGTTCATACCCCTCCTCAGATTTCTTAGGTAAACCTTTGTCGTAAATATTATCTCCCAAAAAAACTACAGTAGAATTCTCGGGTTGTTTTTCCAATTCTTTTTTCAAAGCCAATAAAGGAGGCGTCGAATTCTGCAATTGAGCATTTCCAGCATCTCCAATAAAATAGAATCTGTGAGACAAAGTCTTAGAATTTCCGTTTGTTTTACTGGATTCTTCAGTGATATGCGTATTAAACGTTGCACAAGAAATGAGAAAAACAGAAATGATTAAACTAATTATCTTGGACTTATTCATATTTTGTATGTATGTGGTTGGGATAAACAAATAAAAGATTAATATTTAAAAATGCAACTATAACCGTAAATTTTCTACCTAAGACAAGAGAATTTGACTATTTATTAGTTTTAGATGATCTAAAATATGGATGTATTTACGAACAACAATCATTATTTTTTATAATAAACCAAATAAATTCTATCTTTAGTCCGTTATTGTAAAGCTTATATACAGAAAGAGCCAATAATAAACACTGTTTTTAGAAGGCATAAAATGCTTCACCTTATTTATTTTTGCAAAACATATTTTGTATTTATGGAAATAAGTGTGAAATCAACTATCAATTATGGCAAACATAGTAAAGGACATTAAAAAATACGTATTCGATTTATTACAAGATGAATTGCCATCGAGTATCATTTATCATAACTTCACACATACTTCAAGGGTTGTAAAGAAATTAAAATTGTTAATCGAGGGAGAATCTGTAAGTGATAAAGATGCCAATTTATTAATTATTGCCGCTTGGTTTCATGACACAGGTTATACTGTAGATATAAAAAACCATGAAATTGAAAGTGTAAAAATTGCAAGATCATATTTAGAAGGTAAACTCAATGAAGAAGAAATTAATCTTGTCGAGTCATTAATTCTTTCAACAAAAATGGGGTATAAACCAAAGACTCCATTAGAGTGCATAATGAAAGATGCCGATAATTCTCATTTAGCTTCTAAGAATTACGAAAAAACAAGTGAACTTCTAAAAGAAGAGTTAAAACTTACTGGTACAAAGACATATACAGATTTAGAATGGAAAAAAGGAAATATTGAATTTTTAACCCATAAACATCAATTTTTCACGCCATTCGCCCACGAAAATTGGCAAGCTCAAAAACAAAATCAATTATTAAAATTGATAAAAGCTGTTGAAAAACTAGAGCAAGAGCAACGTGAGACTGAAAGAAAATTGATTGCTCAAAAAGAGAAAGAAGAAAAAGGGAATATTCCTGAAAAAGGGATTGAGACAATGTTTCGAATTACCTTGAGAAATCATATTAAATTGAGTGATATTGCCGATACAAAAGCCAATATCCTTCTTTCGGTAAATGCTATTATTATTTCGGTTGCCTTAAGTAGTCTGGTTCCAAGGTTAGATAATATTCACAATGCTCACCTTATTTTTCCAACAATACTACTTATTCTGTTTAGTGTAATCTCAATTATTTTTGCCATTCAATCTACACGACCAAAAGTGACAGAAGGGAAATTTACAAAGCAAGATGTTGAAAATAAAAAGGTGAATTTATTGTTCTTTGGTAATTTTCATCAAGTAAAATTAGATGAGTTTACTTGGGCAATGAAAACCATGATGAAAGACAAAGATTATTTATATGATTCTATGACAAAGGATTTATATTTTTTAGGTGCAGTTC
This sequence comes from Flavobacteriales bacterium, assembly GCA_049607525.1. GTDB lineage: Bacteria > Bacteroidota > Bacteroidia > Flavobacteriales > CAJXXR01 > JBMYYR01. Next base: position 22,768 of record JBMYWP010000045.1, read on the forward strand.
TTCATAAAAAGTATAAGTTGTTAAGAATTACTTATACTATTTTTACCATAGGAATAATTATTACCGTTTTAGCGTTCGCCATATCGTTTAAGTTTATGGAACCGCATTTACCATCATAAAACCAAAAAGTCCTCTAGAGAAAATCTAAAGGACTTTTTTTTGTTTTCACTGAACATACGTTCGATATAAGAGCGGCAACTAGAACTATCTATAAACACAATAACACGTTTGTGCATAATTCAATAATTCTGCTAGTACCGGAGCTGGCCACTTTTGCATGTTATTTATTTGAATGGATTTTTCTAAAACCTTTTTATTTGCATCACTTGAATAAGGCTGAAAATATGAATGCACTTCTCCTTTTTCTTTGGTATTGATGTTTAACATCATGGTTGGATTGTGACAATTAAAATCCAATTCGTTCAATTTAATCGTTTTTTCAGCCGTTTTAGTATTGGACTTAAAATGAATCTCCATTTGGTTTATATCATAAACAATAGACCATGAACGATCGAGAGCGACTTCCTGTAATACATCGAAACAAAAATCGACTCCATTTTTGTGATGTTCAAACGATTTAAGGCTTTGACAAACTTTCGTAAAACGTGTTTCTAATCCCTGACTCTTTTTATTGAGTGACGCTTTATAGGTTTCATTTTCTAATACTGGAAGCGGTAAATTTTCATCACAATAAAAGACCATTTCGCCTTCTAAAAATTCTATAACGGCTTTATTTCCATTTTTATCGGCAACTAAAAAATGGAGCTCTTCTTTTAATCCAACAATTCTTAGGAGCGAATCGGAAGCTATAACTTGATCAACAGTTGAGTTTACATCCAACTGATATTGTATCCATTGGAGTTCGTTTATTCCGGTGCGTTTATCTTTTTTCGGATAATCTGCCTGCGATCTCATAATTTCTATTACCAAGCCTTTTTCGTTAATTCCACCATAGGGTAATTCCTTTCCAAACTGATTAAAGGTAACTGAACCAAACTTTGAAATCCATTCCATTTTATCGGTTTCAGTTGGTAGAAAACCTTTTTTCTTAATGCCTTTTTTGTTTACAAGAACTAATCCATGGTCTGAATTCCAATCTAAATTTCGTCCAAATAAATAATAGTCCTGATTGTCTAGAATAAAGGTGGTACATCCGAATCCCACAAAATGGATACCAATAATTAATAATAACATTAAATTTTTCATAAGCTACTTTAAATAAATTGATAACAAAAATACAGAAGAACCAAAACAACAATTGATGGCAGTAAATTTATGACATTAATTTTTGCCATTTTCAGAATATTAATCCCTATTCCTAGAATGAGTAAACCACCAATGGCAGAAATTTCTTTTATGAGCACATCCGTTAAATAAATTTCTACATAAGAAGCTGAAATACCTACAAAAGCTTGAAGGCAAAAAACAGGAATTGCCGAAAATAATACGCCTCTACCAAAAGCCGCAGAAAGAATAATTGCTGTTACACCGTCCATCAAAGATTTGGTATAGATAAGCGTGGTATCTCCAGACAATGCTTCATTCATTGGTCCTATAATGGCCATAGATCCAATGGCAAAAAGCATAGATGAGGTGATTAATCCTTCGGTAAATTTTGGATTATTACTTTTTAATTTTGATTTTAATACAACCGATATTCCTTCTGTTTTCTGGTCTAATTGAAATATTTCTCCAATCACACCTCCTAAAATTAAAGAGAATATCATCAATAAAAACAATCCAGAAGATTCAAAGGCCATTTTCATTCCTAAAAATAATGTAAATAGACCTAGAGCTTGAAAAATAATTTGTTCTATGCGTTTAGGAATTCCCGATTTTAAAAATGAGCCAATGCTTCCACCAATTAATATGCAAACCGCATTTATGATTGTTCCAGTTATTATCATACATTAATTTTAAAACAAAAGGCCATCGGAAAACAAATTCCAACAGCCTTTATATTTCTATTTTAACAATCCTGCACGTTTTAATAACGCTTGATTGGTTGGTTTTTTACCTCTAAACGTTTCATAGAGTTTCATGGGTGCAACGGTTCCTCCTTTTTCAAGAATATTCTCTTTAAACAAGGTAGCAACTTCGGCATTAAAGATTCCTTTTTCTTTAAAGAAATCGAAAGCATCTGCATCTAATACTTCGGCCCATTTATAAGAATAATATCCAGATGAATATCCACCCTGAAAAATATGAGAAAATGCTGTTGAAGTACAGGTACCAGGATTACTTGGATAAAGTCTTGTTGCCTGATAAGCCTTATTCTCAACATCCTTTACAGAATTAAATTCCGATGGATTTACAGCATGCCAAGCCATATCTAACTGACCTAAAGAAATCTGACGTAAGGTTTTCATTCCTTCCATAAAAGAAGACGATGATTTTATTTTTTCAACCAAGTCAAAAGGAATTTTCTCCCCCGTCTTGTAATGTTTTGCAAATAAATCTAACGTTTCTTTCTCATAACACCAGTTTTCTAACATCTGAGATGGTAATTCTACAAAATCCCAAGACACACTCGTTCCAGAAAGACTAGGATATTGCGTATTTGCTAACATACCATGCAAAGCATGACCAAATTCGTGGAACAGCGTTGTGAGTTCATTAAACGTTAACAAAGCAGGTGTTTCTCCTGTTGGTGGCGTAAAATTACAAACTATAGAAACATGTGGACGGATATTTTGTCCGTCATGCATACTTTGAGATTTGTAAGACGTCATCCATGCACCACCTCTTTTTCCGGCTCTCGGAAAATAATCGGTATAAAAAACAGAAACCAAATCACCCTCTGTATTTTTTACTCGGTAAACATTTACGTCCTCGTGGTATCCGTCAATATCGGTTGCCAATTCAAAATGAAGTCCAAACAATTTTTCGGCTACAGAAAACATTCCAGCCACACATGAATCCAGTTCCAAATATGGTTTTAAAGCTTCTTCATCAAAATTAAATGTTTCCATTTTTAATTTTTCAGTATAGTAAGCTCCATCCCAAGGTTGTAATCCGTCTATCTGATCAAGTTTTTGTGCGTAAGCTTGTAAATTATTGAATTCCTTTTCGGCAAACGGTTTCGATTTTTCTTCTAAATCCTTTAAGAATTCTAATACATGTTCTGGCTTTTCGGCCATTCTTTCTTCTAAAACGTATGCCGCATGAGATGAATATCCCAAAAGTTGAGCACGTTTAAAACGAAGTTTAGAAATTTCTAAAACCAAAGATTCGTTGTTCTGATCATTGTCCTGAAATCCTTTTGAACCAAATGCCGAAGAAAATTTTTGTCTTAAATCTCTATTTTCTGCATAAGTCATAAAAGGAATATAACTCGGGTAATCTAAAGTAAACAAATAAGCGTTTTCTTTACCCTTTTGAGAGGCTCTATGCTTAGCGGCGGCAATTACACCTTCTGGCAATCCTTTTAAATCATCAATGTTTTCTATCCACAATTCATAGGCATTGGTATCTGCCAATACATGCTCACCAAAGCTTAATTTAAGTTTCGAAAGTTGAGTATCTATGCTACGTAGGATTTCTTTATCAGACTCTGAAAGGTTAGCCCCATTTCTAGCAAACGACTTATACTTTTTGTCCAAAAGCATAATTTGCTCATTATTTAATGAAGAACGGTCTACATTTTCATAAACAAATTTTACTCTTTCGAATAAGTTCTCATTCAGACTCACGTCATTTGAAAAGGCCGTTAATTCTGGAGATACTTCTTGGGCAATTTTTTGAATCTCATCATTTGTTTCTGCCGAATTCAAATTAAAAAATATTGAAGAAATCTGATCTAAAATTTGACCACTGAATTCTAATTGTTCAATGGTATTTGAGAAAGTCGCTTTCTCGCTAGAATTTGCAATGGCATCAATTTCTTGACGTGCTTCTATTATGGCTGATTTAAATGCTGGTAAATAATGTATATTTTCTATTTTAGAAAATGGAGCTGTTTGATGAGGTGTATTAAACACTTCCAAAAGCGGGTTTTTCATAGGATTGGTAAATTTTTAGACCAAATTAAGCATTAATATCATAAATGTAAACCACACATCCCATTATTTAGAATGTGTATCGTTCTGCATTCTATAAAAATAATTGTATTTTTTTTTCAATTTGAAGGATTAATAACAAGGAAATAACGAATTTTGGATTATGAAAATGATCAAAAAAATTCTGATTGCACCATTTATTCTCTTAGTAAGAATCTACCAAATATTTCTGTCTCCACTTTTAGGGTCTAATTGTAGATACCACCCTACGTGTTCTAGATATATGATAGATGCCCTACAAGAATGGGGCTTGTTCAAAGGATTATTTTTAGGATTAAAGCGTATTTTCTCTTGCCATCCGTGGGGAGGTCAAGGTTATGACCCTGTTCCGAAAAAGAACAAAAAACAACATTAAAACAAAACCATATCATTATTCTTCAAATAATATTATTTTAGCAACAAAATTCAATTAATATGAAATTATTTATTCTAATATTTACAATAATATATTGTGGATTTTACTCGAAATCCAATGCCCAAACTTTAGAATATCCTAAAGCCAGAAAAACAGACCAATCTGATGTTTATTTTAATGAAACCATTAAAGATGAATACCGTTGGATGGAAAACACCAATAGTGCGGAATGTGAAAATTGGGTCGATGCTCAAAATCAAATTACAAATAAAATATTACGTAAAGCCGCATCCAAATACAATTCTTTTAATGCTGTAAATAAATATGCTTATGTAAAGTATGACAATCCACAAAAACACGGAAAATATTATTTTACCTATGCCTTTTATGATGACAATAGTGTTCCGGGATTATTTATACAGCATACATTAAAATCTCAACCAACCATATTGGTAGAGCCTAAATTTATTTCGAATAAAGACATCATTCGATTAAAGAATTATGAAGTGTCATCAGATTCTAAACATTTAGCCATTCAATATAGTAGAAACGGTAGCGATTGGGGTGAAATAAAAATCATAAACATTGCAACTGGTAACTACAAAAAAGATCATTTAACCCATGTTAAATTTTCTAATATTGCTTGGAGAGGCAATGGTTTTTATTATTCTACCTACCCCGATAATGGAAATGGAATAACCCAAGGCCAAAAAGTATATTACCACGAACTTGGTACAGACCAAAGTGAAGATAAATTGGTATTTAGAAGATCGAACAATCCTGAAGCCTATTTCAGAATTCAAACCACTTCGGATGAACGTTTCATGATTTTAAAAGAAATTGATGAAGTTCATCAAGTCATTAATCTATTCTACATTGATTTTAATGCTGCCACCCCGGCATTAAGACCATTATTGAGAAAACTTTCTTACAACGATAATCTTTCTATAATAGATAACCATGGCGATGAACTTATCGCAAGTTCTGCGAAAGACGGAAACAATAGTATGGTTATTAAAATTAACCCAATAAAACCTAGGGATTGGCATGTGTTGATTCCAGAATTTAAATCTACTTTACTATTAGATGTTAAGGTGCTTGATAACAAACTACTAACATTATATCAAAACAATAGAAAACAACAAATTAACATCTTTGATCTTGAAGGAAAACTGTTAGAATCTTTTCAATTGCCATTTGGGTTTTCGGTAAGTGGTTTTAATGGAGAGAAAACCGACAAAGAAATTCTATTTGCATATGAAGGTTATACACAACCTAAGGTTGTATATATTTTGAACACAGAAACGCTTAAAATGGAACCTCTACGCTCTACAGTTGTAAATTTTGATCATACCAAATTTGAAACCAAAGAAATAGAATACGCTTCGTTTGACGGAACAAAGGTTTCTATGTTTATGGTTTATAAAAAAGGAATAAATTTAGAGGGAAACAACCCTACATTACTGAAAGCTTATGGTGGTTTTGGTTCTGTAAATCTTCCAAGGTTTACGCCTGGAATTGTACATTTTTTGAATCGTGGAGGACTCTTTGTTTTTGCAAATATACGAGGAGGTGGAGATAATGGAATTTCATGGGCTTCTCAAGGAAGAGGAAAACATAAACAAAACTCTTTCAATGATTTTATTGCTGCAGCTGAGTTCTTAATAAAAACAGGATATACTTCTGCCGACAAACTTGCCATTACTGGTGCATCTAACGGAGGACTTGTTGTAGGTGTAGCCATGACACAAAGACCAGAGTTATTTAAAGTTGCTGTGCCTGTTGTAGCGCCATTTGATATGATGAGGTTTGAACAATTTACCGTTGGAAATTTACACACCGATGAATATGGTAGTGTTTCTGACTCTTTAGGATATAATAGCATTAAAGCCTATAGCCCACTACATCACATTAAAAATGATGTTAACTATCCCGCAACACTTATTATGACGTCAGAAAATGATGATCGCGTTCCTCCACTACACTCCTATAAGTTTGCGGCTAAACTTCAAAGTAGGTCAGCTCAGAAAAATCCTATTTTATTGAAGATAGAAAAAAACGCTGGACATTATGGTGCCAATAAAAATTTGAAAGCAGAATTGAGAGAAGCAGCAGAAATGTATGATTTTATCTTGTCGCATTTATTATAATGTTGACTTTTGATGTGTTGTTTATAAAAAACTTTAGTTGGTATTTAGCTATAGATTGGAATACCTTGATTTTATTGACGATCTTTTTTAAGGAATCGTTTATTTAAAACATCATTGGTTATCGCCCTGTAATCTTAATTGAATACCATATTTCTCATTTTGCATATAAATTGTATCAAAATCCATCAATTGTTTTGAATCAAAAGGCAGTCCATCATTATTGATTAGAAAATGCAAATCATTTAGAGTTTCTTGATCTTTAAAATTAAAATATCCATTTATAGTATCATAATATATGTGACCTTCTCTATAAAGATTCATACTATCTAGCTTTGTTTTGTATGTAATGAATAATCTCTCACCTAGTTCTTTAACTTTAACAATAGGCTTTTGATCTGAATTTAAACTTGAAGAGTATTCTTTTCCTAGAGTTTTCACATATAAGGAATCTAATAAAACATTTGTCATTTTTAATTGAAAATAATTTGCCCCTTGCAAATTAAATCGCTTTATATATATACCATAATCCTCTATTAATTTTAGATTTTCATCAAAAATCAATAACTGCTGTAGCCTTTTTTTACGACCAAATTTTATTCTAACATCATATTCTTTCCGCCTTGGGTAGTAATTGAAATATTTCGTGAAATTTGGATAATTGACTTTTACACCTACAAGCTTTCTTTCCAAATTAAAATCAAACACTGTAAAAAATCCTGTATGATTAGAATCTTCATAAAAGCGAATATCCATTTCCTTCTCTATTGTATCGATTTCACAGACTATATTGTTTGTTGAATATTTTTGTAAAATTTTTCCATTGGCATCAATCAATTCACTTGAGCATCCAAACAACACTTGCATTATAAATAGTAAAAGTAAATTTTGTTGTTTCATTTGTTTTAATTGTTGTTTAAATTTGACTTAACATACTAGCCATATAGTAAAACTTTGTGGTAGCGAATTAATTACTTTTTATTTGGCGTGAGCTAATGAACTGATTATTCCAAAATATCTTTCCGAGACTTAATATAACCCTCTTCCAAATTTCCAGGATTTAAATCAAACCAACGATCGATCAACAAATCGTTCATTTTACAAGTTTTCTTATTTATTGATTGAGATTGATAACGAAATAACATTATTTTTAATAATTGTTCTTTGGTAAAGCGATCTCCTTTTTTATGTTTAATACACCTATAAGGATAATCATAAGGAATAGCAATTCCTGGTAAATATCTAAAATAAAAAAACCAAATGCCATTTTTATTTTCCCCTACAAACATCTTAATACGATCCATTTTAGAAGTTTTACTTTTATCTTGTATCCATATCCAACCTAGTAATCTCTGCCTTGACTCATTAAAAACAATTTTATCAATTTTCCAATCTCTATCTTCTGATTCAAATTTCAAAAAATCTCTCATTTTTAAATTGGCCCATTTCTTAATTGAATCTGTGACCATAGTTTCCAATTTATTAAATTCATAACTATCAATTTGTTTTTCATATTCATTCTGAAAACATCTCACTTTTTCCTTCCTTGATAAACAGCTAAAAAAGAAAAGTGATAATAATATTATACTTAATGACTTCATAAATCTATAGATTATCTAACATTTCCTTCATTTTTGAATTCAACAGCTACCGCGAAGTTTTACTTCGTGGAAAGTATTAATAATCAGCCAAAACTAAATTCCAAAATACTATCATCATCCAACATAAAATATGGAGCACATGGATATTTCTAAAAATATAATTTTTCAACAAAACCTACGGCAACAGATTTGATTCAAAATAATATAGCAAAACTGACAAAGTTATATACCTTCCGTATTTTTGAATTTACATTACGACTTATGAGCGATTCATGAGTGAATTAGCCCTATTTAATTGTGTGAAAATAAATGATTTATTAAAAATCCCTGAGAACAAAATACCAATTAAAAAAACCCGAAAGGCAATGATTATCATAACCATTGCTTTTAACTATGTACACACAAATTAACCCTCAAAAAATTAATTCATTTCTCTTTGTATTTTTTGTATTTCTTCTTGTGATAGTTTAGTGATAATAGAAATTATTGATATTTCTAGACCATTCTTCAAAGATTCTAATACAACATTTTTTATTCCCTTCTGTATTCCTTCTTCAAAACTAGTATCTAAAGAATTTTGGATATCTCTATAATACTTTAAACTGCCCTCGTATGAATTATATTCATCTCTGGTCATTTTGGCTATTTCTGCTGTTTCAAACAATTTCATAAAAATAGATTCTTTCAAAGCTTCAGGTATACGATCTAGTTTATTTAAATTTCTTAGAACATATAACCATTTATCAAAACGGGTATCTAATTCATCAACCGTTTTGTTAAACTTGGGCATCTCTAAATATATGAACGTCAATTTATCGTAGAATATCTTTTTGGATTCTGTATCCATTAGTTTAACATCATAACGATACTTTTCCTTATTTGTCTTATCCTCATCTAAAACAAAATCTAGTATTCCAATGGTATAAACTGACTTTAAATGAAAATCCCAATCAGATTTAGGTGCTTGTTCTCGAATTGGAAAGGTTGAATAATATACACTTCGGTCTTTAAAAAACTTTTGCTTGGCTTTTTGAAGCTCTACAATAAATTTTTCGCCATATTCGTTTTCACAATAAATATCAAAAATAGCTTTTCTATCAATTGCTGTTGCCCCTAAATGCTCCGTTTGCATATAAGTTAAATCAACAATTCGCCCTTCTTTTTCTTTTAGTAATTCGTTCAGAAAATCTAACAACAAATCCTTGTTTGGTTCTTCGCCAAACAATCGCTTGAAACCATAATCTGTAAAAGGATTGATATATTTTTCTTTAAAACCAGACATAATCGGATTGTATTATTTTTTTCTGAATTATCTAAACTACTGCAAAGATACGACTTAATAATTGACGAAAAAGTATAAAAGAATTAAAAGTATGAGCCTAACGGATGAAACTTTTCAAGAGCCAGAACCAAATTTACAATATCGTGAACTTTGTTTTTTTTTTGTAATTGTCATGTACTTATCACCTGCTCTGATATAGTCATTCTCTTAGGTTTTACTGTTGTAACCAAAGGATAATTTTTGAGACTCACGTTTAATTAAAACTTGTAAATTTTGGATGTTGTTTATTGAGAAGTTTAATTTGTCATGCTGAATTTTATCAAATTCTACTTTGAATATTTACTTTCCTTTACTGTAATAAAATGCATGGTTATTCATACTTATAATTTATAATATTTTCACAGAAAAAGGAACTGATTATTCCAAAATATCTTTCCGAGACTTAATATAACCCTCTTCCAAATTTCCAGGATTTAAATCAAACCAACGATCGATCAACAAATCGTTCATTTTACAAGTTTTCTTATTTATTGATTGAGATTGATAACGAAATAACATTATTTTTAATAATTGTTCTTTGGTAAAGCGATCCCCTTTTTTATGTTTAATACACTTATAAGGATAATCATAAGGAACAGTAATTTCTGGTAAATATCTAAAATAAAAAAACCAAATGCCATTTTTATTTTCTCCTACAAACATCTTAATATAATCCATTTTAGAAGTTTTACTTTTATCTTGTATCCATATCCAACCCAGAAATCTCTGCCTTGATTCATTAAAAACAATTTTATCAATTTTCCAATTTTCATCTTCTGATTCAAATTGCAGAAAATCTCTCATTTTTAAATTGGCCCATTTCTTAATTGAATCTGTAACCATAGTTTCCAATTTATTAAATTCGTAACTATCAATTTGTTTTTCATATTCATTCTGAAAACATTTCACTTTTTCCTTCCTTGATAAACAGCTAAAAAAGAAAAGTGATAATAATATTATACTTAATGACTTCATAAATCTATAGATTATCTAACATTTCCTTCATTTTTGAATTTCACAGCTACCTCCCTCGCTACCGCCGAGTTCTACTCGGTGGCAAGCATGTCAAATCAATTTACTGAAACTTTAAGTAAACTATCATCATCTAACATATAATTTCGAGCACTTGGATATTTCCAAAAATAGGGCTTTTCAACAAAACCTACGGCAACAGATTTGATCCAAAATAATACAGTAAAACTGACAAAGTTTATCCCTTACGTATTTTTGAATATATTATTTCGACTTATGAACTAAATATAAGCTATTTACAAATAGATAAAACCTATTTAACTGTCCAATAAATAACGGATTTCATGAACAAGATGGCCACAAAGTAAAACTTTGTGGTAGCAAATTACTTCCTTTTTATTTGGCGTAAGCTTGGGTAATTTTATTAGCATTTTCTGTAAAAGATACTTTCAATAGAGCATTATTTGAAAAGAAGATTTCTGAAATATTATCATCTTTTTTAAAGATCCGTATCTTTTTGTAAAACATATTTATTCTGTTCTTTATATTATCTTGAGAGAAATTTACACCGATCTCATCGGTGAAAACCTCAGCAACTTCTTGACTTGATAAAAATAAGTTTTCCTTTGTACTCCATAATTTAATTTGATCTAGTATAATTTTTTTATCACCTAACATTATCTCAAATTCAGGTTGAACTAATTGTTTAGTTGAAGTACAACCTAATACAAGTCCAAAATTACATTTAGTATCCTCAATAATAAAATACATTTCTTCAATCCAAAAATCATCACTTTGATTCTCGTCAACTCGAACAAATTCATTATCAATACAGAATTCTATATGTTCAGGAGTAATGTTCTGACAAGAATTATATAAGTACAATGAAAATAGTAATACAAAAAAAATATTTACTTCATTCTTGATCATACCTATCTACATTTTTTTGATAATTATTAATTGTTCCCTCCCCCACGAAGGTTTACTCCGTGGACATTATGTTAAATCAACACAAAAATACTTTTAATAAGGCTTGATTATATATTATTACCAGCACTATAATACTTCCAAAAATAGGGCTTTTCAACAAAAACCTTCTGCTATAGAATTATTATAAATATAGTTAAATTTTTGATTAATAATTTTGAGACCTCTCAATTACTTTCTACTGAATTCAAAATATAGATGCCAACCAGAATGAGAAATTAATAATGACGAATCATAACATAAAAGATATTCAAACTCTACGTGTTTTTAGCGTGGGAACAACTAGAATTTGCGAATTCTTCGTGTTTTTTGACCTTAGAACAACTAGAATTTGCAAATTCTACGTGTTTTTGGCGTGGGAGCAACTAGAATTTGTGAATTCTTCGTGTTTTTAGCGTGGGAACACCAAGAATTTGCAAATTCTTCGTGTTTTT
>JBMYWP010000046.1:0-34091 GCA_049607525.1 Flavobacteriales bacterium
AAAGTGTGTGCGATTCGATTTGATAGTTGTGTACGATTCGATTTCGCGATTATAGTTTACCTTTATTTGTGGCTTTAGTAGCGCATTATTTTAATTGGCAGATAAAATATTATGATCGAATTGTTTATAATATAAGTCTTATTTTCTCTGTGTTGTTTGTGCTTTACAAAACATTAAAAACAAATCAATTACTTAAAGAAGGACAATTATTATTGTTATTTTCTATACTTGGATATTTTGTTATTGATTTTGTAATTGCACTTGGGTCAAATTATTTAATAAATGGCGAATTTTTAAAAGTAGCATGGATATGGATAATAAGAGCTATTGGATTGTTTTCATTGTATTATGCTTTAACTAAAGTTGTATGGAAAACTGGGATATCGAAAAAAGTTCCTTAATTTATGTAGTAATTGGAAGTATTATTCTGTTTGGATTGCTCATTGGTTTCATGGCTTTGTATACAAAGCTTTACATTAAAAGAATCAAAGAAGAACAAAGTGAAAAACTTGACTTAAAGTTATTTCACGAGAAGGAACTTTTAACACAAAGTTTAGAAATTCAAGAACGAGAAAGAGAACGAATAGCTGGTGAATTACATGATCATTTGGTTGGTCAAATTAGGGTGGCTCAATTGGTTTCTGAAAACCCAGAGGTAAAATCGAAATTAAAATCAGTAATTGGAGACGCTAGAAGATTGTCGCATGATTTGTTGCCTCCTTTTTTGGAAAAAGAAAATATAGAACAACTTATTTCAGATTATATTTATCCGTTTAGAAAACTTTACAAAATAAAGCTCCATTTTGATGTGAGAACAAATATAAGTTTTGATACCAAAGAAAAATTACATTTATTTCGTATTTTTCAAGAAGTGTTTATGAATATAGATAAACATGCCCAAACTGAATCTATTGATGTTTGGGTAAGAAAAACCGATTCCTCATTTTGTTTAATTGTAAAGGATTGTGGAATTGGTTTTAAAGAAATTTCAAGCCATTTGGGAATGAAAAATATTGCTATTCGTGCAAGACAAATCGGTGCAGCATATCAATTGAAGTCTAAACCAAAAAGGGGCACAACATTTATTTTAAAAATCGAAAATTATGGATATCATTAATGTAGTTGTTATAGATAACGATAAGTTGGTAGCGAATTTATTGGCAGATTTTATTAATTCTAAACCTCAGTATGATGTTGTAGATGTTCTTTATGATGGAAGCCAATTTATCGATCAAATTAAAAAATATCGGGCTGTAGATATTCTTATTATGGATCTTAAAATGGTAGAGGTAAATGGCGATGATGTATTAAGATATTTTCAAGAAAATGATATTCATTTAAAAACAGTCATTATTTCATCGCATTATAAGCCTCAATATTTAGGGCATATGTATAAATTGGGAGCTTCTGCATTTCTGGCCAAAGAAATTGAAATGGAAGAACTTATTTTTGCCTTGGAACAAGTGCACAAAGCTGGACATTATCTAAACAGTGAGCAACTTGAAGTATTAAAGCATCAATTAGCAACTAACGTTCCTTCATTAACGTTAAACAAATTAAACGATATTACATCAAGAGAAAAAGATATATTAAAACTGCTTTGTAAGCAGATGACGTCTAAAGAAATAGGAGAGGAGTTGTTTATTAGTAAACGAACAGTTGAGTCTCATAAATCTAATCTCTTAATAAAAACGGGCGCTAAAAATATTGCAGGTCTTATTATTTTCGCAACTCAACATGGTTTAATAGATGTAAATTCTATTATTGTAGACGAATTTTTATAACTCAGGTGTATTTATTTCAGCAAACAAAAAAGGCTTTTCGAATAAACGAAAAGCCTTTTTTTATAGTTAAAGGATTGTATAATTACGCTCCTAATACTTCTTTCATCTTAGAACCTAAATCAGCAGGAGAATCTACAACGTGAATTCCACATTCTCTCATAATTGCTTTTTTAGCTTGAGCAGTATCGTCGTGTCCACCAACAATTGCACCAGCATGTCCCATAGTACGTCCAGCAGGAGCAGTTTCTCCAGCAATAAATCCTACAACAGGTTTAGTTCCATTTTCTTTAATCCATTGTGCAGCCTCAGCTTCCATAGAACCTCCAATTTCACCAATCATAATGATTCCTTCAGTTTCTGGATCGTTCATTAACAACTCAACAGCTTCTTTTGTAGTCGTTCCAATAATTGGATCTCCACCAATTCCAATAGCAGTTGTTTGACCTAAACCAACTTTAGAAATTTGATCTACAGCTTCATAAGTTAAAGTTCCCGATTTAGAAACAATTCCGATACTACCTTTTTCGAAGATAAATCCTGGCATAATACCAACTTTAGCTTCTCCAGCAGTCATTACTCCAGGACAGTTAGGTCCAATTAAAGTACAGTCTTTATCCGAAATGTATTCTTTAACGGTAACCATATCCTTTGTCGGAATTCCTTCTGTAATACAGATAATAACTTTAATTCCAGCTTCAGCAGCTTCCATTACAGCATCAGCAGCAAAAGCTGGTGGTACAAAAATAATCGATGTATCTGCTTGGGCTTCTTTTACAGCATCAGCAACTGTGTTAAATACCGGACGATCTAAGTGCGTTTGCCCACCTTTTCCTGGAGTTACACCACCTACAACGTTTGTTCCGTACTCAATCATTTGAGATGCATGGAATGTACCTTCTTTACCAGTAAATCCTTGAACAATTATCTTTGAATCTTTGTTTACTAAAACACTCATTATTTTTTTTCTTTAAAAGATGCTTTTTTACGATGTCCAAAAATAATGTATTCCATCGGAATTACAAACTTATATTTTGGAATTTATTTTTCACTTGTATTGGATGATCTTTTGTTTAACCAAGTCGTTGATAAACAATTGATGAAAATCCATCCTTTTCTTGATGAATTTTTTGTGGCGTTATTTACTTTTCTTCTTTAAAACCACAAAATCTTTTAGATAAAAAGGTTCGTAATAAGCCAAATCTTCAAAGGTTTGTGATAAAAACTTCGAATAGGCTAGCTTTACCATTCCCTTTGCCGAATAGGGATTCTCAAAACCGTCTATAGACCACAAAGCTTGCCTTTCTATAAGCGGTTTTACGATATCTATGGCATTACCTACAAATACAATTGAATTGTTCTGCAAACTTTGAAAATTATCAGTTTCTATTTCTTCAAAATGTACTGGCGATAGCCTTTCGTTATTTTTATAGTGGCCTACAAAAACTTCATTCAACCTGGCTTTCATCACCGAAATGTATTCGAGATTACTGTCTTTAATTTGATTATTGAGTTGGGTAGGGATTTGCAGTGAATCAACAGAAATTAAAGGAATATTTAGTGCAAAACAAAGTCCTTTTGCTGTAGAACAACCAATTCTTAAGCCTGTATATGAACCAGGTCCACTAGAAATAGAAACTGCACTTAAGTCTTTTTTTGTAATGACACTTTCAGTTATAATGTCTTCTATGAAAAGAGGTAGTTTTTCGGCATGCGAAAAATTTTGTCCAATAAATTCTTTATAACCAATACAATTATCATTTTCAGATAAGGCTACCGAACAAGCTTTTGTACTGGTTTCTATATGTAAAATGTATGTTTTTTCCGGATTGTTTTCCATTAGTCCTTTTTAGAGTAAAGTTTAGATTTCGAAACTGTATCTACCTCACTATTTTGTTTAAGTTTTTTTGAAATTTGATTGTATGGTGCAGTTACAATTAAATCTTGCAAAGATACACCAGAAATTATTTCTATATACTTGTCGTCCTGAATTCCTGTTTCAACAAAAACTTGCTCAACTTTACCATTGTTGTATTTAAAAACAACTTCCTTCAATTCAGGTTCCAATCCTTTTTTTATGAGTTCTTTTTCGTTGGTTTTATCAATTCTTGATGTAACTGCTTGAATCGGGATTTTTAATTTAGAAGTCACTTTGTTTGTCTGAATTTCTACAGAGGCAGACATTCCTGGCTTAAAAGGCTTTTTACCATCTTTTATTAAATGTTGGTAAGAGGACTTATCTAGTCTTACTTTAACTTCAAAGTTACTCACCTGATCAAGGCTTGTTGTGTTTTTAGCAGAACTGGCAATTTCCGTTATTTTACCGGTAAATTTTTCTTTGTAATAGGCATCCACTTCAATAATACATGGATTTCCAATAGCCAATTTCATGACATCAGACTCACCAACTTCAACTTTTACTTCCATTAAATCCAAATCGGCAATGGTCATAATTTCCGTTCCAGACATTTGCCCAGTACCTACAACGCGTTCACCTTTTTCGATATTTAATTTAGAAATTGTTCCGGTAACTGGTGAATAAATAGTTGTAAACCCTAAGTTGTTGTTGGCTTCTTCTACTGCAGCTCTCGAACTTTCTACCTGATGTTTTTGCGATTCAACATTAAGTTTAGATTGTTCATAAGTGGTTTTTGAATTATCAAATTCCGATTGGGAAATGATTTGTTTTTCAAAAAGCGTTTGATTTCTCTCGTAGTTTATTTTGTCTAATTTCAATTTAGATTTTGCCGATTCTAAATTGGAAATGATACTACTTAAATTTGCTTTTATTTTTTTTAACGAAGATTCATATAAGTCGGGTTTTATCTTTAAAAGAAAATCACCTTGTTTTATATTTTGTCCTTCCACTACTAAAAGTTCAATAATTTCTCCAGATACATCTGGAGATAATTTCACCTCTGTTTCGGGTTGAAGTTTACCACTTGCCGACACAAATTCCATTAAATCACCTTTTACCACTTGTTCTACATGAACCATGGTTTTACCTTTTTCGAAATTAAAATCGCAACTCGATAAAAGCAATCCACTTGTAAGTAGTATCGATAATATGTTTAGATTTCTTTTTTTCATGTTAGTTTAATGTTATTGGGTGTCCTTGATAAAACTTTAGGATCATGGTTTTAAAAATATAGTCGTACTTCGCTTGAATCAACTTAGATTTTGCAGCAAATAAAGTGTTTTTAGATTGTTGAAAATCGTAATAACTTAATAGTGCCAATTTATATCTTTCGTTGGCATTGTTGTAAGATTCTGAACTACTTGCATAAGCTTTTTGAGATGTTTTAAAAGCTTCATAAGCCGATTGAGCATTAAACATAGACGATTGAATGTCTTTGTAAATTTTATTATTTAATTCTTTTTCATCAACATTGACTTGAAGTTCTCTTAATTTTGATTTTTGAATGTTAATATTATTTCGAAATTTATTAAATATAGGAACACTTAAATTTAGATTTACATTTTGAGAAAAGTTTGCATCGAGTTGGTCTTTGGTAGCAATATTTTCAGACCCCAATAATTTTGATGCTCTGGAATCTAAACCTGCACCTAATGTTAGGGTAGGTAGTTTTGCGGCTCGGGTTACTTTTGTATTGAGTTGACTTACATTCTTATCAGCTTCAATTTTTTTGTATTGAGGTAAATGTTGTTTCGAATTGTTAAAGATTTGAGAAACTGATAAATGTTCAATCGTTTCAGGTGTTTCAATGGTTGGGATTTCAATTTCGTTGTTTTCGTAATCTTGAATGTCCAACAATTGAAATAAATTCAACCTCGAATTTTGAAGATTAAAATATGCCGTTTGTTTTGATTGTTGATCTGTATAATATTGCGATTCAACTTCCAATAATTTACTATTCGATTCTAATCCATTTTGAAAACGTATTTTCATACGTTCCAATTGAGATTTACTCAATTCTAATTGTTGTTCAGAGGTCTCTAAAAGTTCTTTTTGAAATAGAATTTGAAGAAAAGCATTGGCAATATTTAAAGAAATATCATTTTCAAGTTCTTTTAATGCATATTCGGAAGATTTTACTTGAGCTTTATTTAATTTAAATGTGTTTTGTAATCGTCCTGCATTAAATATGGTCACATTTGAGTTGACTTGGAAAGATAAATTGGAAATATTACTGGTTATAAATTCATTCGTTGTTGGATTAACGGCTCTACCAAATGAAAAACCTTGTGATGCATTACCATTAAGGTTAGGTAAAAAATCGAACTTTGATATTTTTTTATCGTATTCAGCTGAATTTAGATTGAGCTTAGACCGCTCCAAAGATAAATTATTATCCATGGCATAATTAATACAGTCCTTAAGGCTCCATATTTTGTTTTGTGCAAAAGCAGTTCCACACAATGCAAACAGTGAAATTAAAATGGTTCTTTTCATAAATTCAGTATTCAAATCTGAATCAAATATACTGTTAATACCTTTAGTAATATAATAAAACGGAAAGTTGAAATGTTAAAAAGAATCAAAAATCATCAATAAAAAAAAAGTGATCGATTTCGATCACTTTTTTATGATGTTAAGCTAAGGTATTAAGCTTTTTTATGTCCAGAACAAGATTTCTTTTCGCTTTTAGAGCAAGACTTCTTTTCAGATTTTGAACATGATTTCTTATCAGCTTTCGAGCAAGATTTTTTTGCATCGGCAGAAGAACAAGATTTCTTATCAGCTTTTGAGCAAGACTTCTTTGCATCGGCAGAAGAACAAGATTTCTTTTCTGCTTTCGAACAAGTTTTTTTGTCAGCATCTGTTTTTGAAGCACAGCAAGATTTTTTTGCTGTTGTTTCTATTTTTGTTTCAGCAGATCCTTCTTTTACTCCTTCTTGACAAAAAGCAACTGTCGATAATCCTAATCCTAAAGCTAATGTTAAAACTAATTTTTTAAGCATGATTTTATTTTTTTTGATTAAACAAATATAAGCTGAAATGTTTAGCTTTATATTAAAACATCTAAAATTCAATTAAATTTAGAATGTTTTTAACTTATTTTAAGTCATTGTAATCTAGATTGTCGCTAAAATACATACTTTTAATAAGTCATTTGAAATTGTTTTATGAAGTATTCCTACGTAATAAATATTAGAATGCTGTTGTGCTTTACAACACTTTTGTTTTTCTGTAATTGTAACGAAAAAGTTATGAAATTGAAAGCATTATTGATATTTAGTTTTATGTTCTTGTCTTGTACAGAATGGGATATTCCACAAACTAAAATTGAATTTTCGTATAAATATTATGAAAGATTGGATTTTGGAGAATATCACATCTACGATATTCCTTTTCATTATAGTCAGACTATAGACAGTAATCTATGTTTAATTACAAAAGAAGTAGAGGGGCGTGAAGCAGTATTATATCAGTTAAATTTATATGTTGATCATTTTAAATTGAACATCAATTCAATCAAATCTGATACAATCAAGTTGATTCCAGTAAAAAAAAAATACTTATAAATTAGACAAGGATTATGTTGTTTATAAGTTTGCCAAAAATCCTTGGGTTATAGATGGATGTACAACATATTTTTGGACAGAAGAATTTGGTGTTTTTTTGTATAGAAGCGCTACTTGGGGGAATTTCGGAAAATTAACCTCAAACAATCCCGATTTAAATAAACGGGTTAACTTATTGTGTGAAATGATGTATCAAGATAGTCATTTTTATAAAGATTGTATTTCGGAAAATATATGTGTTCCAAAACACTTATATCAAGAATTTGATGCATGGTATTCCACAAAACATAATTCTGTTTCAAGTTTGGAAGTAAAATGAAAATTTCAACTAAAAAATGGTTTAATTTCTTTTCTCGATTTTATATTAAGTTTGTTGTAAATCTTGTTGATATGAGT
This sequence comes from Flavobacteriales bacterium, assembly GCA_049607525.1. Lineage (GTDB taxonomy): Bacteria > Bacteroidota > Bacteroidia > Flavobacteriales > CAJXXR01 > JBMYYR01. Next base: position 7,665 of record JBMYWP010000046.1, read on the forward strand.
TTTTACGGTGCTTAAACTAATAAATAATTCCTCGGCAATGTCTTTGTTAGAATAGCCTTTGTGCATTAATTCAAAAATATTTTGCTCCTGTTTGGTTAGAGCTGTTTTATAATCTATTGGTTTTATGTTTTCTTGTACTATGTTGTTTTTCGTTTTGATTTTTTTGTAAAAAAGAATATTCATCACAACAGAGAGAATAAATAAAACCAACAAAATCCAGAAAGATGAGTTGAATGAATAATTTGTTCTTTTTTGACTAGTCTGCGTTAATTCTAAAGCTAAGTTCTGAGCATATCCAGATTTTGGGTACTCCAATTTTAAACGTTCCACCAAATCAAAATAATAATCATTTTCTTCAATATCATCTTTAAACATATTATAAGTAAATGCACTTTTTTCGGCATGTAAAAATGCGATATACAATTCGGCAATCGGATCATGTAATTGTTTTCCGAAATCCTGAAGGGTTTTATAATACTTAAAAAATAATCGGGTGCGTTGTTTTTTACTTTTTAGCGCATAGGCAGAGTTTAATAATTCGGATTGAACGGAGTCTATTTGAGAAATATAAAGATTGGTAGATGTTTTACTCTGTGTTGAACAAAACATTTGATGCATATTATTTAAAGGAAAAAAAATACGATCGGAATTGTTAGCTATAAATAATTGTGAAATGTGATTGTCGCAGTATTGTAATAGATGTTTTGAATTTGAAATATGATTTTTACATTGGTCAATATAAATTTTATAAACCCTATTTTTTTCAGGAAGATAGTCGCCAACAAAAGAGAAATAACCCGAGGAATCTATCTCACACTCATCTAAAATCTGGTCAATTTCGAATTGATTTTTCCGATTTAAATCTTCAACTAGCATCAAATATGCTGAAGCATTATGAAATTTTGAATTAACTTCTCCTTCAAAACGGAACATACAACTTCCTGAAAAAGAAATAAACAAGGAAAGAAAAAAAAATAAAAAATTTGAAATATTCATATCATAATAAATAGACTGGAATAAAGGTACAAAAGGAAATGTACAAGAGTAAGAAATGATCAAAGATTAATGTGAAAATTGGTTTATTTACCTAAATTAAAACGGTTTTACCTTAATCTTTGATCATCGCAAGTATTATTTAATTTGCATTTTGGGCAAGTATTTTACCTTTTATTTTGATGATTTTATTTGGTTCTGAAGCATTAGACAGAACTGTAATGGTTTTTTGAAAGGCACCAACTCGTTTTGTATCATATTTAATTTTAATTTCGCCAGTCTCGTTTGGTAAAATGGGCTCTTTTGGCCAAGATGGTACGGTGCACCCACAGCTTGTTTTTACTCTAGTAATAATAATGGGTTCTTGACCTTTATTTTCGAATTTAAATACTTTTTCACCATCTGCATTTTGTTTTATGGTTCCATAATCTATCGTTTCGTTTTCAAATTCTAAAACGCCAGAGTTGATATTGGCAATATTAATATCTTTTGAAATAATTGCCGATGGATTTTGAGCTTGAGCCAATCCACCCCATGTTAAACAAGCTGAAAGAATAATTGCTTTTAGTGTAATGATTTTCATAATAATTTGATTTAATGGTTTACCCGACTATTCGGATTACAAACATGCAAATCGACAAGGCATTTTCCAATGTTTTTAGGGTTGAAATAGGGTCTAGTCCCTATTGTTGCTAATGTAAGTTGTTGATAATTAGTGATGGTTTGTTGCTTTTTTGTTGATTTAATGTAGATGTGGGATTTATTAAAATTATTGTATTTACTTTGGGATTTACCGAATTTAGAGTAGATTTTCGATTTTGAGTTCATCATATTGCGGCATTGCAAGAATTCAAAATGAGTATATTTACCAAAATAATGTTGATTATTCTAGTCATCTTTTTGTGGCTTCAACAAAATGTATTCATTTTTATTATTAGCCTTTTGTAAATGCAAAGACTTTTTATTTTATTGTTTCTCATCTCTTTTATTGGAGTTTGTAAAATTCCAGAAAACAAATCGATTCCTAAAAAACGAATTTTGAGACCTTGTTGCGCCTTTGGATTGGATTTAAAATTATTTGGAATTCCATTTATTAGAGTGAATAAAATTATTTCCTCAAACCATATTGGTGAACATAAATATTTAGGTGGTAAAAATGAATCGAATGGATTAATTTATACCAAAAAAGCAGGTTTTTTGGATTTAGGGCATATAAGAGATCAGGCAGATTGGACAGCTTATTTATTTAAACTTTTAAAAAACAATAAAGGTCTTTCTGAAGTGGAGTTGCCATTGGGCTTCGAATTAGGAAAAAAAGTATTGAGTATACATATTCCAGATTCAACTTCCGATGTTTACCTCGTAGAGTTGGCGAGTCAATTGGCTTTTGAGTTGTCTACTTGGCATGAAATTGCATCTTGGTATGGCGCAACCAGAACCCCTGTTTTAAATGAAAAATTTTCGAGTTTTTCTTTCGAAGATAATTTTTCTAATGCCCTAGGTGCCGAATTTGGTAAACAGGCATGTTTGAGTCCTTTAAATTTTAATTTAGCCATGGATAGTTTAATCGAAAATTATTTAATTAAAGTTGAAGCCAGTACAGAAGTTAAAGAAACCGAATGGGCTATTACTACACTAGCAGATGCTTATTGGAACCCTAAAAAATCTTTATCTAATAAAAAAATAATTCTAGTCCGGAATTTCGAAGTTTCTTTTCCTCAATATCCTATTGTTTTTGAAGGTGAGTCAAATGAGTTTGTAGATTTGAAAGTAACTGAATCTCATTTGAATGATAACAAAGTAGAAATAAAATATTTTGTTGGATATAGATTTCCTTTCAAAAAGTTATTTCCAAATAGAGAAGAAAGAGTGATTTATTCAAGCGACTTTAGTCTTATTATTGAAGACATAAAAACCCGTGTAGATAAAATAAAATGGCAGTCAAAACCAAAAGAAAAACGAAAAAGGAAAACTGCTTAGGATAATAAAATGAAGAAATCAATATTTTAGTTTTTCTTTTTATTTTCATAGAAGTGCATTTGTACTTAAAATTTACTTATTTTTGGATGTTTTTTAATTTAGAACACAACGATACAAGATAAAATATGAGAACCATTCAGTTTAGAGAGGCTATTGCTGAGGCAATGTCAGAAGAAATGAGAAGAGATGAAAAGATCTTCTTAATGGGAGAAGAAGTTGCTGAATACAACGGAGCATATAAAGCCAGTAAGGGAATGTTAGCCGAATTTGGTGCAAAACGTGTTATAGATACACCAATTGCAGAATTAGGTTTTGCTGGAATTGCTACTGGTGCGGCAATGAATGGATTACGTCCTATTGTAGAATTTATGACTTTTAACTTCTCTTTGGTTGCTATTGATCAAATTATTAATTCGGCTGCCAAAATGTATCAAATGTCTGGTGGGCAATTTAATGTACCTATCGTATTTCGTGGACCATCGGCTTCGGCAGGGCAATTAGCGGCTCAGCACTCGCAAGCCTTTGAAAATTGGTATGCAAACTGTCCAGGATTAAAGGTAGTTGTACCTTCAAATCCTTATGATGCAAAAGGTTTATTAAAAGCTGCTATTCGCGACAATGATCCAGTTTGTTTCTTTGAATCGGAACAAATGTATGGTGATGTTGGTGAAGTGCCAGAAGGAGAATATATTATTCCATTAGGAGTTGCTGATATTAAAAAAGCTGGAGATCATGTATCTTTAGTAACTTTCGGAAAAATTACTAAAGTAGCTTTAGAAGCTGCAAATAAGTTGAGCGAAGAAGGGATTGAAGTTGAAGTGATTGACTTGCGTTCTATTCGTCCGTTAGATATAAACACGGTATTAGAATCTGTAAAGAAAACGAACCGTTTGGTTATTCTTGAAGAATCTTGGCCATTTGCTTCTATTGCAACAGAAATAATTGCACAAGTGCAAGAAACAATTTTCGATTATTTAGATGCTCCAATTCGTAGAATTAATACGAAGGATGTACCTATGGCGTATGCTCCAACTTTGGTTGAAGAATTTTTGCCAGATGCTGCAGAGGTTGCTCAAGCAGTAAAAGATGTATTGTACGTGAAGTAGATCTTCGCAATATTTATATAAAAAAAAGCACTCAATTTGAGTGCTTTTTTTTATGTTTGATTTTTTAATAAACGAAATATGATGAACAATTTAAATTCGATTTTATTAGTCCTATTTACCTTATGTTTTTCCTGTTCTTTATGGTCTCAAGATTTACTTTTTGAAATACCAGGAAAGGAAGCTGGAGCTGAACATTCAATAAACGCTATTAAACAGAATTACGATCCTGAGAGTAAAGTGATACTCAATCTTGCAGGAAGAGTAGATCGAAAAGATCGTATTGTATTTACGAATGTAGAAGGCGAAACTTTGGGTGAAATAATATTAAACCTCACTGGATTTGAGAAGATTATCGATTTCAAGTTTGATCTTTCTAAAAATACGTTTAGAATGATCTGTTCTGACGAAGAATATAAAAGGAAATATTTCGAAGGAGATTTAAACACACAAAAATCTAAAGATAAATTAATTTCTTATGCGAAGTATAAACAAAAGCGCATTCGCGTTTATTTGGGCGATGAAGGATTTTCGGAATTGTATTTTTATCCTAAAAAGAAGATTTTTTATATCGATAAGCATGTCGATGATCAGGTTGAGAATATTCCCTTGGACTATAATGGTTACCCGATTTGGGAAATAAAATTTAATTATAAGTTTCTAGAAAATATTTCTCAACAGAAATATTTTTTATACGATCCAATGTCTTTTAACTCTTTAGGAGCTTATGTTTCAAAAAATAATTGGATTTTAGGTCCTTATTTTGGAGAAAAAGATGAAGATGGTGAACCTCAGCAGTATTTTTTGAACTTTGATCCTATAAACAACAATTTAAATTCTTTTAAAACAAATGTTAAAGGCGAAGAGAATTATTTAAAATCTCAATTCGAATTTTCAGATCGTTTAATTTTTGTTTTTGCTGTATATAATAGCAAAGTCATGCTAAAAGCTCAAGAGATAGAAACAGGACGAGTTAAGTATTATAAGGAGTTTTACAAAGAAGAAGAGTTAAATAGATTCTTCACACCAAGAACGACGGATAGTTCCATTTATGTTCCAGTTAGCCAAAGGCATATGGCTGAGAAAAGAAATGAAGGTAAGCATCTTTTACGTCTTTTTAAAAGAAAAGATTTAACGTTTTCGTTAAGAGAAATTAAAGGTAAATATTATTTATCTTTTAAATTGTTAGATCATTATGAGGCTAATGCTGGATTTGGTCAAAATGGTGTGGCTATTGGAGCTGCAGTTTCGAAATACTCCTTAAACGAACACTACGAAATATTTTTAGATTCAAATTTTCAAGTGTCAAATCCTGAACGTTCGGCATTTGAAAATTTAAGAGTTTATGTTGAGAAAAACAACATTACAAACTATGTAAGTCAAGTATTATTGGAAGATGGTATGGTGCTGTTTTATTATGACGAAGAAAGTTATTCTTATAAGTGTAGGGTATTTAAAATGTAATGACCAGAGATTATTTAGAATTTGAAATCTTCTTCATACTGTTTTGAAGGGATGTTTTACATAAAAAACGTCATCCAATAATTACATAATTTGGATGACGTATTAATTTTAGATTTGAAAACCTGTTGTTTAGAATGTATTATTTAATAATGTACTGCATAATAATCATATCTAACCATTTTCCATTTCGAAATCCAATTTCATTTTGCCTTCCTACTATTGTATAACCTATTTTTTCGTTGTAAGCGATACTCGCCGTATTTGTTGCAAATATTTTCGCAACTAAATGGCGATAATTCATCTGTTTACATTCCTCAATAAGAAATTTTTTCATTTTAGAACCATAGCCTTTACCTGTTTCGGATGATTTTAGATAAATAGCCGTTTCACATGCAAATTTATAACCCTCTCTATCGGAATATCTTTTAATAATTCCCCAACCAACAACTTTACCATTTTTTAGACATGTATAAAGACGTTCTCGGCTGTTAAATTTAGAGATCCACGATTCAATTACAGAAGCATCTACAGTGGTGTCTACCATATTACTTACACCAAGTAATATATGTTCGTTGTAAATATCGGCAACAGCCTTATAGTACTCACTTTTACAAATTTCGAATGTTATTTCAGACATAAGAATAAAATTAACCTAACGTTAAAACTTTACCAGGCGTTTCGTTTCCAATTTTTCCTTCTTTAATTAGTTGAGTTCCGTTCACCCAAAGGTGCTTCACTCCATCAGACAATTGTTTTGGGTCTAAATAAGTGGCATTTGCTTTTATAGCATCCCAATCAAATGCAACAATATCTGCAAAATGTCCTTCCTTTAATAAACCACGACCTTCAAGGTTAAATACTTTGGCAGGTAAATGAGTTATTTTATAAATACCTTCTTCTATAGATAGGATTTTATTATTAATAAGGTAGCGTTCTAAATAAGTGGTAAACGCCCCGTAAGATCTAGGGTGAGGATTTCCAATAACTTTAGGCGCGTTAATCGGATAGCTCCATGAGTCTGTACAAATCATGGCGTTTTCCCAGGTAATGGCATAATCCATATCTTTTTCGGAAATACAGTGATATACAACCCAAGTATCAGAATCGGCTTTTAGTGTATTGACAATGGCTTGAGCTAAAGAAATATTGTTTTCCTCTGCAATTTGTACAACGGTTTTATTGATGTACTTTTCGTCGGTTTCATTAGAAATTACAAGCATTCCATCCAACTCGTAACCTTTCATTTCAATCCACGCTTTTATGTCGTTTACGGCAGTTTCTTCTTTTAGCTTATTTGGAATATTGTCTATACCATCGGCCAAGAAAGATTTTGGAATAAAAGCTCTAAGTTTTGTTGAAACGGCTGTATAAGGATATACATCTACCCAAGCTTTTTGGTCGTGGGTTTTGTTGTAATCTTCTATTTTATCAATTATTGCTGGTACTTTTCCCCAGTTTTGTTGTTCAGCCGATTTAAGATGACTAATTAATACTCTACAATTGGCTTGATCTCCAATATGTAGGGCTTCATCTATCGCTTCAATAATATCTTCTCTTTCGTTTCGGATGTGAGATGCATATAATCCACCTTTTGAAGCTGCAACTTTTGTAAGCTCAACAATTTCTTCGGTTTTTGCAAAGCATCCTGGAGAGTAAATTAATCCAGTAGAAATACCTAAGGCGCCTTCGTCCATGGCTTTGGCTGTTTCTATTTTCATACCTTCTAAATCAGCATCAGAAACATTATGCCAATCCGATAAAAAACCAGAACGCAATGTGCTGTGACCAATTAAGGTCGCCACATTAAATTGTATTTTATCTTGTATTCTGTCAAAATATTCGGTTGTAGATGACCAATCAAACGGAAACTCTAATTCGCTAGATAAGCGTTCCATAGTCTCGTTTAAATGTTTACCAATAGGAGCTGGCGATGTTCCGCAATTTCCGAAAATTTCGGTTGTAATTCCTTGATAAAGTTTATGATCTGCTGCGTTTGGGTAAAAATAACCAAAACCAGTAGAGGCATGAGGATCTATAAATCCTGGAGTAATGATTAAACCTTCAGCATTTACGGTTTCTTGAGCTAAATTAGCGTCTATATTTTCTTTTAAAAGGGAAATTTTATCACCAATTATGGCAATATCCAATTTTTGTGGAGGTGTATTTTCTCCATTATAAACCAATCCACCTTTTATAATTTTATCGTACGTTTTCATGTTTATTCTATTACAATTTTAGAAACTGTATGCTTTTTTAATCGCTTTTTATTGACGTGAGCGTAGTTCAATTCAGACATTTTCACCTTTCCCTTTTTTGTCATTTCTATTGGATCATCAATAATATCTTCGGCAAAATAACGGTGAGATGGACTTAAGTCATGTGCTTGAGCATTTGGTAAAAATTGAGCAACACGTAAATTGGCCGTTCTTCCAATTCCCGTTTCAAACATTCCGCCAATCCAACACGGAATATTTTTTTTCTTACAATATTCCAACATTAAAATACTATTGTAAAGTCCACCAACACGTCCTGGTTTTAAATTTAACTCGTTAATTAAATTCAGCGTATTTGTTATTTTCAGATCCCCCATAGATTTTACACTTTCGTCTAAACAAACAAACATTGGTGAAAGCTTTTTTCTTGCTTTTTTTGCAATGTCTAATCGACTTGGTGGAAAAGGCTGTTCAATCATTACTTTGAGTTTTGCAAACTCTTCCATTACAGGAAAATCTTTTTCATAAAACGAACCATTTGCATCAAAACTTAAATAAATATCAGGGTATTGTTGTTGTATTTTTTTGAAATCCTTAGGGTTGGTCTCTGGATTTATTTTGAATTTTAAACGGCTATAACCAAGTGCAATCGATTCCTCAACTTTCTTTTTTAGCGTTTTATAATTTGGTTGTAAACCTAATGAAATTCCTACAGGTACTTTTTCTAGCTTATCTAATTTTATGGTCGATAAAATATCATAACCATGCTTTTTTAGCAATAAATCATTCAAAGCAAATTCTAAAGAGGCTTTAGTGAAATTCCATCCACGAATTTTTTTCATGGTTTCAATAAATGCACCGTAGGTTTTTGCTTTTTTAATACGTTCAAATAAGAAATCTTGAATCATTAACGTACTTCCCTTCAAAAATTCATCGGAATAAAAAGGATCTGGTCTACATGAACATTCTCCATAACCACAATAACCATCTTTATCTACCCATTTTACAATCATAGCTCTTCTAGACTTTCGAACACCAATTGCCGATTTAAAAGTTATAAGTTGAGGTAAATCGATGATGTATAATTCTAATTTCTTTAAAGAAATTTCTTGTTCTAGGAACTGATCTATAGACATAAAAATAGTTTTGGATTTGCGCTAAATTACGTATTAATGAAAAGACATCCTAAATTTGACTTATCAAAAAGATAATAGGACAATTTATGTCGATAATGAAGTGCATTTAATACCTTTGAATAATAGTTGAAAATTATGAAAAAGAACATATTTGGTATTTTTATCTGTGCTGTTGTTGGGTTTACAACACAAATGAATGCACAAGAATTAGGTTTAAGATTTGGTAATGTTTTAGAAAATAATGTGGCAATAGATGCATTGGTTGATATTAAAAATAACAGCAGAGTGCACGCAAATTTGTCATTTTCTGATCGAGGATTGGGAGTATCGGCTTTATGGAATTTATCTTTTTTGCCAATAAACGATTACCCAGATTTACATTGGTACGTTGGGGCGGGGCCATATATAATATTAGGGAAGGACTTTGATTTAGGCCTTGCATCTGAAATTGGAGTTGAGTATCAGTTTATTGATTTTCCGATGACTTTAGGTTTAGATTGGAGACCTCAATTGGAAATTGTAGATCACACGACCTTTAGAGCTGGCGGTTTTGGACTAAACGTACGTTATCAATTTAATAAATAGTTATGGCAGTAGCTTTAAAATTAATTTACAACGAAACTTTTTTTGAGCATTTAATTGGTGGATTCGCTAAGGTTAATTCTAATTTTTCTATTAAAGAATGGAATAAAAGACTTTATACAGAAGATTGGGAAAACATGGAACTTAAAGAAAGAATGAGGCATATAGCCATAACCATGCATTCTTTTTTAGATCCCGATTTTAAGGTGAATCACAAAGAATTATTAACCTTGTTTAAGTACGTTCAACAATCCGAAACAATGAATAATTTGGGATTTGAATTGATGTTTTTCCCTGATTTTATTGAAGTGTATGGATTAAATGATTTTAAGGAATCAGTAGTTTGTATGGAGGAAATTACAAAAAAATCGAGTTGTGAATTTGCTGTTCGACCGTTTTTGAAAAAGTATCCGACTAAAATGTTGGATCAGATGAAAACTTGGAGTACTCATGATCATGCCATGGTAAGGAGATTGGCAACAGAGGGTTGTAGACCGAGATTGCCTTGGGCTATGGCTTTAGAGGATTACAAAAAAGATCCTAATCCGATTTTATCGATTTTGGAACAGTTGAAAAACGATGAATCGGAATCTGTGAGGCGTAGCGTTGCCAATAATATCAATGATATAGCAAAAGATCATCCCGAATTAGTTTGTGATTTGTTAGAAAATTGGAAAGGCTATAATAATCATGTGGATTGGGTTGTAAAGCATGGTGCAAGAACGTTATTAAAGCAAGGAAATACAAGGATGATGACTTTATTTGGATATTGTTCTTTGGATTGTGTTGAGGTTTCAGAACTAAATGTTATTTCTAAAGAGGTTGTGTTTGGAAATCCTTTAGAATTTGAAGTTAAGTTAAAAAATTTAAGTTCTGAAAAAATAAAAATCAGGCTAGAATATGGTATTTACTTTTTAAAAGCGAACGGTAGTTTATCTAGAAAAGTGTTTAAATGGAGTGAAAGAGAATGGCAAAAAGGTGAATGTAATATTTTGAATAAAAAACATATGTTAAAAGCCATTAGTACACGTAAATACTATTCAGGATCACAAGAAGTCTCTTTAATCATTAATGGAGTTGAGGTGCATAAAAAAAGTTTTGAATTGCTTAATGTGAAAAATAAATAAGCCCTTTACATCTGGAAAGGGCTTACAAAAACAAATTCATTGTTTTTAAACTACAAAAACAAATAAAACTAAAAAAAAACCGACTTGATTAATTATAAACGTAGATACTTCAAATTTAGAGAATAGAATTTAAATTTTTCCTCCTCATTTATAAGGACTTTGTGAAATTACTTTCTGCCAAAGTCGGCTGGGATTTCTCCCCAATACTTAGTTTCCCATTTCTTTATGTCTGTTGAGAAGGTATTTTCTTTTAACCACTTCTCTGCTCTGAATATTAATTCGAAACTGTCTTTATTTTGATTTGTTCGCTTTAATTTTGTTCTACATACACCTGCGTGCACCCAAGCCATGGCTATTTTAGAATCAGAATAGACTGTTTTAAACGACACTTTTCCAGTTTTTATTAAGGCCAAAGCGTGTACTAAAGCTAAAAATTCACCAACATTGTTGGTTGAATGGTCAAAAGGACCAAGCTTAAAGTATTCTTTCCCACGGTCTAAGTCAACGCCTCTATATTCCATTTTTCCTGGATTCCCAGCACAAGCGGCATCAACTGTTAAACTTCCTTTTTCGGGAAGTCCCACAAGATCTATCCAATCTTTTTCTTCTAATTTGGGTTTCTTGTTTTGTCCAACAAAATCTTTCCAATTGCCTTTTAAAGCTTTTTCAGCTTCAAGTAAAGTTTCAAAAGATTTATATTTTGCTCCAGCAAAACCGTCAATCTGTTTTTTGCAATTGTTCCAATCCGAATAAAGCCCAGGACGGTGACCTTCCCAAACTACATAAAATTTTTTCTTCTTTTTGGCCATAATTATTGTCGCTCAGCGTGTGCGATGTCTTCTTTTTTGATGAATGCCTTGTAATAAGACACAATTAAATTTGTTACTGGAATAGCGATTAACATTCCTATTACACCTAATAAACTTCCCCAAATGGAAAGTGAAAGTAAAATGATTGCTGGATTTAAACTGGTTACATTACCCATAATTTTTGGAACCAAAACGCTGTCCTGAATAATTTGAACCACAGCAAAAATGAGTAAAACAAGTCCGTAGCAATAAATAAATGAGTTTCCAGAATCAACACTTTGCATTAAAGCGAGAAAAGCGGCAGGTAACAATCCGAATATTTGCAAATAAGGCACCATGTTTAAGGCACCTACAAATAAACCAAATAATATGGCCATTGGTAAATCGATAATTGAAAACCCGATTGCGAATAAAATACCTACAAATAGGGCAACCATGGCTTGTGCTTTAAAATAGGTGTCCATGCCAACTTGAAAATCTGAAACCAGTTTTGTACTTTGATTTCTAAATTTTATGGGTATTAAATTGGGCCAAGATTTTGAGAAAGTTTGGTAGTCCGCTAGAATAAAAACTAGATAAAGAATCAGTGTAAACAAACTAAATAATCCCATTAATAAACTTATAGATCCTCCTAAAATGGCCGAACTTTGATCAAGTATTTTACCTATAATACTTTGATAATCTAGTCCAGACAGCATTTCCTTAATTTGTGGAGAGTCCTTAAATTCTAAGACATAGGTTTCTACTATTGATGGTAACCCTTCTAAAGATTTCATAGATTCACTCTGAAGAAATTTTTGAGTTAAAGGTTGCAATGCAGAAATCTCGCTGTAAATGAGTGGTGATAAAACGGCTGAAAGAATTCCGAATCCAATAAATAAACTTACAAAACTCAATAGAATTGAAAGTCCACGTTTTTTAATTTTTAGTTTATTCTGAAAAAATAGAACTAAAGGATTTAAATAGTACGCCAAAAAAATGGCTAGAAAAAACGGTATAAGTGCACTTGATAACCTATTGATGAGGATAAATATTCCGCTTATAATAAGTAATGCAATAATCCATCGGATAAATTTGTCGAAAGTTATGGTTTTATTCATTCTATAATATTTCAGATAGAGGGAATGTTTGGTTTAGTCGGACTCCCTTTTCGGTTTGTTTTACAGTACAACATTCATTATAATAATCGTGCTCTAAAAATAAGATGTAATCATTCCCTGCAGCTTCTTCTAAGAATGCTTTTTTCTCATCAAGAGTTAATAGTGGCCTTGTATCGTAACCCATAACATATGGTAAAGGAATATGACCAGTACTTGGAAGTAAATCTGCCATAAATACAATTGTTTTTCCATTGTATTTAATAAAAGGTATCATTTGCGCATCTGTATGACCACAATACGTTTTTATTTCAAAGACATCTGAGAACGGATGGTTGGATTCGTCAATAAATTTTAATTGTCCAGATTCCATCATAGGTAAGATGTTTTCTTTTAAAAAAGAAGCCTTTTCTCTAGCATTCGGATTTGTTGCCCATTTCCAGTGATCTTTATGAGTCCAATATGTTGCATTTTTAAATAAAGTTTCATATTCACCTTTTTCATTTTGGATAATACCACCACCACAATGATCGAAATGCAGATGGGTTAAAAACATATCTGTTATATCTTCTACCTCATAACCGTTATCATTAAGAGATTTGACCAATGAAAAATCACCATGTAAGTGATAATGTGAAAAAAACTTTTCGGATTGTTTATTCCCAATACCGTTGTCAATAAGTATTTTTTTATCGCCAGTATCAATAAGCAAACAACGCATGGCCCAAGGGCATAAATTGTTTGAGTCTGCTGGGTTTGTTCTCGTCCATAACGACTTAGGAACAACTCCAAACATGGCGCCACCATCTAATTTAAATAATCCGGTTTGAATTGGAATAAGTTTCATTATATTTGTTTTTGTGGCAAGTTAACACTTTTTATAATTTGAAATTTAACAAAAAAGTGTATTTTTGTTAGAAGTTTCATTAAAAACATCAGTCATGTTTAAAAATTATTTTTCTTTTTTTCTTTTACTTTTTTTACCATTTTTGGGTTATGCTCAAAATGTCTTCAGTGTAGATGCCATTGAAATTTGTGAGTCTTATGAATATAAACAGGTCAGTGTAAAGCCTGTAGGGTTTGATAATGTCGATTTTCAAATTAATAATTTTGATACAGTTCCAGTCACTCAGGATGATCGATTTTCTCGACTAATTAATTTTGGCTTTACTTTTAATTTCTTTGGAGTAAACTATACGCAAGGTACAATTAGTTCAAATGGTTATTTATCTTTTGATGCAACATTAGCTTCTCCACCAGCACCAGCACCACTTTCATTTTCACAATGGTCGATTAATGCAGATATACCAAATGCTGGAAATACCCATTGTTACACTTCGGTTATGGCTCCATTTACAGATTCTGAACCTGGTCCGGGTTCGGCAATTATTAGCGGTACGGCAGGAGTTGCACCAAATAGAGTCTTTATGGTAATTTGGAAAGATTTAGAAATGTTTGGTGGCGCATGTGATGACTTATGTCTTGCAAGTAGTTTGGTTTTATTTGAAGGATCAAATGAAATTATGACTTCAATTGCAAATTATGAAAATTGTGTTCCCGGTGGAGTTGGACACGGAAGTGGTTGGAATGATGGAGCTGGTGTACATGGATTAGGTAAGGATGCAACAACAGCTGTTATCGTTGTTGACCCTATTACAGGAGCTCCAAGAAACCATTCTGATCCTTGGAATACCACTAATGAAACGACCTTGTTTACCCCTAGCGGTACAGGTACATCCATGACTTATACATATCAATTTAACCCAGTCTATTCCAATTTTGCAGAGCCTATTTGGTATGATACACTTGGTAATGAATTTGCTCGTGGATTCGAAATTAATTATCAAGCCCCTCATTTGGATGATTTGCCAACATATGTTTCAGTAAGTATTGAAGTTTGTGGAGATACTATTTCGGCTGACCTTCCGGTATTATTAGGATGTCCTGGTTTTGAAACTTCAGTTACAGGTGAATCTTGTGAAGGAATGGATGACGGAAGAATAGATGTCTATATAGAAGAGGAATGTGGACCAAGTAATGAGGTTTGGTCAATGAATTTGTTAGATGTTAATGGTAATGTTGTAGAAAGTATCATAAATTCTAACGTTCCTATTACATTTAATAATTTAGAAAGAGGATATTATAGTATAGCTTATTCTTCTCCTTCTAGGCCTCGATGTGTGGATACTCTAGAAGCCCTAGTTCCTTATGAATATTTTAAACCCCAGGTACATGCAGATATTACTGATCCATTATGCTTCGAAGAAGAAAGCGGTATTATTTCATTCCAACCCCATGGAGGTTATAATAAAGAATGGTCAGTGGAAGTGTACAATAATGCAGGTAATAATGTAGGTTCTTATTTTTCTAATGAAATTCCAATTAATTTAGAAGGATTGGGTGCTGGAACTTATGATGTTGTGGTTGTTTCACCTACAACGTGTAAGGATACAATTTCTTATACATTGGTTGATCCAAATCCGCTTTATTTCTTTAAAGAAGAATTTGATCATAACAAATGTGGAGCTTTTACAGGAATGTTTGACTTTGTTCCAGCAAATGGAAATCCTCCATATACTTATTATGTAAATGGAAAACAGACGATTAATTTAACTAAACAACAGCAAGTAACTTCTGGTTCATATGAACTGAAAGTAATTGATGATAATGGTTGTGAAATAGTAAGAGATATTGAAATACTTGATTTATATTCCCCAATTGTTGACTTTGATATGCCTTTAGAGGTGAACTTGGCAGATGGTGCGGTAACCTTTACAGATCTAACAGAACCTAATCCACATACAACATTAACGAATTGGCATTGGGAGTTTGGAGATTCTGAGGTAAGTTTCGAACAAAACCCAAAACATACTTATTCAGATATCGGAGAGTATAAAGTGCATTTGTTTGTAACCGACGCAACCGGTTGTCAGGAGTTTGCTGTAAAAACAATACGTGTGGTTAAACCTGAGTTTTTATTACCTACAGTGTTTACACCAAATGGAGATGGAAATAATGAAGTGTTTATACCTGTTTTAGATAAAATTGTACCAGATGACTTTAAAATTACAATCTCTGACCGTTGGGGAAGAATTGTTTATACATCTACAAATATTTTTGAAGGATGGGATGGTAGAGATACTAAAGGAAATATTGCTGAAGGATCTTATATCTGGATTGCTGAGTTTAAAGATAAATTTGG
The DNA here is from genome assembly GCA_049607525.1 of Flavobacteriales bacterium. Lineage (GTDB taxonomy): Bacteria > Bacteroidota > Bacteroidia > Flavobacteriales > CAJXXR01 > JBMYYR01. Next base: position 23,371 of record JBMYWP010000046.1, read on the forward strand.
ACATGACCATGTTTCTGATGGATTTGTTCAATTGATACGTTAATCAGAATATCACAATAAAAAAAAGCATCTTGAAATTCATTTCAAGATGCTTTTTTTATGATTAATTCCTAAGGGAGTTCTAAAAAAGCACTTATTCTATTGTAGCTTTCATTTACAAATTCTATTTTTGTGCTTTCTATCCAAAAAACAAATTCTCATGCAAGAAAAGCTAATCATTTTAGACTTTGGATCACAATATACTCAACTTATTGCTCGACGAGTACGAGAGTTGAATATCTACTGTGAAATACATCCTTTTAATAAGGTTGAAACAATAGATGAAAACGTAAAAGGTGTTATTTTATCAGGAAGTCCATCTTCTGTAAATGATGAAAATCATCCAATACCAAATCTAGATCATATACGCAAGCATGTTCCTTTGTTAGGGGTTTGTTATGGAGCTCAGTATTTAGCAAAAATTTCTGGGGGAGAGGTAAGTCCATCAAAACATAGAGAATACGGAAGAGCTAATTTATCAGAGGTAAATGATTCAAATGTATTGTTGAAGGATGTACCAACAAATTCTCAGGTTTGGATGAGTCATGGAGATACGATTACTTCTATTCCAGAATCTTTTGAGATTATTGGATCTACCAAAGATGTAAAAGTAGCGGCTTATCATATTCAAGGAGAGGAAACTTACGGAATCCAATTCCATCCAGAAGTTTATCACTCAAAAGATGGTCTAACCATTCTGAAAAATTTCTTGGTAGATGTTTGTGGATATTCACAAGATTGGACTCCAGATTCATTTGTTGAAGAGTCTGTTGCTAAATTAAAAGCTCAATTAGGAAACGATAAGGTTGTTTTAGGATTGTCTGGAGGTGTTGATTCATCGGTAACAGCTGTTTTATTAAACAAAGCCATTGGTGAAAATTTATACTGCGTATTCGTTAATAACGGACTTTTACGTAAGAACGAATTTGAAAGCGTACTAAAAAATTACGAGCATTTAGGGTTAAATGTTATTGGTGTAGATGCCTCAGAGCAATTCTATTCGGCTTTGGCTGGATTGTCTGATCCAGAAGCAAAGAGAAAAGCCATTGGTAAGGTATTTATTGATGTATTTGATCAAGAATCTGCGAAAATTAAAGATGTAAAATGGTTGGCTCAAGGTACAATTTACCCAGATGTTATAGAATCTGTTTCTGCAACAGGTGGACCTTCTGCAACTATTAAATCTCACCATAATGTTGGAGGATTGCCAGATTATATGAAGTTGAAGATAGTAGAACCAATGCGTTTGCTATTTAAAGATGAAGTAAGACGTGTTGGTAAAGCAATGGGATTAAGTCCTGATTTGTTAGGACGTCACCCTTTTCCAGGTCCTGGATTAGCCATTCGTATTTTGGGAGATATTACGCCTGAAAAGGTTTCTATTCTTCAAGACGTAGATGCTATTTTTGTAGATGGATTAAAAGAGCATGGATTATACGATAAAGTTTGGCAAGCTGGAGCAATTTTGCTTCCAGTTCAATCTGTTGGTGTAATGGGAGATGAAAGAACCTATGAAAAAGCTGTAGCCCTTCGTGCTGTAGAATCTACAGATGGAATGACGGCAGATTGGGTACATTTACCTTATGATTTTTTAGCTGAAATATCCAACAAAATAATAAACTGCGTTAGAGGTGTAAATAGAGTTGTATATGACATAAGCTCTAAACCACCTGCAACAATTGAGTGGGAATAAATAATAAGAACCAAAAAAGGTGAAGTTAAATTATTAATAACTTCACCTTTTTTTATTTCGATGTTTTCAGCTTTTTGATTAATCAAAAAGTAATAATTTGTTTTTATTAACAAAGGTTATTAAATGTGGAGTACTGCTTATTTGTAATTTCTTAAGAATATTTCTTCGGTGGGTTTTTACCGTCGATTCTGCGATGAAAATTTTATCAGAAATCTCCTTAGTAGAATAATTTTCATACAGTAATTTAACAATCTCCCTTTCTCTATCGGTAATCGAATTGATAAGCTCGGCAGTAGTCGATTCCTTTTTTATGTTTTTAAGGTTACCCAATTCCTTTGAGAAGTGTTTTTTTCCGTAATACACGTCCATAATTGCTTCTTCCAATTCTTGAATTGAAGAGTTTTTCAATAAATAGCCATTGAACCCAGATTGATAAGCTGCAGTAATATATTGCTCTTCAAAATGCATAGAAAGCGCTATTATCGAAATGTCGCTATTTATTATTTTGGTTTCCTTGGCACAGGTAATTCCATTGATTTCGGGCATGTTTAAATCCATTAAAACCACATCAACTTCATGCTCTTTTATATAATGTAAAAACAATTGGGGTTTTAAAAAGGTTTTAACCACTTCTATTTTTTCGTGATTCTCTAGTAACATATGCACCCCTTTCAAAAATATATTGTGGTCGTCTACTATAACAAGTTTTATTTTTTTCATAATTCAGGAAGGTTAATGGATATAATAAATGTTGATCCGCTTTTTTCATGGGAATCAATTTGTAAAATTCCTCCCATTTTTTTGACACGTTTTTCTATTGATGTTAGGCCCAATCCTCTTTCAATACCTTCTACTTTAAAGCCTATTCCATTGTCTTCAAAAATAAAATCTATTTCTTTATCGTGACCAATAATTTGCAAGTTCACCTTTGTTGCTTTGGCGTGTTTTAAGGTATTACTCATTAACTCTAAAGTGATTTTGTAGAGTTGTTTTTCTATTGCAGATGGAAGCAATTGTTCATCCACATCATAAAATACGGAAATTTCCATTTTATTTGAAATTTTCACTGCATTTTTTAGATTAATGAGCTGAGTTTTTAATCCACCTTGTTTTTGCATGGCGGTATGTAGGTCATGGGCAACTCTTCTTACTTCTGTACAAGACTCATCGAGGAGGGTATTTGCCTTATTAAACAAATTTTCTTCGTAGTCGTTAGAGAAGTTATTATTTGATACAATGGCGTTAAAGTGCATTTTTACACTGGCCAACATACCACCAACACTATCGTGTAAGTCTTGTGCAATACGGTCTCTTTCCTTTTCCTGTCCTTCAAGTATCCCATTTAAATTTTCCAATTCATTTTTATGGAGTAGGGAAGAGATCTTTAAGTCTTTTATTTTTAATTTAGATTGATCTGCCTTTTGTTTGGTTTTCCAGATGTAAATAACAAATGCAATTCCTAATAAAGAAGCAATTAATCCGATTAAGTATTGTAAGCTTTTACGTTTTTCTTTTTGAGTTTCAATTTCAGCTTTCTCTCGTTCAAATTCGGCTTTTTGAGTTTCGAATTTGGCCTGATAATGACTAATAGCTTTTGCTTTGTCGTAGTTAAAGATTTTTTCTGTATATAAATTTATTGAATCAGAATATGCAATAATGTTTTCGTTATGCTTTTCAATTTTTGCATGATCTCTTAACAATTCAAAGAATTCTAAACATAAATTTTGTTGTTTTCTTAATCTAACTTTAGATAAAAATTTAAATAAAAATTCTTTTTCTTTTATTTCATTTGTCGAATACAGTTCATATTTATATTTAATTAATTCGTATTCTTCTATAAAATTATCTAATTTATATTTATGCAAATAAAAATATCCTTGTTTTAAATGTAAGGACATTTTATCATATAATTTATTATTTAAATATAATCTAGAAAGTAAGAGATGATTTTTAAATAAATATTCAGCTCTATATTTCTCATCATTAATTTCTTTAGAATAATTTGAATTACTTTCTAATAGAGGCATTGCTTCAATTGCAAACCCTATCGCTAAATGAAATTCATCTCGGGCATAATATGTTTTAGCTAATTGATATTTTATGAAACCATCAAAAAACGGAACATTTTCTATATAAGAATAATAAACATTAGATTTTTGATATAGTAATAGTGCTTTATCAAACTCTTTCATCGCAAAATAAACATCACCTATGTTAGAATAATCTGATGCCAATGACCAAGAGTCAGAAATTGTCTCACTCAATTTAACAGATTGAGAGTAAAATTCAATTGCCTTAAGGTAATTCTCATTTCTATAGTGGTATAAACCAATTCGTCTATAATAGTAACTAAAATATTCAGAATTAGAAATAGGTTTTATAAATTCATAAAACCTATCTAATTCGACCTTACATAAACTATCATTAATTCTTGATAAGGAGTCTATTGTATAGCATAATTCAAAAACTTTATCTTCAATTACATTCTTAGATTTACTTTCTAAATTATTAAAGAAGACTAACATTAAAAAAATATACTTCACCATTTTAAAAAGTAAACTTAAATGCAAAAACGGATAATAACGAACTTGCTGATCCTTCACATATTATTTCCCCTGGATGTTTATTTACATTATCCCCCAATATTATTACATAATCTTTTCCATCTTCAATATGAATATTATTGGCTTCAATCACAAAATTTGTAGATGAAGGATTTTTATGAACAACTAGAGCTCTTCCATAACTGTATCCATTTGAACACTTGAATGGATTTTGATAAAAGTCATAATTATCTGAAACGGGCTCTAAAAATTCAATTTTTAAATTATACAGCCTTTTACTTCTTGAAATGCATTCAAAAATTAATTTTTTTATTTTAGGATTATTATTGACTTTTTCTCTTAATGATTTATAAGATGAAATTGAACCTTTTGGAGGTGGGTATGGCATATTACCTTGAGCTATATGTAAAACATAATCTAAAAACCAACCTCCAAATTTGTTATAAACAATGTTATTTCGATCAATAACACTTTCATACTCACGAAACCCTAAACCAATATCATATTTAGTTTTGAATGTATGAAACTCTCCTCTTAACCACCCATCATCTTCTGATAGATCTAAATTCAAATACTTGACGTTACTCATCTCTTAATTTATTTTTGATTAATAATTTATTCTTGCAATTTACTAGTTCTAATATGTCAATTTCTACCCCTAAAGTAGTAATTTTTAAAACCATTTGAAAATTCTATATATGTAATTTATTAGAGACAAGTAGGTATAACCCTTTATCAAAACTTAACAAGTATTTTTTTTTGTACATTTGACCAAACTTTAGGGGTGCCCAAGGCTGAGAATTACCCTTTGAACCTGATTTAGCTAACACTAACGTAGGGAAAAGTATTACACTTCTATTCAAAGAACCTCGCCTTTGCACTTTTCTAATTTTTAGAAAAGTATGAAAATCACTGTAAATCAAGAACAAAAAGACGTTAGCGAAAACCTTAATTTGTTTCAGCTTTTAAACGAACTCAATATTCAACAACGTCAGGGTATTGCTATTGCTGTGGGAATGCAAATTATTCCTCAACAACAATGGGAAACTACAATTCTTGAAGAAAATCAATCAATCAACATCATTACTGCTAGTCAAGGCGGTTAAATTAATACACCATGGGTAAAAAAGAAAAAATTCCACAGCAGGGACAGATTAGTAGAAATCCATTCCCAAATTCTAAAAAAGTTTATGTTCAAGGTGAAATACACCCTGAAATTAGAGTGGCCATGCGAGAAATTGAATTATCGCCAACCATTGACCAAGCAACCAAAAAAGTAATTGAAGAAAATCCTTCAATTACGGTTTACGATACATCTGGAGCTTATACAGATCCGTCTATCGAAATTAATGTACAAAAAGGTTTAGAGCCAATCCGTAAAGATTGGATTTTGAAACGTGGTGATGTTGAAGAATTAGGAGATATCTCTTCGTTTTTTGGACGAAAAAGAGCGGCCGATCGTGGATTGGATTACCTTCGTTTTGAATATACTCACAAGCCATTAAAGGCAAAGAAAGGTGAAAACGTTTCCCAAATGCATTATGCAAAAAAGGGAATCATTACTCCAGAAATGGAATATATTGCCATACGTGAGAATCAAAAAATTCAAGAATATAAAGCTTTAAGAAAGCAACACCAAGGTGAAAATTTTGGAGCAAGCACACCAGCATTCGAAATTACGCCTGAGTTTGTAAGAGAAGAAGTAGCAAGAGGACGCGCGGTAATACCTTGTAATATCAATCACCCAGAAATGGAACCAATGATTATTGGTCGTAATTTTTTAGTGAAAATCAACGCCAATATTGGTAATTCAGCTGTAACATCTTCTATTGAAGAAGAAGTTGAGAAGTCGGTTTGGGCATGTCGTTGGGGAGCCGATACAATCATGGATCTTTCCACTGGAGATAATATTCACGAAACACGTGAATGGATTATTCGTAACTCACCAGTTCCAATTGGGACAGTACCAATTTACCAAGCCTTAGAAAAGGTAAAAGGAGATGCCACTAAATTAACTTGGGAGTTATTCCGCGATACGTTAATTGAACAAGCAGAACAAGGCGTTTCTTACTTTACAATTCATGCTGGAGTTCGTTTGGCTTATATACCATGGACAGCTCAACGTATGACGGGAATTGTTTCTCGTGGAGGTTCTATTATGGCTCAATGGTGTTTACACCATCATCAGGAGAATTTCTTATATACTCACTTTGAGGATATCTGTAAGATTATGAAAGAATACGATGTGGCTTTCTCTTTAGGAGATGGGTTACGTCCAGGTTCTATTGCAGATGCTAATGATAAAGCTCAATTTGCAGAATTGGAAACACTAGGTGAATTAACACAAATTGCTTGGAAGCATGATGTTCAAGTTATGATTGAAGGTCCAGGTCACGTGCCGTTACACATGGTAAAAGCCAATATGGATAAACAATTAGAACACTGTGGAGAAGCACCTTTTTACACATTAGGGCCTTTAACTACAGATATTGCTCCAGGTTATGATCATATTACATCGGCTATTGGTGCAGCCAATATTGGTTGGTATGGTACAGCAATGCTTTGTTATGTAACGCCAAAAGAACACTTAGGTTTACCAAATCGTGATGATGTTCGTGAAGGTGTAATTACCTATAAAATTGCTGCTCACGCGGCCGATTTAGCAAAAGGACACCCTGGAGCTCAAAATCGTGATGATGCTATGAGTAAAGCACGTTTTGAATTCCGTTGGTACGACCAGTTTAACTTGGCTTTAGATCCTGAAAAGGCATTAGAATATCACGATGAAACACTACCTGCAGAAGGTGCAAAAGTAGCTCACTTCTGTTCTATGTGTGGGCCGAAATTCTGTTCTATGCGTATTTCTCAGGATATTAGAACCTATGCTGAAGAAAACAATTTAATGACAGACGAGGACATCGAAAGAGCAATGCAAGAAAAAGCAAAAGAATTCCAAGAACAAGGGAATGAGCTTTATTCTTAATTTCTAGTTGTTACGGGTTAACGGTTAGTTGTTAGTTAGAATCTTGAAAAACTATCCCCTTGAGGGGATCATAGGGGTGTTACTCCATAATTTATTGAAATGTAAAGAATGGAAAACATCCCCCAAGCCCCCTTCAAAGGGAGAGTTTGATGATTGGAGTTGATAAATGTGAGTGATCACTAAATTCGAATTCAGAATCTAATAAAAAACTAACCACTAACCACTAACCACTCAGCGTTAAGAACTATAAAAATGAGAAGAATCCTATCACAAGAACATATCCTAAACCAAGAGCTGGAGATTATCCTCTGGCTTTTGGAAAATGGATTGGATTTTTATCATTTTCGGAAGCTCAAAGAGGATTCGAAAGCAATCAATGTTTTTTTGGAAACTATACCTTTTCAGTATCGGAAAAACATAGTTTTACATCATGAAACTAAGGTTTTAGGTTTTTTAAGACATCATAAGCAATCTGAAATTGTAACTGGGTATACGAATACACATTCTTGCTCAAACCATTCCAAAGAAGAAGTTGAAAAGAATCTTAAGTATTACGAACACTGTTTTTGGAGCCCAGTTTTTGATTCCATTTCAAAACAAGGTTATAAGGCAAATGAGAATATTAGTTTAGATGATTTTTCTGAGGAAGATAAAAAAAGAATAATTGCTCTTGGAGGCATAGAACCGTCGAGATTTAAAGAGTTAAAGGTAAAAGGATTTAAGCAAATTGCAATAAAAGGGTGGTTTTGGAATCAACCCGATTATAAAAAGGCTTGGAAGGAAATAAAAAGTAAATGGCAAGAATAAGAGAAAAAGTATTAACCATTGCAGGTTTCGATCCTTCTGGAGGAGCGGGTATTTTAGCTGACATCAAAGCCTTTGAAGAAAACAAATGTTTGGGAATGGCCGTGCAAACTGCCTTTACAATTCAGAATGAAGTAGAGGTTGAAGATGTATTTTGGCATGCCGATACTAAGGTGGAAGCTCAAATAAAAATACTTGCAAAAACAAATCAATTTGATGCTATCAAAATTGGAATTTGTAAAGATTTTGAAAAGTTTATTCAAATACTAAATTGGTGTCACCAATATTTTCCGAAAGCTAAAGTGATTTGGGATCCGATATTAAAATCGAGTTCTGGTTTTGATTTTATTGGAAACCTAAATGCTGATGACATTCCATGGACAAAAATTGATTGGATAACACCCAACTGGACAGAAGCCAAAGCTATTTTTAATTTGGAGGATGAAAGTCTAATTAAAGGCATTCAAAAACTAAATCTTCCAACCAAAATATTGGTAAAAGGAGGTCATAATCCCAAAAAAGATGGACGAGATCATTTAATTACAAATGGTAACATTTATCCGTTTAAAGCAAAACGTCAGATTGAATATCAAAAACACGGGAGTGGATGTATATTTTCAGCGTCTTTAACGGCAATGGTCGCAAGACATTTTCCTGATATTAAAGCAGTATTAAAATCAAAAAAATACACGTTAAATTGTTTAGAAAGCAATTCGAGTTTACTGGCTTACCATAAAAAAGGATGATGGTTGTAGTGATGAGTTATTAGTGCGTAGTGTTTAGTGACTAGTTCGGAGTTTTTAGAGCGTGTTCTTTCGAAGTTTCACTTCGGAAGCTTGATAGCAGGAAGTTTTACTTCCATTTTTAAAATTCATTAAGAAATTAACCACTAACCACTAACCACTAATATCTACAAACTAACTAAAAGCACACTGAGCGAAGTCGAAGTGTAAAATCTGTATAAAATGAAAAACTTTCAAATCCAATATATATCTTTTCCAAATGCTGAGGGAGATCATATTCCTGGTATTAAATCGGTTTTGGAAGGTGGTGTAAAATGGATTCAGTTGAGGATGAAACATACCGAAACTTCGGAGATTATTCGGGTTGCTAAGGAGGTAAAAGCACTTTGCGAAACCTTTGGTGCTACTTTTATTTTAAACGATCACCCAGATATCGTAAAACAACTCGATTTGGATGGTGTTCATATTGGGAAAACGGATATTTCGGCAGAAGAGGCTCGAAAAATAATAGGGGAAAACAAAATATTAGGTCGAACTTGTAATTCCTTAACAGATTTAAAAGAAGCTTCGGCCAGACCGATAGATTATATAGGTTTTGGACCTTATAATTTCACAAAAACCAAAGAAAATATCGATGGTGTTTTGGGAAAAGATGTCTTTTCTAAATTAGAAGAGTGGAAAACACTTTATCAATTAAAACCAATTGTAGGGATTGGTGGAATTGAAAAAGAAGATATAGAACAAATGACAACATATGGAATTGAGGGAATAGCAGCTTCGGGGCTTTTTAGAAATCAATCCAAACAAGAAATTAATAGCATTGTAGAAAGCATAAATCATGGATTTACTAAAGATAGGAGATAAGGCATTTAAATCGAGATTATTTACTGGAACCGGTAAATTTGCCTCGAATGAGGAGATGAAAATCAGTTTAGAGGCATCGGAATCGGAATTGGTAACGGTGGCATTAAAACGGGTGGATTTAAAAAACGAAGATGACCAAATCATCAAACATTTATCTCACTCAAGAATTAATTTATTACCAAATACTTCTGGCGTAAGAAATGCCAAGGAGGCTATTTTTTCGGCTCAATTGGCAAGAGAAGCCTTGGGTACAAATTGGATTAAGTTAGAGGTTCATCCAGATCCGAAATACTTAATGCCAGACCCAATAGAAACGTTAAAAGCAGCGGAAGAATTGGTGAAATTAGGATTTCACGTTTTGCCTTACGTTCATGCCGACCCAGTGCTGTGTAAACGATTAGAAGAGGTGGGAACCGCAGCAGTAATGCCTTTGGCTTCACCAATAGGAACCAACAAAGGAATTCAAGCCGAAACATTTTTGAAAATAATCATTGAGCAAGCCAATATTCCTGTTGTAGTTGATGCAGGAATTGGAGCACCTTCGGACGCGGCTAAAGCTATGGAAATGGGAGCTGATGCTGTTCTAGTAAACACAGCGATTGCCACGGCTCATGATCCAATAAAAATGGCCATTGCTTTTAAGAAGGCAGTAGAAGCAGGGCGAGAAGCTTTTTTAGCTAAAATACCAGCTCAAAATAATCAAGCTCAAGCCACAAGTCCATTGACTGGATTTTTGGATTAGATTAGAGGTCATTATGAGTTATAAAAAAGGAGATGGGTTAATAAATAACCAATTTCCTTTTTAATGAGTGCTTTTACAAATCATCTTTTAGTTTAAAGCGAACGGGAAGACAGTAACTTATTTCTACAGGTTTTCCATTTTTCATAGCAGGAGATTCGAATTTAGGAACGATCTTTATGACATCTAGAGCAGCTTTATTAAGAAGTTCGTGTGCTGGACTAATTATTTTATGTTTTGTTGTATAGCCATTTACGTCCACAGTAAAACAAACAACTACTTTTCCGGAAAT
>JBMYWP010000047.1:0-33513 GCA_049607525.1 Flavobacteriales bacterium
CTCAATATATCTAACACAGAACAGTTTAGTTCTTAATCGATAACCCCGCCTAGGTCACTATTTATAGTTTTGAAAAAAGTTCACTCATTTTAGTGAACTTTTTTTGTTTACATACAACAAATTTTAATAAATCATATTTAGAGTGTGTTAAAATTGTATAAAAAGTAGTAAGTTTGGAGAATGGAATAATTTCCATTTGGTCTATACTAAAAAAAAACAATTACTATGAATAGAAGTTTACTTATGCTTTTAGGTTTGTCTTTTGGTTTGTTTGCACAAGCACAAGAAGATAGATGTGGAAGCACTCTTCAGAACCATTATTCACAATACCAAGATCAACCTGAGGTATTAAAAGCTCTGAAATTAAAGGATCAAGCATTTAATGAAAAGTTAAGAACTCAAAGTTCTGATCATTCTCTTTTTAGAATGGATGCTGCTGCAGAAGATACAGTTGTACGCTATATCCCTGTTGTTTTTCATATTTTGCATAGAGATGGTCAGCACAATGTTTCTACGGATCAAATTTATGATCAATTAGAAACGTTAAATGAAGATTTCAGAAGGTTAAACGCAAACAGAAATACAACACCTGAGCCTTTCCAGTTTACGAGAGATTCATTAGGTTTTACTTTTTCTGGATCTGATGTATCTACCCTTGTAGGACCAAATAAATACATGGTTTTTCAACAAGGTACTGAAGGAGTAAACGCAGAGGATTTTGAATTTAATATTCAGTCTGGAAATAAAGTTGTACTTCACTTTACAAATAACGATTTTGGAAATGTACCATCGGTTACAGCTTCAAATGGTGAAACGATTACTTACAAAGCAATTGATGTTGAGGGTGTAACTGATATGGAAGTTGTTATGAATGCTGTAAAAGATGCATTAAATGCAGATTTTTCAACATATTTTACTGCTACAGAGGATACAACGTCTACACTTACAGATCCTACTTTAATTGTTGTTAATAAACAAAGAGGAAACGCAGGTTCATATATCGAAGGTATTGGTTCTGCTTCTATTGGTTTGGCACAAAGAATGGTTGGTAGATATGTTGCAGCTGATGCGCGTATCGAATTTGTTTTAGCAAAATTAGATCCTAACGGAAACCCTACAACGGGAATTAACCGTGTATATAGTGATCGTGCATTTTTAGCTAATGAGCCATCTACAGCTATTTCAGGAGCGGTAAATTACAATACGTGGAGAAATGAACCAAAATCGGTTTCTCAATGGGACCCTACAAAATACTTTAACATCTGGTCAGTTGAAAATATTTCTTCACCAGGTGGTGGACAAATTTTAGGATTTGCTCAATTTCCAACTCAACTTTCATGGGCGCCACATACAGATGGTGTTATCTTAAGATCTAATGAATTAGGTAGTATAGGTACTGCTCATGCGGGTAACTTAGGAAGAACATTAACGCATGAAGCTGGACACTGGTTACAACTTTTACACATTTGGGGAGATGATGATACACGTCCTGATGGTTCTTCAATTAATGATCCAGTAACAAGTGCAGATGATCTAGTGATTGTAAGTTCTGGTTCTGATGAAGTTTTTGATACACCAAATCAAGGAAATAGAACACCAAATAGTTGTCCTACTTTTAAAGTGGTTGGAGAAGTAAATTCTTTACACGGTGATATGTTTATGAACTACATGGATTATGGAGATGACCCATGTATGAGCTTATTTACGTTCGGACAAGTTCAAAGAATGCGTGGTGCATTAGATGAATTCCGTACACATATTTGGTCTGATGAAAACCTTGCTGCTACTGGAATTGGTCCAGATTTTGACGCATCAACTTTAAAGCCTGGAGTTGATTTATTTTACAACAAAAGACATATTTTAGAAGGTAAAGTGATTAGATTTACTGCTTCTGCTGTAAATACAGATGCTGCTTCAACTTATAATTGGACATTTACTTCTGGAACAACAGTATTAACTGAAACAGGAAATATTGCGAATGTTACTTTTGATGTACCTGGTGTTTATGATGTAAAATTAGAAGTATCTAATGCGAACGGAACAACTGCAGAGACTAAAAAAGGATTAATTTATGTTGTTAAAGATGAAACTGTAGATGCGCCAGTATATTTCAATTTCACAAATTATGCAGAGGTTCATGGAGATAACCCATGGGCAACACCTGTTAAATTAAACACAAACGCTGGATGGACATGGACTAATATTGGTTCTCCAAACGATGGTGCTGAAGGTGGATTAAGAATTAGCTCTTCTGATTTTAACGAATCTGATGTTCAAATGTTAAAATTTAAGCCTTTAAATACACAAAATTTATCAACAGGAGCAACTTTTACTTTTGACTACTCTTACGTAAAGAAAACGCCTTCTACAGATGACCGTTTTGTGGTAAAATATAAAACATCGAAGAATTCTGCTGTATGGATTAGAGCTTTCGAAATGTCTACAAACCCGGCATTGAATAACTCAAATCAAGAAGAAGGAATGTCAATTAATGGTGGAGACTTACAATATTTACCATTTACGCCTGTAGCTGGAGATTGGAAAACAGTTTCATTTAATTTACCAGGTGCATTTACAGGTAAAGACTGGGTTGAGGTTGAGGTTGAATACTATGGTCGTGATGGAAATTACTTCTATTTTGACAACGTAAACATTTCAAATGCTCCTTTATCTACTGTTGATTCTGAATTCGAAAAATCGTTTACAGTTTATCCAAACCCAAGTAAAGGTGATGCTACAATCGAATTTACTACTGAAAACAATGCAGATGTTCAGTTAGAGGTTGTTGATTTATTAGGAAAAGTACACGGAACTAAATCTCAAGATTTTGTTTCAGGAGTAAATAAATTGAATGTTTCTACAATAGCTGGAGACTTATCTAACGGAGTTTATTTCGTGAAAGTTGCTAATAACAACAAAGTATACACTAAGAAATTTGTAGTTTCTAAATAAGGAAATTCAATTTTAATATAAAAGCACTCTCGATTTTATCGGGAGTGCTTTTTTTATGTCTTTATTTTTGATCTAACATCTTTTAATTAAAATGAATATAAATAATAAAATTATCTAACTTTGCTGAAAATTGCACTTATGAGCATTATTGAATTACAAGATGAAATCGTTGAGGAATTCAACTTTTTTGATGATTGGATGGAAAAGTATGAGTACATTATAGATCTTGGAAAAGAGCTTTTACCATTTAATGAAGCGTATAAAACCGAAGAAAACAGAATAAAAGGGTGTCAATCTCAATTGTGGATTCATATTGATAATAAAAATGGAAACTTGCATTTTACGGCAGATTCTGATGCGATTATTACAAAAGGAATTGCTGCTTTAATACTAAGACCAATTGAAGGGAAATCTGCAAAAGAAATTGCTGATTATAAGTTCGATTTCGTAGATGAAATAGGATTAAAAGAGCATTTATCCATGACAAGATCAAATGGTTTGTCTTCTATGATTGAACGCATTTCAACCTTTGCTAAACACAACAAATAAACAACCAACCATGACCGAAGAACAAATGAATAAAATTGGGGAGGACGTGATAGACGTACTTCATACCATATATGATCCAGAAATACCTGTAGATATTTATGAACTCGGGTTAATTTATGATGTAAAAGTGTCAGATGAAGGCGATGTTGAAATAGAAATGACATTAACTTCCCCGAACTGTCCTGTAGCCGAAACATTGCCTATTGAAGTTCAAGATAAAGTGAAAACCTTACCAGAGGTTGAACATTGTAGAGTAGAGATTGTATTTGATCCACCATGGGACAAGTCAATGATGAGTGAAGAAGCTCAGTTGGAATTAGGTTTTATGTAATGGAAGAAATAAAAGTGAAAACATCGAACATCATAGAATTTGATGTTGCAGATTTATTTCCAAAACACATTGTTGAGTTTGATTTAAAACCATATTTATTTCAGGGTATTGCTTTGAAAGAAAAAGATTTTAGAGTACAAATAAAACAAATGGATTGGAAGAGTTTGGATGGTGATATATTAAAAATCCATTGCTCAGAAGATGTAATTCTTCCGGCATGGGTTTACCCGTTTATAGCCAATAAGGCGAATCATTTTTCTTATGTTTATGAAGCATCCAGCCAAGAACAATTTTTGGTGTCGTATTACGCACAAACATTTGCAAAATTAGACTGGAGCCAATTTGAAAATAAACGGGTGCTTTTACGTGGTTGTTCTTCAAAAAACATACCATCTTCTGTATATACCGAGGCGGCCTTTCATCTTGGTAAAGTTGTAAAAAAATTAAGTTACGGAGAGGCTTGTTCTCAAGTTCCTCTTTAATATTATACTCTTATGAATGCTCAACTCGAAACATTAAAACAGGCTTGTTTGCCTTATAGAAATAGCGTTATTTCTCATGCTTTATATAATAAATTAACGTCAAAAAAACATGTTCAGACTTTAATGGAACTTCATGTGTACGCCGTTTGGGATTTTATGTCTCTTCTAAAAGGTTTACAGCGTGAATTTACCTCGGTTACATTACCTTGGATTCCAACAAATAATCCGGATTTAAGACGTTTTATAAACGAGATTGTTCTTGAAGAAGAAAGCGATAAAGATTTAAACGGTGATTATAAAAGTCATCTAGAAATGTATTTAGACGCCATGAACGATTTAAATGCAGATACTAAGCCATTTTATCGTTTTTTGGATGAGATTTCTACTACTGGTTTGGATAAAGCCATATTAACCATTGAATCAAGAGAAGTTCAAGCGTTTTTGAATCAGACCTTTTCTGTGTTAGAATCGAATAAGCCACATTGCATTGCAGCGGCCTTCACATTCGGTAGAGAAGATCTTATACCTGATATGTTTCACGTTTTGGTTGATGAACTTCACGATATTGATCCTGTAGCGTTAAAAAATCTTAAATATTACCTTGATCGTCATATTGAATTGGATGGAGACTCTCATGGTCCACTGGCAGAGAAAATGATGTTTATACTCTGTGGTAACGACGATTTGAAATGGAAAGAGGCTACAGAAACAGCTATTGAATGCCTTAAACAACGTGCAGGACTTTGGACTGCCGTTGAACAAAAAATTAATATATTAGCTACATAAAATAAAGATTGATTTATTTCTCTGTTTTCAAAGAAATTTGAAGGGGAAATAAACTCATGTTTTATTTCTTTGTTAAGAAAAATTACTAAAACTAAAATCAATATCATGTTGAAAAAATGGCTTGCAGCTGCAGTTGTTGCCTTTGCTTCTATTAGTCAGGTTGCAAAAGCAGATGAGGGAATGTGGCTTCCTATGTTCTTAAATAAGAACATTGAAGAAATGCAAAAAATGGGTTTAAATCTAACCCCAGAACAGTTATATGATATCAATAACTCAAGTTTAAAAGACGCCATTGTAAGTTTTGGTGGGTTTTGTACAGGTGAAATTATATCGAATAACGGATTAATTTTAACGAACCACCACTGTGGATACGAAGCAATTCAGACACATTCTACTGTTGAAAATAATATTTTAGACGACGGATTTTGGGCTGCAAATCATGGTGAGGAAAAACAAAATGAAGGATTATTTGTTGAATTCTTAGTAAGAATGGACGATGTAACTTCTAAGGTTTTAGCTTCTGTTAATGATAATATGTCCGAAGCTGAACGTGCTGAAGCTGTTCATAAAGCGATTGGTGAAATTTCAGCGAAAGCCAAAGGTGAAACAAATTACCGTATCGAAATCAAACCATTTTTCGACGGAAATGAATACTACCAGTTTACATACGAACGTTATAACGATGTTCGTTTAGTTGGTGCACCACCTTCGTCGGTTGGTAAATATGGTGGAGATACAGACAACTGGATGTGGCCACGTCAAACAGGAGATTTCTCTATGTTCCGTGTATATACAGCACCAGATGGAAGTCCAGCTCATTATTCAGAAAATAATGTGCCAATGGCTCCAAAACACCACCTTCCTATTTCTATGAAAGGTGTTAAACCAAACGATTATACTATGATTTGGGGTTACCCAGGAGGTACAGATCGTTACTTAACGTCTTATGGAATTGAACAAGCGGTAGAAAGAGAAAATCCTCCTTTTATTGATGTTCGAAGAACAAAATTAGATATTTTAGATAAGCACATGGTTGACAATGAAGCCGTACGTATTAAGTACTCAGCTAAATATGCTCAAACATCAAATTACTGGAAAAACTTTATTGGAATGACTAAGGCTTTAAAAGCTTTAAAAGTTCAGGATTTAAAAGAAGATATCGAGAAAGATTTTACAAACTGGGTAAATCAATCTGCAGATCGAAAAGCAAAATATGGTGAGGCATTGTCTTTAATAAAAAATTCTTATGCAGAAACCGATGAGTTAATTGCAGCAAGTATTTATGCTCGTGAGGCCGCTTTAACTGGACCAGATATCTCTTTATTTGCTTTAAGATTGTCAAGAAGTGTTGAGGCAATGTTGAAAGAAGGAGCACCTGAAGCCCAAAGAGAAGCCATTAAAGCATCTTTACCAGAAATGGTTAAAGAACACTTTAAAAATTATGATTTAGCAGCTGATAAAGAGCTTTTCGTAACATTAATGTCTAAATATAACAATGATGTTAAGGAAGCGGACTTAAAGCCAGGTTTCTTTACAGATGTTAAAAAAGGAGATTTCCAAAAGTTTGCAAACAAGGCTTATGCTAAATCGATGTTTGTAAATGAGGAAAAAGTATTGAAATTCTTAGAAGAACCTTCATTAAAGACTTTAAAGAAAGATCCATTATATGATGTTCAAAACTCAATTTACAATACGTATTTAGAATTTGGAGCTAAAATGGAAAGCGCAATGGATAAGGCTTCTAAAGGAAATCGTTTATTTGTTGATGGATTAAGAAAAATGAATCCAGACAAGAATTATTATCCAAACGCAAACTTTACAATGCGTTGTACTTACGGAACTGTTTCAGGATACTCTCCTCAAGATGGTGCTTTTTATGAGTATTACACAACATTAAACGGCGTGATGCAAAAAATGGATAATTCTAATCCTGAATTTGTTGTACCAAACCGTTTAGTTGAACTTTATGAAAATAAAGACTATGGTAAATATGCCGATAAAGATGGTGAGTTAAGAGTTTGTTTTATCTCAAATAACGACATTACTGGTGGTAACTCAGGTTCGCCAGTTATTAATGGAGATGGTGAATTAGTTGGTTGTGCTTTCGACGGAAACTGGGAAGCAATGAGTGGAGATATCCATTTCGAAGATCAAATGCAAAGAACAATATCTGTTGATATCCGTTATGTATTATTCATTATTGATAAATATGCTGGAGCTAAGCATATTGTAGATGAAATGACTTTAGTTTACTAAAACTATTTTTAAAACAACAAGAAAGCCCGATTCAATGAATGAATCGGGCTTTTTTTTGCTTAATTACTTAATAGGTACAGCAAATCCTAATTTAATCGGATTATACGGAGCTGATATATTAGATTGTTTCATTTGGTGCTTATTGTATCTTTTTATGATGTTTGAACGGTATTTTTTCTTTCCGATATTATCAATGATTACAGCGGTTAAAATACAACCCAAACCACCAAGTAAGAACTCTCCAGCATTACCCGGATCCACATCTTCTTCGGAAGCGTTACTATATTTTACTACACCAATTGTTGTACTTATCACTCCGATGATTCCAACTCCACCAACAACCGTATTCACAAAACTACGTCCAGCAATTCGGTTTTCAATTTTTTTATCTTTAGATTGAAGCATGATTTCTTCAATTTTGGCAAAATCTCTTGTTATTAAATCTCCAGCTCGAAATGTTTGTAAGGCAGAATCGGCTGATATTAGTATTTTGTTTTGATTTTTTGGTTGGGGAATAATTTTAAAATTTGATTTTACTGTTGGTTGAATAGCCAGCCAATTCAGCGATTTTATTATTCCTTTTCGAACATTGTATTCATGAAAAATGGTCACATTTGGATCCGAAATTTCTATTTTGTCTTTAAATACATATGTTTTCCCTTCATCAAAATTTATGGTTTTAGAAAATCTAAATTCTAACTCAAAAGTTCCGACCTCATCACCAAATTCATTGATTTTTTCTGATATTTTGAATTTCGAAATATGTAAATTAATGGTGTCTTTGTATTTTTCTCCGGCTTGTAAATATCCAATATAATCTGATACGGCATTTGCCATATTCTCCTTGAAGGTTATGTTAAAATCTTTGTTTAGTTCAGGAATTCTAGCTGTTCCAATCTCAGAATTTGGAACTGAAGATGTTACTTTTCCAATTTTTAAAGGGAGTTTAACTTCATCAATGATTTCTTTTTTTAAGTCTAAAATAATTGATTCTTGAGCTTTCATTTGAAATGAAAATAAAAAAGAAAATGTAATAATAAATGCTAAATAATGCATGATTTAAAAATTGAATAAATTTCTTTAAATATCGCAATTTTTATGCCATATTTAAAGTCAAATTAAATAGTAGAACTCAATATATATGAATTTCAAAGCTCAACAAGCATATTGTTCTTATTGTAAACATCATAATGCAACCAATGTAGAAAAAATAATTTGTGGTTTAACCAATAACCTACCAGAATTAGAAGAAGGATGCGAAAAAATGGATTTGGCTCAAAAAACTGAAAGAAATATAAATAATGATCCTTTAGAGGAGATGAATAAGAAATTTGAAAAATCTATGCCGCTTTATTTAAAAATTATTTTGTTCATTTTATTTGTATATTTTATGTCTGGGTTTTTAAATTTTAGCTCTACAGTTATTTTTCGTATTAAATAGGTATTTACAGAGGTTTTATTACTCAGAATATTATTAGAACAAACATATTAAAGTTTAGATATCTGCCAAGTCTTCAAAATTTAGTAATTTCATGCAAAATTTTTGAAATCTTAGGATACACAATATATGAAACTTAAAAATTACGCTTTAGGAGAATGGGTAGAAGGAACAGGTTCTGGAACACCTTTGTTTAATGCTATTAACGGAGAGCAAGTTGCTATTGCCGATAGTACAGGTCTTGATTTTGGTGAAATGATGAATTACGCCAGAACGGTTGGAGGTTCGGTTTTACGTAAAATGACTTTTCAAGAACGTGGATTGATGTTAAAGAAATTGGCTTTACATTTAATTGAACGTAAAAAGAGTTTTTATGCAATGTCGGCGCACACCGGAGCAACCAAAGTGGATTCTTGGATTGATATTGAAGGAGGAATAGGAAATCTTTTCGCATACGCGAGTTTAAGAAAGCAGTTTCCGAACCAGCCATTTTATGTGGATGGTGATGCTGCCCCATTATCTAAAGAAGGAAGTTTTATTGGTCACCATATTTGCGTTCCAAAGCAAGGTGTTGCCATTCATATTAATGCCTTTAACTTTCCTATTTGGGGAATGTTAGAAAAAATTGCAGTTAACTTATTAGCCGGTGTTCCTGGAATTGTTAAACCTGCAACGGTTGGTTGTTATTTAACCGAAATGATGGTTCGTGAAATCATCGATTCAAAAATATTACCTAAAGGTGCTTTACAGTTGATTTCTGGTTCTGCACGCGGAATTTTAGACCACGTTACTTTACAAGACGTTGTTACGTTTACCGGATCTGCAGAAACAGGAAGAATGCTTAAGTCGCATCCAAAAATTGCTGAAGAATCTGTACCATTTAATATGGAAGCCGATTCTTTAAATTCATCTATTTTGGGTGAAGATGCCGTTCCTGGAACTCCAGAATTCGATTTATTTATCAAGGAAGTTGCCCGTGAAATGACGGTTAAATGTGGTCAGAAATGTACGGCCATTCGTCGTATTATTGTACCAGCTAATTTGGTTGACGATGTTCAAAAAGCATTATCTGGTCGATTGGCAAAAACCATTATTGGAGATCCTTCTGTAGAAGGTGTTCGTATGGGAGCTTTAGCAGGAATGGATCAAAGAGCAGAAGTTCTTGAAAAAGCACGTTTATTAGCCCAAACACAAACCATGGTTTATGGAACTTTCGATTCTATCGAGGTTCAAGGTTCAACTTACGACAAAGGAGCATTTATTTCTCCAATCCTATTTGTAAACGAAAATCCATTTGTAAATACAGATGTACACTCTACAGAGGCTTTTGGTCCTGTTAGTACAATAATGCCATATAAAAACCTAGACGAAGCTATTCAATTGGCTCAAATGGGTAAAGGTTCTTTAGTTTGTTCTATTGTAACGGCAAACGATAATATTGCAAGAGATTTCGTAATGGGTGCAGCAGCATTCCATGGTCGTATCCTTATTTTAAATGCCGATTGTGCCAAAGAAAGTACTGGTCACGGTTCGCCAATGCCGTTATTGACACATGGTGGTCCTGGACGTGCTGGTGGTGGTGAAGAAATGGGTGGAAAACGTGGTGTATTACATTATATGCAACGTACATCTATTCAAGGAAGCCCAACAACACTTACCGAAGTGACTGGAACTTTCCAAGCAGGATCTAAATATAAAGATTCTCCTGTACACCCTTTCCGAAAGCATTTTGAAGAATTGGTTGTTGGAGAAACTGTATTTACACATAAACATACGGTAACTACGACTGATATTACAAACTTTGCAAATGTGAGTGGGGATAATTTCTATGCACACATGGATGCCACTTCATTAGAAGGTACAATTTTCGAAGAACGTGTTGCTCATGGATACTTTATCTTATCTAAGGCCGCTGGTTTATTTGTTGACCCTAAAAAAGGTCCTGTTTTGTTAAACTACGGTTTAGAAGACGCTCGTTTTACAAAACCTGTTTACCCAGGGGCAACCATTGGTGTAAAATTTACTGTAAAAGAAAAAATCGATCAGGAAAAACGTTCTGAAGATGACATCGCCAAAGGAATTGTAAAATTCTTTGTGGATGTTTATGATGAAACTGGAGAGACAGTTGCTGTAGCAACTATTCTAACGATGGTTAAAAAGTTAGATCAAGAATAAAATTAATACTAGACAAAAAAATCCCTATTTGAAATTTCAAATAGGGATTTTTTATATACTCAGATTACTTGAATTATCTCACCAAAATATATGGTCGAGTACCACTAATATCTTTAGAAATTAATTCAGCTAATTCATTGGCTTTTTCTTCGCTAACAACGTTACCTTCGCCAATGACTTGATTGTTGTAAAAGGCTTTCATCAATTTTTTGGTTGTTAACTTAGTTTCAAATTCTAAATCAAACTTTAAGAACTTTACAACCGAATAGCGCTCTGTTACAGTTGCTTTATATGGCGCCTTACTATTTGGATTCCTTTTTATTGGATTAGGTTTTTCGAAAGAATATTCCTTTACTACGGCTATTTTGGTTCCGTCAAGGGTTTTAATGATTTTATTGCCGTATTCTTTTTCAAACTTTGCATATTCAACATTATCAACGGTAACTAACCCTTTTTTTACTTTAATTTTTTGAGCACTTGCTGTTAATGCACCCAACATTAATGTACAAATAAATAATTTTAATTTCATGTTTATGTTTTTATGCAAATTAAGAATTTATTTAAAAATAACTATTGTTGAATTATTTTTATTTTTCACTAACCACTAACCACTAACCACTAACCACTAACCACTAACCACTAACCACTAACCAATATTTTAATTTAATGTTAAAGCAACTTATTTTTGTGAAGATGCTTAATGTTTCCTTAAAAACTACTTAATCCAATTGTTCAATTTTGCTTGTTTCTTGCATTCAAAATTTAGAACGTATGAAAACACCTTTATTATTTATAGCAGGTTTAATAGGAACCTCATTATTCGCACAAAATTTAGATATTTCAGAATTTGGAAGATATACGGATGGGCGAGAAGGCGCTTGTGAAATAACGGCTTACGACAAAACATCAAAACGATTGTTTACAACCAATGCTGCATCAGATTCTATAGATATTGTAGATGTTGCAGACTTTGCAAATCCGGTTTACTTTGGAGGAATAAATGTACTTTCTTATGGTGGAGGTGTAAATTCTGTGGTAAATTTAAATAATGGATATTTCGCTGCTGCTATTGAGGCCGAAACCAAGCAAGACAACGGAAAGGTCGTCATTTTTACAGTAGATGGAACTTTTGTAAAAGAAGTTACAGTTGGAGCCTTACCTGATATGATTACGGTTACAAAAGATGGATCAAAAATAATAACAGCAAACGAAGGAGAACCGAATGCCGATTATACAGTTGATCCAGAAGGTTCAATTTCTATTATTGATATTAGCGGTGGTGTGCAAAACATTTCTCAGTCTGATGTTACAACCCTTTCTTTGTCTTCTGCTCCAGCAACAATTGATGGTGGTGTTTTTAAACCAGGAACAACAAAGGCTGTAGACCTTGAACCAGAATATATTGCCGTAAACGAAACATCGACTATGGCAACTGTAATTTGTCAAGAAAACAATGTTTTTGTTTTTGTTGATTTGACAAATAACACCATTTCAGGTTATAAAGGATTAGGATTCAAAAATCATAATGAGGTTGGTAACGGATTGGATGTTTCGAATAAGGATAACATGATTAATATTCAGAATTGGGATATTAAAGGCGTTTTTCAGCCCGATGCTATAGCAAGTGTTACAATAGGAGGAAACGATTTTGTATTGTCCGCAAATGAAGGTGATGGCCGAGATTACGATGGATATTCTTCGGAAACTCGAATTAAAGATTTGGTGTTGGATTCAATCGCATTTCCAAACGCCGAAAATTTACAAGCCGATTCTGTTTTAGGACGATTAAAAACATTTACAGCTGACATGATGGGAGATACTGATGCCGATGGAGATGTAGATGAATTGTACAGTTATGGAGCACGTTCCTTCTCTATTTGGAATGCCGAAGGTGAATTGGTTTGGGATTCTGGAGATCAGTTTGAGCAATATATTGCTGATAATCATGAAAACTTTTTTAATTGCAACAGTGGTAAAGCTTCAAAATCTGATTCTAGATCAGATGATAAAGGACCAGAGCCAGAATCGGTAACCGTAGGAAAAATTGGTGAGCGATTTTATGCTTTTGTTGGTCTTGAACGCCAAGGTGGAATCATGATTTACGACATAACAAACCCAAATGCACCAGTGTTTGATTCTTATGTACATTCTATGGACGAATCAACAGAAATCATGACTGATATTGCTCCAGAAGGGATTTTATTTTTAACCAAAGAAGAAAATCATTCCGATTACGATGTGCTTATTTCTAGCCACGAAATATCGGGTACAACAACAATTTTTAAAATAGAAGATAATACAGTTGGATTTAATGAAAATGATGTTGAAAACTTCAGTTGTTTCCCTAATCCAATGACAAATATTATAAATATAAAAGGTGATTTATCACAAGAATCTACCTACCAACTTACAGATATGTTGGGTCGAAAAATTAAATCTGGAATTTTGAATTCAAATACAATTCCTGTTTCGGAACTCGAAAATGGAATGTATGTACTGTCTATATATCAATCGAATGTATTAATTTATTCTACAGAGCTCGTTAAATAATTTTATTCTAATTATTCATATGGTATGGAAATATGTTTTCATACCATATTTTTTTGCAATCTTGTGGAGTTGTTTTTATTTAAACGCAATAAGCACAAATTTTATTCAAAAATAAAGACTAAACCCTCAAAAAAACGATTCGTTTTTTGAGGGTTTAGTCTTTAATATATCAGTCCTGTTGATTTCAGTTATATTTTATTTTATATTAGCATTTCCATAAATAGATAGATTTTCAAAAAATAATATAGTCAAATGGTTTTTTGACATGTAATAGATATTTTTCATGCTGTTCAACTCGATAGAATTTTTAATTTTTCTTCCAACAATATTAATATTGTATTTTGCTATTCCATCAAAATACAGGTGGGTATTATTGCTATTAGGTAGTTATGCTTTTTATATGTTTTGGAAGGTTGAATATCTTGCTTTAATTGTATTTTCTACGGTTTTAGATTTCTTCTTAGGAAAGAAAATGGGGGATTTATCCACAAAAAAAGAACGGAAACCATATCTGATCATTAGTTTGGTGCTCAATTTAGGCGTCTTGTTTACATTTAAATATTATAATTTTTTCGCAGATTCCTCTTCTGTCATCTTAGATTGGATGAATGTTAATAAAACAATCCCCCTTAGTGATTTATTGTTGCCAGTTGGTATTTCATTTTATACATTTCAAACCTTAAGTTACTCAATAGATGTTTACAATAATAAAATAAAACCAGAAACACATTTGGGACATTTTGCCTTATTTGTTTCCTTCTTTCCGCAATTGGTTGCTGGGCCTATAGAGCGTTTTTCATCTTTAAGTCCACAACTGAAGGCGATCCACAAATTTAATTTAGAACATATAAAAAACGGTTTCAGACTTATTTTATATGGTTTATTTATTAAAATGGTCATTGCAGACAATTTATCGGTTTATGTAGATGACGTTTATGCGGATTCAAAATTATTTTCTTCGGGAAGTATAGTAACCAGTATGTTTTTCTATTCATTTCAAATTTATGCTGATTTCTATGGCTATTCTCTCATTGCCATTGGGACAGCCAAGTGCTTAGGGATTTCATTGATGGATAATTTTAGAACACCATATTTGTCTAAAACCATAAGTGAATTTTGGCAACGTTGGCACATTTCTTTATCTACATGGTTTAAAGACTATTTATATTTTCCAATGGGCGGAAGTCGTGTGAAAAAAACAAAATGGATGTTTAATATTTTTATTGTGTTTTTGGCCAGTGGAATTTGGCATGGAGCCAACTGGACATTTATTTTTTGGGGACTCTTGTATGCGTTATTATATATTTCTGAGACTAAATTGGCCTTACCAAATGCTATAAAAACCAATAAATTTGTTCAAATTATTCTCATTTTAAAAACATTTATTTTTGTTTCAATATTTTGGGTGTTTTTTAGAAGTCAATCCATTTCTGAGGCGTTTGATTTCTTTAAATACATGGCGATAAACACAGGTGAAACTTTTAAAACTTTAGATGTAGATATCTTTATTTGGGGTTTACTTTTGTTTTTCATTGGCGTAGATCACTTTTTGTCTAGAGAGAGGTTTGATGTTTTTATTCAAAACAAACCTTTTGTTTTTCGCTGGATGATATACACTGTTTTTATATCAGGGATTTTAATATTTGCTGGTGTTGAAGATTATCAATTTATTTACTTTCAATTTTAGATTATGATAAAATATATTTCAACTCGGATCATAACTTTAATTCTAATTATTTCTGTTACTTCAATTGTTTACGAAAAGTATTTTTTTGAGTCGGATGTATTGAAACATTCAGATGCCATTCATCTTATCCGAAATTTAGATCCCAATACAGAGGTTTTATACATTGGAGAATCTTCGAATTCTACGGCACATGCCACAGATTTCGATAAGAGAAAAATAAGTGAAATGACCGCAGATTTTTATCCAAAATTGGTGTTTGATGACATTACGAAACCAGCTTCTCATGCTGGTATTTATAAAACGTTGATCAATAAAATTCCTAAAAAAAACCAAATCAAAACTCTTATTGTCACTTTAAATTTACGCTCATTTGGTTGGGATTGGGTAGAATCAAAATTAGAAACGGCGCTTAATAAAAAAATGGTTTTGTTGGAGTCAGATTTTGCTTTGTATAATAGATTTAGGTTGGGATTTAAAGCGTATAATCAAAAATCTGAACAAGAAAGAAGACAAGCTGTTTTAAAAAAATGGGATGCGAAACTGAAAATTGATAAGCCATACAATTCGGTAAACAAATGGGATAAACATATTTACAAGACTGGGGTTTTGGATGATTTTGGTAATAGAGATGATCAGAAAACAGCTTTGACAGCTCATTTTATTAAGAATTACGCGTTTCATATAGACACCAATAATCACCCTCGAATTAAAGATTTTGATGAAATTGTTGAAATAGCAAAAAAACGCAATTGGAATGTTGTGTTTAACCTTTTGGCAGAAAATACGGAAAGGGCAAATGAATTGGTTGGAAGCGATTTGGTTAATATGATGGTAGAAAATAGTAATCTTTTAAAAGAATATTATACCAAAAAAGGTGTCCTAGTTAGTGATCATTTAAACCTTGTAGCAGATTCTTTATATACAGATAGAAATTGGCCAACAGAACATTATAAAGAAAAAGGGCGTCAAATTATAGGAAGTCATTTAGCAACTTCTTTAAGGCAAATATATCCTGAAGCATATAAACATCATACCTATTTAAGTTATGATGAAATGATAGCAAAAACAAATGTTTACGAAAATAATTTGGAGACCGTTAAAGGTTGGACAAACGAAACAAGAACAAATGAACAAGCATTTTCAGGACAATATGCAACAAAAGTGAATGCGAGTCATCCGTATGGACCTACTCTTGAAATCCCTTTTTATAAATTAAATGTTTCCTTAAAAAAATCTGTTTCCTATTCTTTTAAAGCTTTGTTAACAGATCAAAATAAAACATCCGAAATTGTTGTTGAGTTGCATCAAAAAGATAAAAGTGTTGTTCGAAAGGTAAAAAAACTCTCCGAGTTCAATTTGAATAATCATTGGCAAGAAGTATCTCATACTTTTGAAATAGAAGAACAGTTCTATAATTCAGAACATTTCAAAATTTACCTTTACAATCCAGTCGAATCGGCAGTTTACATAGATGATTTGGTTATTGAGTTTGGGAAGTAAACATATTTAATTGTTTATTTTCTTGGCAAAAGAATTGTATGGAAAAATCACAACAATTCTTTTTCGAAACAACTTTCGTTAATTATTTCTTTCTTCTTTGTTTAAGCGTTTATCTTTGCGTACCAAAACAAAAGAAAATGAATAAATTCATATACTTAAGTACATGCGATACTTGTAAACGCATTATGAAGGAGGCCAACATTTCGAATGAAAATTTTGAACTTCAAGACATAAAAAAAACAATCATATCATCAACAGATTTAGATAAGGCTTTTGAGGTTACAAAATCATACGAAACGCTGTTTAATAAAAGAGCTCGAAAATATGCCCAGCAAGGATTAAAGGAAAAAAATCTTTCCGATTTAGACTTTAGAGCATTGATATTAGAAGAATATACATTTTTAAAACGCCCAGTTGCTTTTGTTGGACAAGACGTTTTTATTGGCAATTCTAAAAAAGAGGTGGCAAAATTAATTGAGGCTTTGGAAAATGAAAAATAACATCATTTTTTCGCACGTTTCGTTATTTACGGCAAATCTTATATACGCTTTAACGTTTACCATTGCAAAATCTGTAATGCCAGAATATGTAGCTCCAATTCCATTTATTCTGTTGAGGGTGACTGGGGCAGTTCTGCTTTTTTTGTTGCTGAATGCTTTTATAAAAGCACCCAAAATTGAAAAAAAAGACTGGTGGCGAATAGGTTTATGTGGCTTACTAGGTGTAGCCATGAATCAGATGCTGTTTTTTAAAGGATTAAACTATACAAGTCCAATTAATGCAGCTGTTGTAATGACATCTACACCAGTTATTGTGTTTATAGGAGCCTTGCTGCTAAAACAAGAGTTTTTAAACTGGAAACGGGCCTTTGGAATACTATTAGGTGCTGGAGGAGCTATTTGTATTATTGCTTTGTCAAAAAATACATCTTTGTCGTCTCCAAAACCAGGATTGGGGAACCTATTGGTATTTATTAATGCCATGTGTTACGCAGGTTATTTAATTTTGGCCAAACCTTTAATGAAAAAATACAATCCGTTAACCATAATAAAATGGAGTTTTATTGTGGGTTGGGTTGTTGTTTTTCCTTTCGGGATAGGAGGCATAGGAGATATTGAGTTTTCTCAATTACCAAGTTCAATTATTTGGGCAATACTTTTTGTTGTGGTATGTACTACCTTTTTAGCCTATTTACTCAATATTACAGCGCTTAAAAATTTAAGAGCATCAACGGTAAGTTTTTATATCTATTTGCAACCTTTATTGGCGAGTGCATTTGCGATATATCAGTCGAGCGATATATTATCCGATTTGAAAATATATGCTGGTTTAGCCATTTTCTTGGGTGTCTATCTGGTAAGTTCATCGCCAAAACCCATAAAAAATACCTAATTTTACACCAAATTCATAAAACACTATAACAATGGCAACTAAAAGAATACCGATCTCAATATATGCCGAAATCACACCGAACCCTTCGGTGATGAAATTTGTAAGTAATATAGAGTTAAATCCGAACGACAGTTTGGAGTTTAAGAATATAGAAGATGCTCAGGTTTCTCCTTTATGTACAAAGTTATTTACTCTACCTTTCGTAAAAGAAGTGTTCTTAGCAAAAAACTTTATTGCAATCACTAAGTTCAATATTGTTGAATGGGATACCGTAGCTATGGAAGTTCGAGTTATGATTCAAGAATATATAGCAGACGGAGGAATTGTTTTAAAAGAAAACATTACCCCAGACGATCTGCCTCAAAATAACATTGAGCCAGAAGAAACGGCAATAGATAAAATTCCGGAAAACGAAATAGAAGAGCGTATTATTGCTATTCTAAATGAATATGTAAAACCTTCGGTTGCACAAGATGGTGGAGATATCATTTTTAGCGATTACGAAGATGGTGTTTTGAAAGTTAAATTGTTAGGCGCTTGTAACGGATGTCCATCG
The DNA here is from genome assembly GCA_049607525.1 of Flavobacteriales bacterium. GTDB lineage: Bacteria > Bacteroidota > Bacteroidia > Flavobacteriales > CAJXXR01 > JBMYYR01. The sequence continues at coordinate 18,655 of JBMYWP010000047.1, forward strand.
GCATCGGTGACTTTAAAACAAGGTGTTCAAAACATTTTTCAACAAATGATGCCAAATGAAGTGCATACTGTAGAGGAAGTTTAAGTAAATCTACGCTTAGAAAGTAAATACCCCAATTTCAAAAACCATTGAAATTGGGGTATATTTATTTTTTATCAATTAAAATAAAAGTCGAAATAAAACGTATTCATAAAGGAAAGATTAACTTAGTCAATCTTTTTATCAATTGAATTTATAAAATGAAGAATTTTCATCGCATCATTATATACAGTTTGTCATTAATCTCTCTTTTAGCTTGTTCTGTAAAGAAAGATAAAATGATTAATAGAAATTATCATGCTTTAACGGCGAGAGATAATAAATATTTTAATGCAAATGTTCTTTTCAATGAAACAATTTCTCAATACAAATTAAATACAAGAGAAGATTTTGGTGAAATTCTTAATATTAGAGAAGTTGGTACAGATGCCGAATCAAAAGCCTTATATGCGCCTTTAGAAACTGTTATTGAAAAATGTTCTGATGTTGTAAAAAAGCATTCGATGAAGTTTAAAGGTAAGGAAAAAAATTATTGGATTGATGAAACCTTTCTTTTACTGGGAAAGGCTCATTTTTATAAACAAGATTACGACAATGCCGCTGTAGTTTTTAACTACGCATCAAATTTTGATTTACAAGACGAAAAGGTAACGAATATGATTTGGGCCGCAGAAACTCAAATTATGCTCGAAAATTATTCTATTGCCGAGAAAAGTTTAACAACCATAATAGAAGAGGAAGAACTTCGAGACGATCATAAAGTACATATTCTAGAAGCTCAATCGGAAATGTACAAACGATTAGAAGATTATGAAGCTTCTGCCATTGCATTAGAAAAAACCATAAAATATCTTTCTGGCGGAAGCCATAAAACAAGAAACTTATTTATTATTGGACAATTGTTTTATGCGGCGGGTAATACCGAATTGGCAAATGAATATTTTGTTGAGGTCGGACGAAAAGGTCGCGATTACGAGTATGTTTTTAATGCCTTGCTATATCAGGCTAAATCTTTTGATCCTGAAACCGATGATCCCAATGAAATATTATTGAGTCTGGATGAATTGGCTGATTTACCTAGAAACAAAGATTATAAAGATCAAATATATTTTGCCAAAGCCAATTTATATGAACGTATAGATGAAATGGAATTGGCATTAGAAAATTATGATTTAGCCATAGAGAGTCATGTAGATAATGACAAGCAACTCATTCGATCGCATTTGGCAAAAGGGGAATTGGATTTTAAAGAAGGAAATTACGATTTTGCCCAAAACCATTACGATAAGGTTATGGAATTGATTGATGAGAAATATCCAAATTATAGATTGATAAGTGAAAAAGCCAAAGCCCTAAACGATTTGGCTAGATTATACACAACCATAGATTGGAACGATAGTTTGGTCATTGTAGCTGATTGGACAGATACCGAACAAAAGGCCTATGCAACTTCTGTTGCTGAAAGAGAAAAATTTGAAAAAGAACAATTGGCACTCGAGGCCAAAAAAGCTCAAGAAAAGTTAGAAGAGGCCTTAAGCAAAAAAGCCAAAACCGAAGACGGAGCTTGGTATTTTGGGAATAGTACTTTATTGAAAAAAGGAAAAAAACTCTTTGCTGAAAATTGGGGTTACAGAAAACATGAAGACCATTGGAGAAGAGAAAATAAATCTGAAAATTTTGATGACGAGCTGGAAGAAGAAATTGAAGAGGAAGCAGAAACAGAAATTGATTCAGCCGCACTTTCGGAGTTAGAAAAAAGAATTCTGGAGATTTTAGATGAAATTCCGGAAAACGAAAAAGAGAAATTAGAAAAAATTACAGAAACTGCCGAAGCTTATTATGAGTTAGGTATGATTTATAAAGAATACTTAGACGATTTTGAGCAAAGTATAGAGGTTTTCGAACAACTATTGGTTCAATATAAAGATTTTGAAAGAAAACCAGCTGCCTATTATCAGTTGTACAGATTATATGCTTTACAGAAAGATAAAGAAAATTCTGAAAAGTATAAAAATTTGATTCTTACGAAATATCCGAATACACTGTTTTCTGATTTGGTAGAGAAAATTATTACCAATACGCAAGCTCAAAAAGATGCTGAGGAGAAAGCGTATCAAGAAACATTTGAGTTATTGAAATCGAACAAAAATACGGCAGCCAAACAAAAAGCAATACATTATTTGGCGAATGGAGAAAATGAAGATTTTAAACCGAAATACGCATTGATTTTGGCAGAAGCCCATGCCGGAATATCTGGAAGAGAAGAATATGTTCAAACGCTAAAAATGGTTGTGGATTCATTTCCAGAAACTCCAGAAAGTGAAACTGCAAGTGAACGTTTGTCTCTGTTAGAAAGCAATTCGAGTCACTTCAACTTAAGTGTTTATAACAGTAAAACCGAATCGGCATATTACTTAGTATTATTGATTGAAGGTTCTAAAACAAGCGAGATTTCTCAGGATTTATCAAATTTTAAAAACGCTACGTTCAGTAAAGAAAACTTGGTCATCAACACCATTGTGTATGATGAGAGTTATACCATGGTGAGTTTAAAAGTTTTTAAAGACGTAGATCTCATTTTCGATTTTATAAAAACCTATAAGCAAGACAATAGGTATTTAAAGAATGTAAATCGTATTAAGTATGTTTTTCCAATAACAACAACCAATTATTCTACTTTTTATAAAAGGAAAAATATTGACGAGTATAAAGCTTTTTACGATAAGTATTTAAAGACATTTGAATAAAAAATACAATGAGTAACTCGTTTTATTTATTTGTTCTTAAATCAACCCTTGCTTTTACCTTTGTTATTGTTATACATGCTGTTGTTAATAATCTTTGGTTTAGTGTAAACAATGCATCCGTTTTTTGTCTGTACTATACCACTCAATGTGTTTTGAGTTTGACAATGCTTTGTTTTGTTTATTTTTCGAAACACAAATCCGTTTACCTTTATATTGGATTAACCTTAATAAAAATGTTGTTGATTTTAGGTTATATTTACCCGTCCGTATCCGATAAAAATATGAGCTATTTATATCATGTATTGGCAATATTTACTACCTTTCAATTTATTGAAATGGCACTACTATCTAAAACGTTAAAAATTTCATGATTTTAAAAAATGTAAAACTTGGAGTCAAAATCCAACTTATCCAAGGAATTATATTAATATTTTCTTTTGTTCTTATTGGAATTATTACGTTTTCTAATTTTAATAGCCAGAATGATACTTACCACAGAAATAGGCTAAAACGAAAAGAAAAAACCCTTGTAAAAGAAGTTGAGTATCATTTAAAAAGTAAGAGCGAATTTATTACGCCCAATAACTTTATAGATAATTTCAAAACATTTACTCGAGACCGTGCATTAATCAATAATATTGACATTAATTTTTACGGACTAGATGGGAAGTTGCAAATACAATCTAATGCCAATAGATTTACGATGTATAATTTGCCCGCTCAACTTTCACAAGACATTCTCAATCAAATTGAATCTAATTCTGGCGCGCTGACACAAGAAATTAAAAATGGATCTCACACATTTTTCTCTTCATTTTTTATCATAAAAAATAAACGAAACGAACCTATAGCATTATTAAATATTCCCTATTTTGATTTTGATGAAATGGTAAAACGTGATGTTCGATTTTATTTAAAAGAACTGGCGGTTATTTATGTGGTTCTACTGCTTATTGCTTTTGCCGTTTCTTTTTTATTGATACGAATCATTACTGATCCATTAAAAGATCTTTCTAATACCATTAAAAAATTGGAATTGAGTGAAGACAACATGTTGTTAAAATGGGAAGTTAACGATGAAATTGGCGATTTAATAAAGGCTTATAATAATTCTGTACAGAAATTAAAAGTCAGTGCCGATTTATTGGCTCAAAAAGAAAGAGAAGGTGCGTGGAGAGAAATGGCAAAACAAGTTGCACACGAAGTGAAAAACCCGTTAACTCCGATGAAACTTCAAGTTCAATTTCTACAGCATACCTTAAAACCTAACGATCCAGATTTTAAACAGAAAATTTCGGATTTTTCGGAAGCTTTAATTGAGCAAATAGACAATATGACTCATATTGCTAATGAATTTTCTAACTTTGCTTCTTTACCAAAATTGCATTTCGAAAATTTTGAGCTCTATATTTTATTAAAACAATTAAGAGATTTCTATAGAGGTCAGAACCTTGTGTTTGAACAAGCATCTTTCGATTGTGAAATATTAGGTGATAAACATCAGCTACAGCGTGTATTCAATAACCTAATCAAAAACGGATATCAAGCCATTCCAGAAGGAAAAGAACCTTTGGTGGAATTGAGTTACCGATTGAGTAAAGATTTTGTGGAAATTGACGTGAGCGACAATGGATCTGGAATACCTGAAGGGTTGATGAAAAAAATATTTGAACCAAAATTTACCACAAAAGATTCTGGAAAAGGATTGGGGCTGGCCATGGTAAAAAATATCATAAAAGCACATAAAGGAACCGTTTCTGTTAAAACAGAATTAAATAAAGGAACTATCTTTACAGTAAAAATTCCAAAAGCATAAATAAAATGACATTCAATAACTTACTTTTAGAAAAAGAAAATGGAGTAGCGACGGTAACAATCAATCGTCCTAAAAAACTAAATGCATTAAACAAAGAAACCATTTCTGAATTACATGAAGCTTTTAAAAGTTTACGTGCAGACAATGATGTAAAGTGCATTATCCTAACAGGAAGCGGAGAAAAAGCATTTGTAGCTGGAGCAGATATTTCTGAATTTGCTAGTTTTTCTGTTGAACAAGGTCAAGAGTTGAGTTCTAACGGACATTCAACGCTTTTTGATTTTGTAGAACAAACAGAAAAACCGGTAATAGCTGCTGTAAACGGTTTTGCATTAGGTGGAGGTTTAGAGTTGGCTATGAGTGCGCATATGCGTGTATTTTCTGACAATGCCCGAGTAGGATTGCCTGAAGTTGGTTTAGGGGTAATTCCTGGTTACGGAGGAACACAGCGTTTGGCACAAATTGTTGGAAAGGGAAGAGCTGTAGAAATGATTGCTACTGCAGGTATGATAGATGCTGATACAGCTTTATCTGCAGGATTAGCAAATTCTGTTCATGCTCAAGAAGATTTACTTACCGCGGCTCAAAAAATTGCTTCAAAAATCGTTAGAAATTCATCTACAGCAATATCTGCTGCTATTCGTTGCGTAAACGATTTATATAACAAAGAAGTAAACGGATACGAAACAGAAATAAAAGAATTTGGAATTTGTTTTGGAACTGATGATTTTAAAGAAGGAACAACAGCATTCTTAGAAAAAAGAAAACCATCTTTTAAATAAAATAATGGCCCAACCATTAAAAAAAACATTAATACACACTCTTATTTACGGGTTGAGTATTATTTTAACAAAAGGTGTAAGTGTTATACTTACACCTTTTTATACTACAATTTTACAATCGGCAGGTGATTACGGAAAATACAATTATTTCTTAGTTGCCATAGCGAGTATTTCAGTGTTACTAACCTTTGGACTAGAAACTGCCTATTTTAATTTTATTACCAAAAAAGACAATGAGAATTTAGAAGGGCGAATGTTTTTTTTACATATCCTTATTGCCTTATTAAGTGGACTAACTTTTTTCACTTTTCAGGATGAATTGGCCTTTTGGATTGTTAAGGCCAATGGTTATTCTTCCTATTTTTTATTGACCATTGGTATCATCCTTTTTGATTTACTCTGTGTAATTCCTTTAGCCAAAATTAGAAGAGATGAGCGCCCCACGCATTATGCCATCATTCAAGTGTCTTATGTATCGGTAACTCTGTTGCTAAATTTACTTTTCTTAAAATGGTTGCCAAGTTGGAAAGATGCTTATCATTGGGATTGGATTTGGAACATAGACTCCGATGAGTTTGTCTTTTATATTTTGCTAGCCACCTTAATTGGAAGTATTGTTAAATTCCTTTTTGTACTTCCTCAAATAAGACATTTTAAATTTGAATTTAATCTGTCTGAAAATAAAAAATACCTCAATTATAGTTTACCAATTATGATTGGAGGAATGGCTTATGTGATTAACGAAATGATTGATCGTGAGTTTATTAAAGGGATGCTTGATGATCATGAAAAGATTAATGGAATTTATTCTGCAAATTATAAAATAGCAGGTTTATTGGCCATTATGATTACTGGGTTTAGATTGGGTGTAGAGCCTTTTATTTTTAAACAAGCCGATAAGAAAAACGCTAAGAAAACCTATGCCCTTTTACTAAAACTTCTTGTTGTTTCTATGACAATTGCAGGTTTAGGAATTGTATTTAATGAAGATTTATTGCAGACCTTTTTTGTGAAAACAAAAGAATATCATGTTGGTTTTAATGCCGTACCGCCGTTAATTTTAGCCATGCTATTTTCTGGGATGTATTACAACCTGTCGGTTTGGTATAAAATTGAAAATAAAACCCGATACGGTATGTATTTTTCTATTGCAGGTGCGTTGGTTACATTGCTTCTAAACTGGCTTTTGGTAAAAGATTATGGCTACATTGCTTGTGCTTGGGCAACCACGGCATGTTATTTTGTAATGTGTACTTTGTCTTATATTTTTGGACAAAAACACTATAAAATTCCTTACCAAGTGAACCGAATTTTAATTTATTTGTTTTTAGGAATATCATGTTATTTCGTTGGAATAGAGCTTAACAAATTACATATATTATTAGATAATATTTTATTGTTCGTTTTTATAGGTGTTGCTTTCAGCCTCGAAAAAAACGACATTTACAAACTAAAACAGAAAACGCTATGAACGTAAAAGTAATTAATAAATCAAAACATCCATTACCAGAATATAAAACAAAAGATTCTGCGGGAATGGATTTATGTGCGAACATTGAAGGTTCAATTACACTAAAACCACTTGAGCGTACATTGGTGCCAACAGGGTTATTTTTGGCTATTCCAGAAGGTTTTGAAGCTCAAATTAGACCAAGAAGTGGTCTGGCTCTAAAAAAAGGATTAACATTGTTGAATACACCAGGAACAATTGATGCTGACTACAGAGGAGAGATAGGAATTATTCTTGTAAATGTTTCTAATGAGGAAGTGACCATTAACGACGGAGAACGTATAGCTCAAATGGTTTTTGCAGCATATGCAAAAATGAATCTTGATGAAGTTGAGAATTTAGATGAAACCGTACGTGGTACTGGTGGTTTTGGATCTACAGGTTTATAGTTTTTATCTTTTGATGTGTATTTTAACATAAAGACTAACAGGTAGATACATTTTTTTTATTATATTCGTATAATTAACAAAATTAATTATGCGAATATTTTATTTATTTTTTTCCGGATTTATTTTTCTTTTTTCTCAAATTTCATTTGCACAAACCGTAACTTTTGTCGACCCTGTTTTTAAAGGCATATTGTTAAGTGACTTTTCAATAAACACAAATGGAGATAGTGAAATACAAATTTCAGAAGCCAATGCATACTCTGGTATTATTGATTGTTCCGATTTAAACATTTCCAGTTTAGGAGGAATAGAAGAGTTTACAAATTTGACCGTTCTATGGTGTCAAAAAAACAATTTAAGCACTTTAGACTTAAGTAGCAATACTAAATTAACGGAACTGAATTGTTATGAAAACGAAATTTCAACCCTTACATTTCCTGTTAACTCTAAGTTAAAGAAAATAAATTGTGCCATTAATGAATTAACATCATTACACACTCTAAACACCCCTTTACTTACTACTTTAGATGCTAATTTTAATCAGATTACTTCTATTAATCTTTCGGCTTGTTCTAATTTAACAAGTTTAAAAGTTTCTAGTAATGATCTCAGTGCATTAGATGTTTCTAACAATCCAAATTTGACAGAAGTTTATTGCTCAAATAACGCCATTTCAACATTAAATTTTCTCTCAAATCCATTATTGGTTTATTTAGGTGTTCAAAACAATCAACTAACATCTTTAAATGTTGACAATTCTGTTGATTTGAAGTTTTTGAGTTGTTCAGACAATTTATTATCATCTCTCCATATTGGAAATAATACCGTATTGGAAAGTCTGAATTGTGGTAATAATAATTTAACAACGCTCAATGTTTCCCAAAACTTAGATCTAACCTCATTACTATGTGACAATAACAACCTCAGTTATTTAGATGTCACATTAAATACTAAAATAAAGACCCTTTTTATTAACAACAACACTATATCTGCAATTGGTCTTTTGACACTGTCGCAATTGGCCAAGTTAGATGTTTCATATAATAATCTTACAACGCTAAATATTCAAAATAATCTTTTAATCAATAATTTATTTTGTTCTAACAATCAAATTTCTGAATTGGAATTGACAAACCACTCCAATTTGTTTAAAGTTAACTGCGAACACAATTTAATTTCTAGTCTCGATCTTTCTGGAAATGCCGCACTAAAAGAACTGAAAATGGGTAATAATCAAATTTCTTCATTAGATATCAGTCACATTCCTTTTTTAGCTAAGTTACATTGCGATACAAACAATATTTCAACTATAGACGCAAGTAATAATCCATATATAAAAGAATTTTTTGTCAATAATAATCAGTTAATTGAATTAAATATTATGAATGGGCAAAACACGTCTATTCATAAAGCACATGGGCCAGGGAAAAACGATCCGTTTAATAGCCAAAACAATCCAGAACTTGAATGTATTGATGTAGACAATGCCACTTGGAGTGAAGCCCATTGGAAATTGATTGACTCAACATCATTTTTCTATCCAGTTTGCAGTACTTATTCAATCAATGAATCCGCAAACCCTATAGATATTTATCCAAATCCAACCTCAAATCTATTAACCATAAAAGGTTTTGATGATCATTATATTTTCGAAATTATTGATGTATTAGGACATGTTATTTTTACAACAAAATCTTCTGAAATTGATGTTCGATTTTTAAAGAATGGAATATATATTCTTAAAGTAACTTCTGAGAATGAAATTCAATCTTTTCAATTTATAAAACAATAAGTTATGACGAAAATAATAGCAATTTTTATATTTGTTTGTATAGGTTTGGTGCAATTAACAGCACAAAATGTTGTCTTTTTTGATGCAAATTTGAAAAATGTATTGGTTGGTGATCCTTCCATAAATACAAATGGTGATTTAGAAATTCAAATGACAGAAGCGCAAAGTTATTCTGGATTATTAAATATTTCGGGAAGTGGCATAGAAAACCTGAAAGGAATAGAAGCTTTTACTGAATTGAATATTTTGTGGTGCAATAATAACAATTTATCTTTTCTAGATCTTTCTCAAAATGTGAATTTAAGTCATGTGAATTGTCAATCCAATAATATTGATTCCCTTGTTCTACCTACGGGTTCAAACCTTAAGCAACTGAATGCTTCTATGAATAATTTTGAAAGTCTTCATATTTCCAATGCGACAGGGTTAACCATTCTAAATGCATCAGGTAATACAATTTCTTCAATAGATTTGACCTTAAATACAGAATTGATAAACGTTAATCTTTTTGGAAACGCTCTATCTATTATAGATTTATCTAGTAATTCACTTTTAAAAGTACTTAACGTATCTTCTAACCAATTATCAGCCTTAGATATTTCTCAGAATTCAGATATGGAGGTTTTAATATGTGATGAAAACCAAATTTCAAATTTAAATACAGCGAATGCTGGAGTATTAGAATCTTTATCGTGTATTTCAAATATGTTATCTTCGGTAAATTTAGAAGATAATACTGATTTGAAAATTTTGAAATGCAGTCATAACGTCTTGTCAAGTTTAGACTTGTCTGTAAATACTAAACTGACCTCTGTTGTTTGTTCTAATAATTTACTTACAAACTTATCTTTTATGAATCATTATGACCTTGGAGGAATCACATGTGACCACAATTCGATTACGAATATTTTTACAATCGGAGCACCAAAATTGAGTTATTTAAATTGTTCATTTAATCAACTATCAAACCTTTCTTTTAGTAGTAATCCAGCAACAGAAACTATTATTTGTAACGATAATAACATAGATCTTTTATATGCTTCTGATGCCGATTCTTTAGTGACATTAAATTGTGCAAACAACAATATGAACACCTTGAATGTAGAGCATTGTTATAAATTAGAAGATATTAATGCGAGTAACAATAATCTTGAAACCATAGGGTTGACAAATAAACAACTTCTTACGTCTGTGAATTTAAAAGAAAATAAATTTGTTGATTTAAATTTTTCGAATGCTTCAGAACTTGGATATTTAAATGTATCGAACAATAAATTGGAAAGTTTAAATATTAAAAATGGTGAAAATACGGCACTTGATGAAGTCGCTGGAGAACCAAATTTTCTCGCAAAATACAACCTCAATTTGTTTTGTATTCAGGTAGACCAAGTAACTTGGGCGACAAATAATTTGACCGAAATAGATCAGTTTGCATCCTTCAGTTCCAATTGTGCAACTTTTGGTGTAAATGAATTGGACGATGTAGAATTTAGCATATTTCCAAATCCAACTTCGGGCCAACTTTCGTTTATTACGAATAAAGAAATGAGTCATATTTATGTTCGAAATAATTTAGGGCAATTGATTGAAACGTTTTCTGGGAGTGAGATAAACGTGAGCTCTTATCCAAAAGGCACCTATTATTTAGAGGTTCAATTGCAAGATCAAGTGATCTACCGATCTTTCATAAAAGAGTAATATATAACCTAACAACTTTTAGGTTATTTGTTTAATTTTGAACACGTGTTCACCGTTTGGTTCATTTATTTGTGTATTTTTGTTTCCGTACATATTAAAAATGATCTATTTTAGAAAGATTCACGTTTTGATATTCCGTTATTTCTAAACATATGATGAACACAAAATTCGCTATGAAAAAGATTTTCATTTTACTTACTTTTCTTACTTTACTTTTTTCTTGTGTAAAAGATAAATCCTACCCAACAACATTTCAATATGAAATGGATGAAAGTGGTGTTTTGAAAGTTGATGAATATACAGCTGTATTAACAGATACAGCACTTTATATTGAAGGAACAAACAATAAAGGAACCCTAAAAATAAAAATACCTGTAGAGCCAGGAAAACCATTACAGGTTAGAACGTTCGAAACAGATACGTTAATTGACTTTAGTATTGAATTCGCTCCAGATGCGTTTAACAATTATACAGCAGTTCTTGAAAATTTAGAACTTACACATGTCAATAGTTATGTGAACTTTACATTTGATGCTGTTTTGTCTAATGGAAGTATTATAAAAAATGGAGTAGGGAAAAACGTTTTCTTTAAAACAGATGATAATATAAACAATGTGGATTCGAATCAAACTCCAATATTTCCTCTTTCGAATTTAAATGGTAAAGCAAATGAATTTGTAACCGAAGTTCAAGGAAGTAGTCCAATTGCGATTCCGTCTTTGAGTATTGCTCCAATGGTAACGCCAACACATATAAATTATACCATTCCAACAGCAGATTACAACATTACGTTGTCATTAGAAAAACCATTAACAGGGTATTTGGGTAAACAAATAGATTTAACACAATTCAGTCAAGATAGAGTAAAAATGAATTGGTCTTCAACCACAACGTCCGAAACGTTTAGTTTTGAAAGTGGAGTGTTTTATTTGTTTGAAATTGAACCAACTTCCGAAAAAATCACTTTTGGATTTAATGGACAATTGAAAAGCAATACCACAGGAGACACAAAAGATATTTATGTAGGTTACGGTAAAAAAATGCTTACAAAATAGGTGTTAAATACTTAAGAAATAGAAAAACGCCTCAAGTAAATGAATACTTGAGGCGTTTTTTTGTGTTTTATTTTACAAGCAAAAAAGTGATTCTATAGAACAACTTCAAAGCATTTTTTTCTGATTTAAGGCAAAAATCCGTTATTGAATAGAATCTACATTAACAATCAATAAATCTACCTTCAAATTCTCATCATATTCTTTGATTAGAGGCTTTAGTTTTTCTTCATTTATTTTTTCCATAAATACAGGGAAGTAATAAACAATAACATAGTCACTTGACAGTTTATTGATGTCTTTTGAGGTCTTTTTAATCGTTACAAGGTCCTGCAGCATTTTATCAAAATTCTCAGCTCCTTTACCTAAATATCTATTTTTTTCAGTCAGACTTTTTTGAGACTCTAGAGCTTTTTCTAAAACTTTTGGAAATTTTTCAAAACACCCAACAATATTAAGTTCATTTCTGTCTTTATCAAAAATTTTCATTTTCGGAAAGTTACCTTTGCTATATTCGGCGTGTTTATCTGGAAGAACACCATAAACATCATCTAAATTCAATTCATTTTCGAAATAAGCAACCATTTCAGATTTTGTAAATACTTTGTCTTTTAAATCTAAATTAAAGCCTAAATAAACATTTACAACATACCATCGAGCACAAAGAAATAATACAATTACAATACCTAAACCAATTCCAATTTTCTTTAACATATTTAAATTCTTGATCTAGTAGCTGAATAAGATACTAGGATTAATAAAAAATTACATGGCTCAAATATATTATTATTAAGCATTCTATCACATCATTATCAAAAAAAACACCCTAATGAAATCATCAAAAGGGTGCTTTATGAAAAATAAATAAGCTCAGTAAACCGAAATAAAACTCATCACTACTATCTACTAACTCATCACTAATTTAAGAATCTTTCCAAATCTTATAATCCGAATTTTGCATAACTCTATCTTTTGGAATTTCCGTTAATGGCTCGCAAGGTTTTAAAGAGTCTCTACAATCTTGAGGTAACTGTTGATACAATTTAGTACCAGCTGTTTTCCAACCAATCATTTCATCAGAAACATCTTTAACCACTTTGGCTGGATTTCCAACAATTACTTTACGGTCTGGAAATTCTTTTTTTGCAGGGACAAAACAAAGCGCTCCAACAATGCATTCTTTACCGATAGTCACTTGATCCATGACAACGGCATTCATACCAACTAAACAGTTTTCTCCAATATCGCCACCATGAATAATGGCTCCATGACCAATATGGGCACCTTTTCTTAAATACGTTGTTGCTCCAGGAAACATGTGAACCACACAGTTCTCTTGAACATTACAACCATCTTCGATAATAATTTGTCCCCAATCTCCACGGATAACTGCTCCAGGTCCAATATAAACGTCCTTACCAATAATTACATTTCCAGTCACATTGGCTTGAGGATGAATGTAAGCACTCGGATGAATTACCGGTTTATATCCTTGAAATTCGTAAATCATAATTTACACACGTTCAATAATGGTTGCATACCCTTGTCCTACTCCAATACACATGGTACAAAGGGCATATTTTTTATTTTGCTTTTTAAGTTCAATTGCTGCTGTTTGAAGAATACGAGTTCCCGAAACACCAAGCGGATGACCTAAAGCAATGGCTCCACCATTTGGATTAATTCTTGGATCGTTGTCTTCTAAACCAAACTCACGAATACAAGCTAAGGCTTGAGCCGAAAACGCTTCGTTTAACTCAATAATATCCATATCGTCTAAAGTCAGTCCAGCACGCTCTAAAGCTTTTAAAGAAGCTTTTACAGGTCCTATTCCCATAATACGAGGTTCAACACCAACTACGGCAGAAGAAACAATTTTAGCCATTGGTTTAAGATCGTACTTTTTTACTGCATCTTCATTTGCAATAAGCATAGCGGCCGCACCATCGTTTAATCCAGAAGCATTTCCGGCAGTTACGGTTCCTCCATCTCTGCGGAAAGCAGGTCTTAATTTTCCAAGAATTTCTAAACTCGATTTTGGTTTAATAAATTCATCTTCAGAAAAAATGATTGGATCTTTCTTACGTTGTGGAATTTCTACTGAAACAATTTCTTCATTAAAACGTCCATCGGCTTGTGCTTTGGCAGCTTTCATTTGCGAATTGTAGGCAAATTTATCTTGATCTTCTCTCGAAATTTCATATTTATCAGCCAAATTTTCGGCTGTAAATCCCATTCCATCTACACCATAGAGTGCTTCTAGTTTCGGATTAATAAAACGCCATCCAAAACTAGAATCGTGCATTTTAGCATCACGACCAAAAGGCGTTGAAACTTTTGAAATTACCCATGGTCCACGTGTCATATTTTCCATACCACCTGCAACCACCATTTCGGCATCACCTACAGCAATCATTCTCGATCCGTTAACCACAGAAGCCATTCCCGATGAGCATAAACGGTTAATAGTTTCTCCTGGTACAGAAATTGGTAAGCCTGCCATAAGTGCCGACATTCTGGCTACATTACGGTTATCTTCTCCAGCTTGATTGGCACACCCCATAATAACATCACCAATTTGTTCTTGGTCTATTGATGGGTTTCTTTCCATTAAGGTTTTTATAACTAAAGCCCCTAAATCGTCTACTCTAACTTTAGATAATGCTCCCGTAAAATTCCCAATTGGTGTACGAACGGCATCTATAATATATGTGGTTTTCATCGTTTTTTATTTTTCTGCAATTTACACGAATTAATTCTTTTGAACAAGATGCGTGTAGTATCTGATTAGGTGATGATTGAGATTTATTATGTTTTTAAATTAAATTATTTGTGAAAAATAGAGTGTGGGTGTGAAATATGTTCTTATATTTGCAACGCGGAATGGAGCAGTGGTAGCTCGTCGGGCTCATAACCCGAAGGTCGTAGGTTCGAGTCCTGCTTCCGCAACTACTAAGACTATCTTGAAAAAAGGTAGTCTTTTTTTTGTTCAAAACGAATGGTCTCATATCCGCCAAGGCGGACGTTAGGTTCG
>JBMYWP010000048.1:0-33020 GCA_049607525.1 Flavobacteriales bacterium
GATTTACCAAAGTGCAGACCTGATATATAGAAATACAGATAGGATATGTCCATTTACACGTGGATATACCAAAAAAAAAGCATGCAAACCTCCAATTTGACCTTTCATTTTCTTCAAAATCACCTCCATTCATTCATAGGTAATTCTATCTAATTCATTGACACTTTTTACGTGTTAGTATATATTATTTCAAACTTCGTTTTTTGTCGGTTATATTTGTTTGATTAAAAACTAAGAATATATACAAGGTTTTTTAGTATAAAAAATCATCTTGATAATACTGTGTTTTGTTTGTGTGTATAAATAGATGGATATTTATACTATGGCCTTGTATTTCTAGTTTTGATCCAATTATCCAATCAACAAATTATGAGAAAAATAATAATAGTAGCTGTTGGGGTTATTTTATTAGTAGGTGCAAACTTTTTATCGCAACAATTGAGTTCAAGTAAAAAAGCACCTAAACAAAAAGTAGAAAAAGTTGAGAAAACCGTATTTGTAAACCCAGTGGTAAACAAGACCATTCCCATACAAATTATTGCCAACGGAAATTTATTAGCTAAAGATAAATTAGAATTATTTACCGAAGTTCAGGGTGTTTTACAATACACCGGAAAAGAATTTCGATCTGGAATACGATATAATAAAGGACAAACCATTCTAAAAATAAATAACGACGAGTTTTATGCCTCTATTTTGGCTCAAAGAAGTGCTTTAGAAAATTTGATTGCTTCTATCATGCCAGACATTCGTTTAGACCATTCGGCATCGTTTTTACAATGGGATACGTATTTGAAAGCATTTGACATAAACAAAACCACTCCCCTTTTACCCGAACCACTTTCTACACAGGAAAAATTATTTATTTCGGCAAAAAACATTTTCACCACCTATTACAATATTAAAAACCTAGAACAACGTTTAGGTAAATACGCCATAAAAGCACCATTTACCGGAATTATTACCGAAGCCAATGTAAATAAAGGCGCCTTGGTTAGATCTGGTCAAAAGCTTGGTGAATTTATAAACCCATCGGTTTATGAACTAGAATTATCTGTCAATGGTGAATATGCCAGTCTCTTAAAAACGGGTCAGAAAGTAGCTCTAAATAATTTAAGCCATACCAAATCTTGGATTGGTAAAATTTCTCGAATAAACGGAAGAATAGATCTTGCCTCCCAAACGGTACAAGTCTATGTAGAAGTAAAAGGAGAACATTTAAAAGAAGGTATGTATTTAGAAGCAAAAATCTCATCTAAAGAAGAGCCTAATGTCATAGAAATAGATCGAAAGCTGTTAATAGAAAACAAAGCGGTTTATATTGTAAAAAACAATGTTCTTAAAAGCATAGAAATTAAACCCGTTCATTTTAACGAAAACACCGTAATTATTAAAGGTTTAGAAAATGGGACTCAACTTATTTCGACCCCAATTCCTGGAGCTTACGACGGCATGCCTGTAAAGATTTTTTCGGATAAGAATACAACAAAACAAAAATAGGATATGAAAAAGATAATTGCCTATTTTATAAAATATCCCGTTGCTGTAAACATTATTATTATAGCCTTTGTTTTATTGGGAATATTGGGATATTCGAATCTTAAATCGTCGTATTTCCCTTTAGCGGATTCCAACCAAATTTCGGTGAGTGTTACCTATCCAGGAGCATCGCCAGAAGAAATTGAACAAGGTGTTGTTCTTAAAATGGAAGACAATTTAAAAGGCTTAATTGGTGTAGATCGAGTGACTTCGAAATCGTCGGAAAATGCCGCGACCATTACCGTAGAAATTATCAAGGATTTTGATATAAACATCATTTTGGCTGAGGTAAAAAATGCCATCGATAAAATCCCAAATTTCCCGGTAGGAATGGAACCTCCTGTGGTTGCAAAAGTAGAAAACATAGCCGAAACAGTCAGTTTTGTTGTTACTGGAGATCATATAAATCTAAAAGCTTTAAAACAGATTGCCAGAGGTATCGAAAACGATTTAAGAAGAATTGAAGGTATATCTCAAATTTCAATTTCAGGATATCCCGATGAGGAAATAGAAATAGCCGTTCGTGAAGCCGACTTATTAGCACACAACATTACGTTTCAGGAAGTGGCTTCGGCTGTATCTGCAACCAATATTATTACCACTGGAGGTTCTGTAAAAACAAAAGACGAAGAATATTTGATTCGCGCCAAAAACAGAGTGTATTATGGCGATGAATTAGATCATATTATTGTTAGAGCAGATGCTTCGGGACGGATTATTCGATTAAAAGATATTGCCGAAGTTAGAGACAAATGGAATGAAAGTCCCAACAAAACCTATTACAATGGTGAACTTGCGGTTAGCATTCGAATAAGCAACACGAACAATGAAGATTTACTGACCTCGGCCGAAAACATTAACCAATATGTAGATGCCTATAATGCCAAACACGATCATGTAAAAATTGAAATTACCAGAGATTCGTCCATTACTTTAAATCAGAGAACCGAATTGCTTTTTAAAAATGCTTGGCAAGGAATGTTATTGGTTATGCTCTTTTTGTCGTTATTTTTACGTCCAAGATTAGCCTTTTGGGTAGCTGCCGGATTACCTGTTGCCTTTTTTGGAATGTTTATGTTAGCAGGATATTTCGATGTTACCATAAATGTGTTATCCCTTTTCGGGATGATTATTGTAATTGGTATTTTGGTTGATGATGGAATTGTTATTTCCGAAAATATTTATCATCATTACGAACAAGGTAAATCGCCTATTCGAGCTGCTATAGATGGAACTTTAGAAGTTATTCCACCAATTATTTCGGCCATTACAACAACCGTTTTAGCTTTTTCAATATTCTTCTTTTTAGATGGAAGAATTGGAACTTTCTTTTCTGAAGTTGCCATTATTGTTGCTTTAACTTTAATCATATCCTTGGTAGAAGCCTTAATTATTCTACCTGCGCATATTGCGCATTCCAGAGCTTTAGATCGAGAACAAAAATTGTATGCATTTAACAGATATGCCGAACAGTTTATGGATTTTATGAGGGACAAACTTTATGCACCAACCTTAAAGTTTCTTTTGTCCAATAAATTTTTTGGACTCGTTATTCCCGTAGCATTTTTAATGATTACGGTTGGAGCTTTTCAAGGTGGAATTATAAGAAGTTCTTTTTTCCCATCTATTGCCAGCGACAGAGTTTCTATAAGTCTGTCTATGCCTCAAGGTACAAATGAAACGATTACAGACAGTATTATTTCGGACATTGAAAAAAAGGTCTGGTTGGTTGAAAAAGAGTTTACAGACAAGTATGGTAACAATGGTGAATCGGTAGTCGATAATATCATTAAAACCATAGGATCTGGTTCGTCTAGAGCGAGTTTAAGAATTAACTTATTACCAGGAGAACTTCGTAGTTTTAGCGCCAGAGAAATAACCAATGCCATTCGAAAGAAAGTTGGAAAAGTGCATGGCGTAGAAACATTAACCTTTGGTTCGGGTGGGAATTTTGGTGGAAGTCCAGTTTCTGTATCTCTTTTAAGTAATAATATTGAGCAACTTAAGGCAGCAAAAAACGAATTAAAACAGGAGATGTTAAAAAATCAGGAACTGAAAGATGTTACTGATAACGATCCGCAAGGAATAAAAGAAATAAAAATCACACTTAAAGAGAATGCTTATCTCCTTGGACTCACTTTAAATAATGTAATGCAACAAGTTCGTAGTGGATTCTTTGGTTTGCAAGTACAGCGTTTTCAGCGTGGGCAAGATGAAATTAGAGTTTGGGTAAGATATGACAAAGAGGAACGATCGTCTATCAAGAATTTGGACGATATGAAAATCAGTACAAATTCTGGAACCAATATTCCGTTTTCAGAAATTGCAACTTACGAAATAGAACGTGGAGAAATTTCAATTAATCACCTCGAAGGACAGCGCGAAATAAAAGTAGAAGCCGATTTAAAAGACGCCAAAACCAGTGCAACCGACATGATGAGTGACATTCGAAATCGAATAATGCCAACCATAATGGCAAAATATCCCGAAATAACACCACTATACGAAGGTCAGAACAGAGAAGCCACTAAAATGATGAATTCTTTGGGTACGGCTGGTCCAATTATTCTGATACTTATTTATATCGTTATTGTGTTTACATTCCGTTCATACGGACAACCATTAATGCTTCTTTTAATGGTTCCGTTTAGTTTAATTGGTGTAGCCTGGGGACATTGGTTTCATAGTTTTGCGGTCAATATTCTTTCTATGCTCGGTATTATTGCCCTTATCGGAATTATGGTAAACGACGGATTGGTTTTGATCAGTAAATTCAATGCCTTTTTAAAGGAAGGAATGAAATTTGATGACGCTTTATATGCCGCTGGTAAATCCAGATTTAGAGCCATATTTCTAACCACCATTACAACCGTAGCTGGATTAACACCTTTAATTTTCGAAAAAAGTATGCAGGCTCAATTTTTAATTCCAATGGCCATTTCTATTGCCTACGGAATAATTATAGCCACATTTTTAACGCTTTTCACACTTCCTATTTTACTTTCATTAACCAACTATTTAAAAGTGTATTTACTTTGGTTGTGGACAGGAAAAAAGCCTGAAAGAGAAACTGTAGAAAGAGCCATTAAAGAACTCGCATCGGAAAACGAAGAATTAGAATAACACAGGAAAACATGAAAATCATATTTTTATATACCATAGGTCTTTTCTCTATTTATAATATCTATGCCCAAGATGTTCTTACTTTAGAAAAGGCGATTACAACGGCTCTTGAACACAATTTTGACATTCAAGTTTCTGAGAACAATTTAGATATTGCTAAAAACAATAAAAGCATTTACAACAGTGGTTATTTACCTACGGTGAGTGGTAATGCCGACGTTAGTTTTAGTAGTAACGACACCGATACCAAGTTTGAAGATGGTACAGTGAATTCTATTTCTGGGGCAGAATCTAGAGGAAACACGGCTTCTTTGGGTGTAAATTATACCATTTTTAATGGATTTAACCGAAAACATACCTTTTCTAAACTGAAAGCACAATACAATTTGTCGGAACTTCAGGCCAGAGAGGTTTTAGAAAACACGGTCATTAGTTTATCTCAAGCTTATTACGAAGTAGCTCGATTAAGCGAAAATGTGAACACCCAAAAAGAAATTTTAGAGGTTTCTAAGGAGCGTTTAAAACGTGCAAATTATAGTTTTGAATATGGACAAATTACAAAACTGGATGTTTTAAATGCTCAGGTAGATGTAAACAACGACCAAGTATCCTATTTAGATATAAAGCGACAATTGGCCAATGCAAAAAGAGATTTATTTGTTATTTTAGGGCAAGAAGTAAATACAAACCTACAGGTTGATACAACCATTTCTTATGCCATTAACTTAAACAAGGCTGAACTGATAGAACAGGCCAATAAAAACAATGTTCGTCTGCTTCAGTTCGAAAAAAACATAGCGCTAAGTCAATACGATTTGAAAATAAATAAATCCAATTGGTTACCTACGGTTGGTGTAAACGGAACTTACGATTGGTCTAAAAGCAACAACGATGCAACCAGCCCGTTTAGTCCGGTAGAATCTACAAGAAGTGGTTTTAATGCACGATTAAATTTGTCTTGGAATATTTTTGATGGCGGAAGAAATAAAGTGAATATCCAAAACACCATTTATACGCTTAAGGTTCAACAATCCAATGTTGAAACCAATGAGCATAATTTTACCCGCACAGAAGAACAATATAAATTAGGACAAATTACAACCCTCGATTTCCGCCAAGCTCAAGTAAATTTAATTAATGCCGAACTCAGCTTAAGCCGTGCAAAATACGATCTAAAAAATCAAGAATTAAGGTTATTGCAATTGGCAGGTAGGTTGTTGTAGAGGGGGTAAAAAATACATCTAAATACATTTACAAAAGTATCAGTCAATGACATAAACCTTGGATGAAAAAGCATCATTGAAATTCCAAAGTTATTTTGCCTTTATATGTATTCCCAATCTTCAGTTCATCGTTATTAGACATAATTACGGAGTAATTGGTCAAACTCTGTATATGTCTTTTTGAGACAATATAGGACCTATGAATTCTTTGAAATATATTTTTTGGAAGAATCTTTTCGAGACTATAAAGGCTTTTTAATTCCATTACAGAGCCATTTTCCAAATGGTATTTTACATATTCCCTTTCAGACGAAACGTAGATAATATCTTTTATTAATATTTTTGTTTGATTGTATCCATCTTTTATTACTAAAAACGGTTCTAATTCTATGGTAGCAGAATTTTCAATGCTCATTATTTTTAAAAACTTATCAATAGATTGCTTAAATCTTGGTAAACCAAATGGTTTAACGATATAATCAAGAACCTCAAGTTCAAATCCTTTTACAGCATATTGAGCATAAGCAGTAATAAAAATAACTTTGGCTTGCCTATTAACTTCTTTAACCAATTGCAGACCATTTTTTAAAGGCATGTGGATGTCAGAAATAATTAGATCGACCTGGTTTGTTTTTAAAAAATCTAAGGCAACTTGTCCGTTTTCATAACATCCAATGATCTGAATAGATAAAAATTCGGATAAATAAAGCTCAATTAATTCTCTAGCCAACTGTTCATCCTCTATGATTATACAGGTATACATAATTATAAATTTAGAGTTAAATCAACTTGATAAAAATTCAATTCATCCTTAATTTTCAAGGTATATTTATTTTTATAAAGTAATTCCAAACGGGTTTGAACATTATTAATTCCTATACCACTATTTTCAATTAATTCTTCAGAACTAGTCCTTTTCTGTTTTGACTTTGAATTTTCTATCCGAAAAATGAGCTTATCGTTAGTACTAAATAATTCTATTTTGACATAAAAATCATTTAAAGTCCAATCAATATTGTGCTTAAAAGCATTTTCAACAAATGGAATGAGTAACATTGGTTCAATTTCGATATGGTGGTCGTTCAAATTTGAATCAAAACTGACCTTTTTCATTCGACCATCTTTATTCCTTTGAAAAACAAGATAATGCTCTATATATTCTTTTTCTTTCACCAATAAAACCTTCGTTTTACTACAATCATAAAGTACATATTTTAACATATCGCCTAAAGCCAGGATTAACTTTTCGGTATTGTCCTTGTTTAAAATATAGGCCGAATGGATATTATTTAATGCATTTAGCAGAAAATGAGGTTGAATTTGTGTTTTTAAAAATTTGACTTCACTAAATAAATGTTCGTTTTTCAACTTCAACCGCTCTCTTTCTTTTAATATGGAATCTTTAATAAAAACATGAATTGTACTAACTAACACCGTACAAACAATCACAAAGAGAGTGAAAATAGTATGTTTGGGATGTAAAGTGAAAATGCCATTATTTCCTTTACCAACCTCGTTTACCTGATTGGAAAATTCAATAGCCAAAAACATGATTTTTTTATTTAGATAAACCGAAACGATTATAACAAACACAATACTTAGAATATACCAAATGTATCTTTTCGAGATAAAAAGATGGTGGAATAACACTTTAGTATTTATAAAAGCAATTCCCAATAAGTGTAAAACACAAAGAGCGCTTAACCAAATACCCATGGTTTCTCCAACATGTTTAGAAGTATATTTTAATGAATAAATCAAAAACATACTCCAAAAACTAAATTGCAGACCTATTAATAGATATTTATTCAAACTTTTCATGGGTTAATAAAGGTATAAAATTTACATCGTTTTTCTAAATCTAAAAAGATAACCTATTTACACATCAAATCATTTATTTGAAATACCTAAGAAATTAATAACCCCTTATCTTCTATCAAAGGTATTCTAAACTTAACAACAATTTTAGACGTATAAATAGGTTTATCACTAATTTTTAATACATCTCACAGATGTGGCTTGAGCTCTAAAGGTGCTAAAAATTGGATTCCCAAATGGAAAGCTTAATAAATATAGATTATCGGTTCCATTTTGCCCCATACCTTCTGTACTAGACCAAATAGCCAACTGGTTATTGGGCCCCGTTATTTCACCCGTAACATTAGATCTAACACCGGCAAATGGTAACTTTAATTCAGAATTAACTGGAGATGTAGATGAAGGCAGATTATCTTTTCTTTGAATGGCACTTAATTCTTCGCTTGTTGGAATTCTATAACCAACAGGACACGGATTATTAACTCCATTTACACCTTGCCACAAATTACCATTCTGATTTAATCTCCAATCTTTTGGATCTGTATTCGACGTAATAAATAATGCGTCATTTGGGTTATCTGATTGTGTTGATGTTGTTTTATTATAACCAACAGAAATGGAAGAATCACCACCTTTAGTAACAATAATTTCGTGACCATCAGCCTTTCTTCCCCATTGAAACAAAGATCCATAACTTAGTCGATCTCCCTTAGAATCGGCCACTTTAAAAGCGCCTAAATTTCGATCCATCCAAATATTAGATGTGAAATTGGTATTCGAGTTATTATCATAATCTGCAAATATTTCAATAGTCTGAAAATCGACACTTTCCGTCCAACTATTAGCAGATAAACTTTTTACATCAATTCTAGGCTGAAGTAATAAGGAATTATCGGCACCTACAAGTGTAATATTAGCAACCCCTTCAAAATTCATTTCAATTTCATTTGGAAGAAGAGCTATGGTATTTTCACCCACCTGAGCATTACCATCTAAAGCATATTTAATCCCCGAGGCCGAATGAATTCCTGAAAAAGAAAATGGTTTGGCTTCCAATGCCGTAAATTTTATTTCAATTGTGGAAGTTAAAGGTAATATCTCCTTATAATAAGTCATTCCCAAGCTATCAATTATTGAATGCCCATTATACTTTATCACTTCTAAAAAGGTAAAGTTTTTGGAAAAATCACAACCACCTAGAGATTTCCAAGCGTCATTCCCAACATAAAACTCTAAACAATGATAATCTAAATTGTATATAATTAAACCTTGGGCAGGATTTTGAATTGCTAATTTTTGAGCTAGATTTAATCTAGGAGGTAAAAACCCTTTATTTGTACTATTTACTTCTAATATCGACGAATGGTGAGGTGTAGTTGTACCAATTCCGATTTGACTAAATGATTTAGTAACAAATAATACTACAATTAGAATATGAAATACTTGTTTCATGGTAAGGATGTTTTCATTTTTTTGCAAACATATACCTATGAGTACCTTCAATTATTTCAAATCAATGAAAGTGCTAAATAAATCAATGAAATCTAATTTGAGCCTTTATTCCCGCACTAAAAAAAAGCTGTTATTGCTTAAAAACCATAACAGCTTTTTGGATTTGTAATTTTATTGATGATTTAATAATTCTTCTTTAAGCATTTCCTTAGTTCCATTTGGGCCCGAAATTTTTAGTCCAATATAATTTTTAGACTGCAACTGTGTTTCAAAAGTAAAAAATGGACAACATTTGGTCTCTGCAATTACAACCCTCGATTTTCGCCAAGCTCAAGTTAATTTAATTAATGCCGAACTCAGCTTAAGCCGTGCAAAATACGATCTAAAAAATCAAGAATTAAGGTTATTGCAGTTGGCAGGAAGGTTGTTGTAGAGGGGGAAATAGTCTATATGACAAACAATAGTATCATAAGAACGTCCTTTCTTGACATAGTTATTAAAACCAAAAAAGCCCCAAAAGAACATTAATTCTTTGGGGCTTTTATGAATTTCAACTATTGTTTATTGAGCATCATTTCTCTGAACATCAAATGGTGTTGCAACAGGCAAACTTCCACAATCAGCTATTTTAACCTCATAAGTAGGCTTATCGTTATCATCAGTTTTAGACTTCTCAATCTTTCTAAAAACATCCATACCTTCAAGCACTTTTCCAAAAACAACATGCCTACCATCTAAAAATGGCGTCTTTATTGAAGTTATAAAAAACTGAGAATTATTTGTATTTGGTCCTTTATTGGCCATACTTACCCAACCAGAACCAAAGTGACTTAATTTAAAGTTTTCGTCATTAAAAGTAGGTCCATAAATCGACTTCCCTCCAGATCCATCGTTATTTGTGATATCACCACCCTGAATCATCATATCTTGAATAACACGAAAAATGGTAGATCCTTTATAACCATATCCTTTCTCTCCTGTTGCAAGTTGATAGAAATTATCTACTGTCTTCGGTACTTCATTTCCAAAAAGTCCAATCACGATTCTTCCCGCTTTTTTTCCACCAATAGTCATATCAAAAAATACTTTTTTGGTTACTGTAACTCCCGATCCTGGCATTGCAGTTTCGTTCGCCTTTGGAGCTTTAAATGCTGTAAAAACAACAAAAAGTAAAGCTAAACTACTGATTGCTAACAATAATTTTGTTTTCATTTTTTTAAATTTTAGTTGTTCTGTAAATCAACAAAACAACAAGTTAATATATAACGTTAATGAAATGCAAAACTAGTAGAATAAATCAATTTTGCATATCTCCAAGCTCTATTATTAGAACAATCTTTTTTTTTACCAAAAATAAAACCTCTTTTCGTTGAATTAGCAATCATAAGTTTGCTTAAACCGGACTTTACTGAACCTAATTTTAAACTCATTAGAGATATAAATAGGTAATCTTCATATGTCTCAATCAAAAATAATACGAGGCTAACAGCATTCTTTGAATCGAATTAAATTATATAAAAAGAGGTACTATTCATTTATATGAACTTTTTATGTAATTTTGCACGAAATTAAACCCCTTAGATATGAGAACCTTTAACTACCCTAAACTCGGAGTATTAATACTCTGTATTCTATTTCTACGTATTGGAATTTCTTTCAGTCAGGTCGGAATAGGAACCACAACTCCACATAAATCTTCTATTCTAGACGTCAATTCAACAACAAAAGGATTTTTACCTCCTCGCTTTACAAAAGCTGATCGAGACAATAACATTCAGGCCCCAGCAGAAGGATTGATGGTTTTTTGTACAGACTGTTGTGACTATGGTTCCATTTCCTTTTTTAATGGTACAGAGTGGAAAGAAATTGTAACGCCATGTTCAGATAACTCCGGTGGTGGTGGAGGTACTCCTCCAGTTATTCCAGAATTACCTAAAATTAAGGAAATTATTGCGGCCGGACATGCTGTAAAATTTCATGATATATATTTAACTGTACCAACAGAACAAGGTGAGATTTATAGTATCGGACGTAATAATGCTGGCCAATTGGGAACAGGTTCAACTACGGATTTGGACAAGCAATTTCAAAAAGTAGATTTTAGTACAATTTTAGATCCCAATGAAAAGGTTCTTCAAGCGCATTGTCTGGGAGCCGGGAGTCAAACCTCCATTATATTAACCAGTTTTGGTAAAGTATATACTACAGGAACGATGTTTAATACAAATAATGTATTTGTTGAGTTGGATATAAATAACGAAACCGCTATTGGTTTAGCTTCAAGCGAAGAAGGTTTTGTAGTTGTTACAGCTTCTCAAAAAGTTTATGCCTACGGTAATATCAGTAATAAAAACCAAGGAACTACTCCTTTTATTTCTAATTTACCAGTTCCTTTTAATTCAATTATTGCCATTGATGGTGGAGGATCTAATATCATCTTATTTACTGAAAATCAATTTTACACATTAGGTCAAAATAATTATGCTAAGACGTATCCAGCTTCAAATGATTTAGTGTGGAATGAAGGTAAAACATTTATCTCTTCATCCCCTTGGTCCTTTAATTCTATAAATAAGGTAGATGTAGGAAAAAATAATATTTTAGCTCAAGATAGTGATGGAATTATTCTATTTAATAATAACAGCTTTAATAATGGAACTAGTAAACCATTAATGAATTACTCTCCTAATACCATTACCCATAACGATATTGTTGATTTTTCTGTTTCGAACAATGGTTTATTTTTTGCAACAGATAACCAATTATTGACTGGTAACAATCTAAATGCCTCTGTTTTTATTCCACAAACTAATGCACTTTTACCAGATTATTATATTGTACAATTTACAGGAAGTAGTAGTTTAGAATTTCTTTATATTAAAGGGAAGCATAAAACAACTGGAATTCATCAGCTATTTTCTTATAAATCCGGTACCTTAAACAATGTTTTAGGAGATTTCCCGGGAAACAATACCGTAAAGGTTGCTTTTCCAGATGCCAGTTACAACGGCGCTGAGAATTTATTATTCTAAATCACATTTTGACAAAAGCTTGAATATTCTAAATATTCAAGCTTTTTTTTGTAATAATATTAAAAAATAATCAATAATATTTTAGGCGTCATTTATTTCTACTAAAATTTAAGAAACACTTTTTTATTGAGGCTATATAAAGTTTGATGAGTAAGAAAAGAAATTTTATTTTTATTAAAAAATAATACTAATATTGAAGACTAGTTCTTATCTTTAAATATGCTTGGGTCAATTATTACATCATTACTGTTTTTCTCTTTCATTATGCTTTCATTTATTATGATTGCAAACCCTATTGGGGTTAATAAAAAAGGGAATATTTGGCTTGGGTTTTTCTTACTTTTTTGGGGAAGTCATTGGTTAGAGGAAATTGTTATTCTTTGTGGTGGCGATTTTGAGGTTTTTCAATCTTTCTATATTTTACCTTTTATCCAATTTTTAAATCCTTTAATGTTTTATTTAAGCGTGCGTTTCTTTACGCATCCTAATTATAAGGTTAAGAAAATATTGCCGCTTATCTGTATTATGCCTTTGTTTTTTTTATTGGTATTGATGTTTAAAGCCGAACTCGAGACCTATTATCATGCTCTATTTTTAAGTTTGGTTCTTGGTCATGCTTTTCTCTATATTAGCCTTTCGTATATTCTGTTAAGACAACATAAAAAAAATGTTTCTAACTTTTCTTCCAGTCCTCAAGACTACGATTTACAATGGTTGGAATTTATTATTTATGCCCTAATCGTTGTACTACTTATTGTAGCTGCTTTTAATATTCTTAATTATAAAGCACCTCTAAATATTTATATGAATGTGATTTTTGTTTTAACGGTTTATTTTGTGGCTTTTCATTCATTAAAACAAAAAGAAATATACCCCATAAACGAAAAACAGACCAACGAGGTTATTGCCATAGAAGAAAACAAAGAAGAAGACTCTAGAAAGAAAATAGTAAGCGATGAAAAATTGGTTCAATTAAAATCTGATCTCAATGCAATAATGAACGAAAAACAACCTTATTTAAATAGCGAATTAAATTTGGTTATTTTATCCGATATCATGGAGACATCCCCGCATATTTTGTCCTATGTTATTAACACGGGATTTAATGTGAATTTTCCTCAATTTGTAAATCGATTTAGAGTTGAAAAAGCCAAGGAATTACTCCAAAATAAAACACTTGCCAATAAGCTCACCATAATGGGTATTGCTTTCGAGTCGGGATTTAATTCTAAAACCGTTTTTAATACAGCTTTTAAAAAGCAAACAGGAAAAACGCCTTCACAATTTAAAAAGGAATGTTCCGATTTCTAAATCCGAACACCTTAACTCTGTAATACTCTTATTATCAGTATTTGAAATATATGTTCCAATTCCTCATTTGGAACATTAAAACCTCCTCTCCAATCTACATTTGCTCTAAACAAAACCATTAATACTATGGAAATTAATTTGAGCAAAGGTTACGCTCTTGTAACAGGAGCAAGTATGGGATTAGGAAAATCCTTTTCAATTGAATTGGCTAAACAAGGGTATTCATTAATACTGGTTAGTTTGCCCAATCAAAACCTTAAGCAACTTTCTAAAGAAATAGAAGACCATTATAAGGTAAAAACGACATGTTTTGAATTGGATTTTTCTGATCTTTCTAATATAGAATTTTTAGCAAAAGAAGTCAATGAAAAATATAGAGTCCAAATATTAATTAACAATGCCGGTACTGGAGGAACAAAACGATTTAGCGAAGCTCATTCCGATTATATTAATCGAATTTTAAATGTAAACATTCACGGGACTTCTGTTTTAACTCATCAGTTATTACCAAATCTTAAACAGTTTTCTAAATCGTATATACTAAACGTTTCAAGTATTGCCGCTTTTTCACCAGTGGGGTATAAAACGGTTTATCCTGCATCTAAATCATTTATTTATTCGTTTTCTATTGGTTTAGCTCAAGAGTTAAAAGCCGATAATGTAACCGTGAGTGTTATTAATCCAGGAGCGATGAAAACCAACGACGAAATTACGGCTAGAATTGAAAAACAAGGTTTAATCGGAAAATTAACTCTATTACATCCAGATCAGGTTGCTAAAGTCACACTCAAAAAAATGTTTAAAGGCCAAAATCTTATTCTTTTAAATCGAATGAGTTGGGTGGTTTCAAAGCTGATTCCTTTAAAATACAAAACGGCCATGCTTACCAATATTATTAAAAAAGAATTGTCGGATGCCTAAAGTTTTTGTTACCGGAATTACAGGATTACTTGGACAAAATGTTGTTCGTGACCTCCTTAAACATCATTATGAGGTTGTGGGTTTATTAAGGTCAAATCCCAATAAATATGAAATAAAAAATGAAAATCTCCAATTGGTTGCGGCTTCTTTATTTGATGATTTTTCATCAACGCTAATGGGTGTAGATTATGTCATTCATATTGCTGCTAATACGAGTCAAAATGGTTTAAAGAGTAAAGAGTATGATGATGTTAATTGCAATGCTTCCTTACAACTTGCACATGCTGCATATTTGGCCAAAGTAAAAAAGTTTATTTATGTCAGTACAGCCAATACATTAGGGTTTGGAGATTTGGACAATCTTGGACATGAAGAAAACCCAATGCGTTTTCCTTTTACCAAATCTTATTATGCCCAAAGTAAATTGAAGGCCGAAAAAGAGTTGATAAAATTAAAAAACAAACTGAATATAACCATTATCAATCCAACGTTTATGCTTGGAGCCCATGATTCTAAACCAAGTTCTGGAAAGTTAATCTATATGGTTTTGAACAAGAAAGTTGCCTTTTATCCTCCAGGAGGTAAGAATGTGGTTCATGTTAAAGATGTTTCTCAAGCCATTCTAAAAAGTCTAACAAGCGCTAATTCTGGAAATCAATTCCTTATTGCCAATGAAAATCTAAGTTATCTCGAGATTTTCAAGAAAATTAAGAAAATTTCCAATCAGAAAACCAAATTAATTCCATTGCCTAAAACTGTTCTCATAACGCTAGGTTACATTGGAAATTTGTTGCGATATTTTGGAATAAAAACAAGTCTAAGTTCTGCAAACATGAATATATTATGTATCAATAACTTTTTTTCAAATAAAAAATCTGTTCAAGAGTTAAATCTAGAGTATAGATCTGCTAATTCTGCAATAAAAGAAGCGATCGAATACTTCAAATCTTAATCCCCAATCTATATGAAATATCCAATTTTCAACATACTAATAATTCTATTTGTTGGTGTCAATTTTTTGTTAAATGCGCAAACTACAAATCCAATAGACACCGTAAAAAAATTACCTGATCTCATTAAAATTTCTTCAACAACCAAATGGGAAGAGGTTAAAAATGAAAATGGAATTAAGATTTATTATCGAGATATCTCCAAAGAGAATCTATTTTCCACGAGAGAAATAAAAGTTAATCTACTGGTTGGGTCTGATTTGAACAATTTTTTAAATCATCTAAAAAATGATGAAAAACATCTAACCTGGAACAAAGGAATGAAATCAATTAAAACCTATGAGGAAAAAGATTCTAGTTGGATTTCAAAATTGGTTTATGATATTCCCTTTCCATTAAATAAGCAAGATCTCATTGTTCAAAATAAAATTGAAAAGAATAATGGAAATACTATGGTTCATATTTATTCTATTCCGAACTACCTACCCCAAGAAAAGAAAATTGATCGAATAAAGCATTATTTGGGTTGCTGGGAACTTAAAGAGACCACATCTGGATTATTTATCACCTACAGAGCCATTACGATATCAAAATCCTTTATTCCAAAGTTTTTAAAAGATCCACTCATTCAAAATAATTTAATGAAGTCTTTCAACAATTTAAAAAATATGGTTGAAATTTCTGAAGTCGTTAATTAATTCAAAATGACTTGTAAAAAAAACGCCCTTCTAAAAAATAGAAGGGCGTTTATATAGTGTTGAAAGTTTAGATTAGATAATCTTATACTCTTCCATAAATTTAGTTGTGTAATTTCCAGCTCTAAAGTGCTCATTGTCCATCAAAGCTAAGTGGAAAGGGATCGTAGTTTTTACACCTTCGATCACAAATTCTTCTAAAGCACGTTTCATTTTTTCGATAGCTTCTTCTCTGGTTTGAGCAACCGTAATAAGCTTAGCGATCATTGAATCGTAATATGGAGGAATGACATATCCAGCGTAAACATGAGTATCAATACGTACACCATGACCACCTGGAGAGTGGTAATTTGTAATTTTTCCTGGGCAAGGTCTAAAGTCATTAGCTGGATCTTCAGCATTTATACGACATTCGATAGCATGTAATTTAGGCTCGTAGTTTTCTCCTGAAATAGGAATTCCTGCAGCAACCTTAATTTGTTCAGCAATTAAATCGTAGTTAACAACTTCTTCAGTTACTGGGTGTTCAACTTGGATACGCGTATTCATTTCCATAAAATAGAAATTACGGTCTTTATCCACTAAGAATTCAACAGTTCCAGCACCTTCGTATTTTACAGCCTCAGCTGCTTTTTGTGCAGCTAATCCCATGCGCTCACGTAACTCTGGAGTCATAAATGGCGATGGCGCTTCTTCGGTAAGCTTTTGGTGACGACGTTGGATAGAACAGTCTCTTTCTGATAAGTGACATGCTTTCCCGTATGAATCTCCAACAACCTGAATTTCGATATGTCTTGGCTCAAGAATAAGCTTTTCCATATACATGTCGTTGTTACCGAAAGCGGCAAGTGATTCTTGACGAGCTGAATCCCAATCGTTTTTTAAATCGTCTTTAGAAAATACAGCACGCATACCTTTACCACCACCACCGGCAGTAGCTTTTAGCATAACAGGATAACCCATTTCGTCGGCCAATCTCTCAGCTTCCTCATAAGTGTCAAGAATACCTTCAGATCCAGGAATGGTTGGTACTCCTGCATTTTTCATGGTTTCTTTAGCTTTTGCTTTATCACCCATTCCATCAATCATTTCTGGAGAAGCTCCAATAAATTTGATGTTGTTTTCTCCACAGATTCTAGAAAATGTAGCATTTTCTGCTAAGAATCCGTATCCAGGGTGAATAGCATCTGCGTTTGTAATTTCGGCAGCTGCAATAATGTTAGGAATCTTTAAATAAGACTCAGAACTTTGAGCAGGTCCAATACAAACGGCTTCGTCTGCAAAACGAACGTGAAGACTGTCACGATCTGCTGTAGAGTGTACAGCAACCGTTTTTATCCCCATTTCTTTACAGGTTCTAATCACACGAAGAGCAATCTCTCCACGGTTAGCTATTAATATTTTTTTGAACATCGTTTTAGCAAGTTTAAAATTCAGATTTTACGCTTTCGCGTCGAAACTTAGATTTTACAATCCTTATGATGGATCTACTAAAAATAATGGTTGGTCATATTCAACTGGAGACATATCGTCTACAAGAACTTTAACGATTTTACCTGATACTTCAGATTCAATTTCGTTAAATAATTTCATTGCCTCAATAATACAAACAACATCTCCAGAGCTTACAGTATCTCCTACAGACATAAACGCATCTTTATCTGGAGATGGCTTACGGTAGAATGTACCAATAATTGGCGACTTAATTGTGATATATTTTGAATCGTCTTCTTCCTTTGTTGGAGCTGGTGCAGCAGCAGGTGCAGGTGCAGCAACGGGTGCAACAGCCACTGGTGCAGCAGCCACTGGTGCAGCAACTTGTTGAACTATTGTTTCAACTGTTTTTCCTTTTTTACCTTCTGTTTTTATCGTTAACTTGATATCTCCAGTTTCTAAAGAAACTTCTGTCGCTCCAGATTTAGAAACGAACTTTATAAGTTCTTGTATTTCTTTTACGTTCATCGTGATGTCTTTTTAGTTTTTTAGTTTTTAGGATCGTATGCCCATTTTAAGTAGATAGATCCCCATGTGAATCCACCACCAAATGCAGCGAGTACAATATTATCACCTTTTTTCAATTTATCTTGCCATTCCCACAAACAAAGTGGAATTGTTCCTGAAGTTGTATTTCCAAAACGTTGAATGTTAATCATAACCTTATCGGTTCCAACTCCCATTCTTCGTGCTGTGGCATCAATAATTCTTAAATTCGCCTGATGAGGCACTAACCATGCTACATCGTCTGAAGTTAAGTTATTTCTCTCCATAATTTCTGCAGAAACATCTGCCATATTTTTTACAGCAAATTTAAAAACAGTTTGACCTTCTTGTGTAATAAAGTGTTCTTTATTGGTTACTGTTTCAATACTTGCAGGTTTTACAGACCCTCCAGCTTTTTGGTATAGATACTTTCTACCAGACCCATCAGTCTTTAGAATATGGTCTTGAATACCATTTTCATCTTCACTTGGTTCTAATAAAACGGCACCTGCACCATCACCAAAGATAATACAAGTTGCGCGATCTTCATAATCTACTATAGAACTCATTTTATCGGCACCCACAATAACAACTTTTTTGTATTGTCCTGATTCAATATATTTTGAACCTGTTACCAATGAAAATAAGAAACCAGAACAAGCAGCTCCAATGTCAAAACTGAAGGCATTGGTTGCCCCAATTTTATCACAAATTACATTGGCTGTAGCCGGGAACACCATATCTGGTGTTACAGTTCCACAAATCAGTAAATCTATTTCTGAAGGATCTATTCCTCTTTTTTCACAAAGGTCTAAAACAGCTTTTGAGGCCATATCCGAAGTTCCTAGTCCTTCACCTTTTAATAAACGTCGTTCAATAATTCCCGTTCGGGTTCTTATCCATTCGTCGTTTGTATCTACCATTGTAGATAATTCTTCATTGGTTAGAACATAGTCTGGGACATATCCTCCAACCGAAGTAATTGCGGCTTTAATATTTGTCATATCTGAAAAGCGTCTTTTATTTTGTCTACTAAATTAGCTTGAGTTACTTCATATGATAATTTTATCATATTTTTTATGGCTACATCATTAGAAATTCCATGTCCAATAATAACATTAGAATTCATTCCTAAAATGGCCGTTCCCCCGTAATTTTCGTAGTTAAATTTGTCTAAGTAATCGTGTTCAAGCTTCAACTTTTTAGTTAAAGAATACATTCCTTCGAGTTGTTTTAGTACAATATTCCCAGTAAATCCATCAGTTACAATAACATCTGCTTTTGTAAACAATATATCTCTACTTTCTATATTTCCAATAAACTCGTAATCTGTGTTACCTTTCAAAAGTTGATATGCACTCTGAGTTAACATATTTCCTTTACCTTCTTCTTCTCCAATATTTAAAAGAGCAACTTTTGGTTTTTGAACTTTGTAAATATGTTTCGAATATAAAGCACCTAATGTTCCAAATTGTTGTAATACATCTGGTTTACAGTCTGCATTAACACCAACATCAAGTAATATTGCTTTTCTCCCGTCATACAACGGAATAGTAGAAGATATACATGGACGTATAATTCCTGGGACAGCTTTTACTGTGTAAAAACCACCAACAAGCATAGCACCAGAATTTCCGGCACTACCAAAGGAATCTAATTTTTGTTCTTTGAGTAATTTAAACCCTTGTGCAAGGCTAGAATTTGGCTTGCTACTAAAGGCTCTAGTAGGGTGTTCACACATGTCTATGACATCTGGACAATGTATGATTTCGAATGGCACTTCGTTAACTTCTAACGAATCTAGTACGGATTGTATCTTTGTTTGATCGCCTAAAAGTACAATTTGGGCTGCATCAGGCAACTCGCTGTGTGCCAACAACGCGCCCTTGACTACCGCTTCTGGAGCGTAGTCGCCACCCATGGCATCTATTCCAATCCTAATTTTTGACATAAATAAAAAAGTAGATTTAAACCTATTGAAGGTCTAAATCTACAAAATATTTTAGCAATTAAAAGTATTGCACTAATGAAAGCTGATAAAAAGTCTAAAAAAAGACTTAAGCTTCTTCCATTACTACTTGTCCTTTATAGTACATTTTACCTTCAGACCAATAAGCTCTGTGGTAAAGGTGAGTTTCACCAGTTGTTGGACATGTAGCTACTGTAGGAACCTCTGCTTTGTAGTGAGTTCTTCTTTTATCACGTCTCGTTTTCGAAATTTTTCGTTTAGGATGCGCCATGATTCTTTATTTCTTAGTTAGTAAATCCTTTAATTGTGACCATCTCTCGTCAATCTGGTCGTCTTTATCGTCGTCAGATGCAAGCATCTGTTGTACGCGTTGTAATTTTTCTGGTGAACATGTTGGTTCTCCATCTTCATCTTCGGGATGAATTCTTTGAATGGGCAAATGTACAATTATCCATTCATAGAATAAATCTTTTAATTCAATTTTGTGATCGCTTTGCGATAAAATCAGAATATCATCTGTTTCCATCATCTTTTCGGATCCCGTTTTAATGATTAATTTTTCTTCAAAACTAATATCTGAAGGAAACAATTCACCACAACGGTCGCAATTAAATTCCAAAGAGGCTTCTATAAACGTTTTAAGTTCCATAGAATTTTCCTTTTTCTCAAATTTACACTCTGCTTTCGCAGATTTTAGTAATAGATGATCATAAGGCGTATTTTCAAAAAGATTAAGAGCAATATCAAACTCATAGTCATGAAACCCCAGCTTTAAACCAGTAAATTCTATGTCGTATGTATTTGTTTTCATGTCAATTATTCTTTTTCAAGTGTGCAAAGGTAATTAACGTTTAATTATTTACCTAACAAAATAGGGTTTAATTTATTTACCAAGAAGCGTAATGGAACTATTTTCCATTCTTATTATTCTAAAAACTTAATGAAAAATTCAATTTAATATCGATATTAATCTTACATGATATTTCTAGTTATTATTTCCAATGACCTAATAGATCACATTAATAACATCTTTATATATATGATAGTTATGTTTATAATCGAAATATTCAACAAATAATACATAGGTACCTGCTTGGACTTTTTCACCGTTATCTTTAAAGCCAAACCATTTATTTTCTAAAGAATACTCTGATTGCTTAAAAATTATTTCACCCCAACGGTTAGCTATCATATATCTAAATCCGGTTACATTCCTATACTTCGGAATCAAATATTCATTTAATCCATCACCATTTGGTGTAATCGTGTTTGGAATTTTAATCCAATAATAATCGAGGACAGTAATTGTAACCGTTTTCTTGTCGAAACACAAATCATTATCATTCAAAAAGACATATTGCGTAAGCGAATATTCCCCTTCACCTAGATCTTCTACAAAACGCTCGAAATTCTCCGAATAAATGGTATCACCATTAAAAACATAAAAGAGGGAGTCATAATTTGAAGCCAAATTTTGAACAGTAAATTTTTCGTCGATATTAACTTCTAAACTAGAAACAGAAAAATCTGCGGTAGGACTAGCAACCACTTCCACATGAATTGTATCATACCTTTTACAACCATCAACATCTGCTTGAACATAAACTTCATGGGTTCCAACAGTATTAAACACCACCCCGTTTTGAAAAACTAAAGAACTCGAGGCCATATTTGCATTTGGTCCAAAATACATTTCTGATGTTGCGGTCTTTCCGCCTAATCCATCATACTGAAGTCCAAAATCAAAACTATTGCCCTGAATACATTGTTGAATTTTATTGACATCAATTTCAACTTGGTAAGAAGAGTCTATATCAATATCAAATGTTGCAGTATCGTTACAAGCGCCATTTCTACTTATTACGAAATATCCAGAATAACTTCCAAACGAAGCATAAGTGTGGTTTATATCAGGTAAATTGGATGTTGACCCATCACCAAAATCCCATAAATAAGTTGCGCCAGCTACAGATATTGATTCAAATTCAACGGTTTTTTCTCCGCATTCGGGCTCGGTAATAGTCGGATCAGCAGCCAATCTGCTACAATCTGTAACAGTATAAGAAAATGGCCGATTCATAGAACATATCAGATTACCTAAAGAGTCATAAGCCGAAACTAGAAAATCAAAATAATATATACCTAAATTATTTGGTCGTAATGATATATCGCCAGTTGAAGGATCTATCCATATAGAATCACCAAGATTAAAAGGGTCATCAAAGGTATATGGCGCTAGAAAATTAACCGGTTCCGATAAATAAGTAACCATAGTAAAAGAAGGTTGACTTTCACAATGCGTTGGTGTAATAAATTCGTAAACAGTAGAAGCCTGTCCTATATCCGTAACTTCAAATGACAACGTTTGTCTTTCATTTAAACAAAGAAGAGGCTTGGGATCTTCGACAAAATCAAAACAACTCGGTTCTGAATTGATATTTGCTGGTGGAATAGTTGCATATAACACCATACTAACGGGATTTAGTGCGGCTCCACCAAAATCAACATTATTTAATGAAAATGAAAGCGCTGCATCCCAAGTGGAAATATAAAGAGTATCATTTGTTACAGGTAGTTGAATGGTATCAACATAATGACCTCTTGTTACACAAAAATCAGGAATGGTTAAACAAGGATCTGAATGAATGGCTGATAGATCTAAAGTATCTTTTTCTATCAACCAATGCCAATGTTCTGAATCTTGAATTGTATCATTTAAATTGACAGTATCCATAACAAAATACGCACCACCACCAATAACCAGACTACCGTAATTTAATGGTGCCCCTAAAGAATAATACGTGAACATAAAATCACTTAATTCAGCACCAAAAGGATCATTACATTCCGCATAGACAGAAAAATCTATTTCATAAATATTTTTGTTTGTAACAGAATCATAACCTATATGTTTATAGGAAATATCTCCACCTAATAAATGGGTAGAATAACTATTCTGAAAAACAAAAAACAAGAGAATAATTGAAACATATTTCATAACAAAAAGAATTAAAAATAAGAAAAATCGAAAACGAAATAGGAATGAAAAGAAGTGATTTCATCACAATTTTCTCAATAAAAATATGAAAATAAAAGAAGAACATAAAATAAAAACCAAG
This sequence comes from Flavobacteriales bacterium, assembly GCA_049607525.1. GTDB lineage: Bacteria > Bacteroidota > Bacteroidia > Flavobacteriales > CAJXXR01 > JBMYYR01. The sequence continues at coordinate 23,133 of JBMYWP010000048.1, forward strand.
TAAAAACAATACTCACACCGTTGTTAATTAAATACTTAAATATAACACCACCTAATTCATTTAATCAAATTCATCAATTATTTAATCATTAAAAAAAGAATATAATTCATTATATATATTCCCCTTATATTTGCACTTTCAATTATATCTAGAAAACATGTCTAAAGACCAAAAAAACAACAGCCATATGCGGGCTTATGCCAGATTCTCGGGAATTGCTGTTCAAATGGTAATTACCATTTATTTGGGAAGTCTTTTAGGCGATTGGTTAGATGGAAAATATGGAAACCCTACGGACAGATGGTATTATAAAGGTGTTACCATGTTAGCGGTAGCCATAGCCATATATTCGGTTATAAAACAAGTTACAAACTTTACAAATAAAAACGATGGATAAGAATATGTTGAAACCTTTGGGAATGGTAGCTATAATCAGTTTAGTTCTTTTTGGAATACATCATTTTGGATTTAGTTCTCCCGCACAGGAAGCTGTTTATAGTATTCCGGCACTTTATCTCTTTCATTTTATTGTTACATCGGTTGTTTTTGTACTGTGTTCGCTTATAGCAGATTTATTAAAAGAACAAATCGGTTTGGTGTTTTTAGGATCGGTTTTTCTAAAAATGATTCTACTCTATTTAATCTTTAAAGATGTATTTGGTTCCGAAGATGTAGAAAAGTCAATTTTAATAGGATTTGTTCTTCCTTATATTTTATATTTGGGGCTGGAAGTCTATCTGGTTTTAAATGTTTTAAAGGAAATAGACTTCACAAAGAAAGAAGATTCTGAAATTAAAGATGAAACAAATTAGGCAAACTGTTTGTAAATCTAATTTATTGTCTAAATTTGCACAAAAATTTGTAATACCAACTATTCGGTTTCGTTATGATAAGAAAAGTATCTTTTAAGACCTTAATTTTAAGTTTATTATTCGCTTTACCAATGCTTTCATTTGCATCGAAAAGCGAAGGAAACGGATTATTGGCTGAGCGTGGATCTGAGGAAAGAAAGAGTGCTGTACACGAATTTATTCGTCATCACTTAAAGGATTCTCACGATTTTCACTTGTTTTCGAATGCCGAAACTGGTGATCATTACAGTTTTCCATTACCAGTTATCTTTTTCGGAAGTAATGGTTTGGTAACTTTTATGTCATCTGAGTTTCACCATGATGATGCAGGAAAGGTTCTTGTAAACAAGGGTGGAGCTAATTTTACAAAATACCATGGGAAAATTTATGAACTAAATGCAGGAGCAACTGCATTAGATTATAATGACGCAGCCCACAAAGCGAACAACGCATCAAAAATCACTTTAGATTTATCAATCACTAAAAATGTATTTACAATTTTACTTGTAGGTGTTTTAATGTTGTTGATGTTTTCTAAATTGGCTAAAGGATATAAGAACAGTCCAATTCCAACTGGATTTGGTCGTGTGTTAGAACCATTAGTATTATATGTACGTGACGAAATTGCTCGTCCGAACATTGGAGAAAAGAAGTACAAGAAATTTATGGGTTATTTATTAACGGTATTTTTCTTTATCTGGATCTTAAACTTATTAGGAATGACTCCTCTTGGAGTTAACGTAACAGGAAACATTGCTGTTACAATGTGTTTAGCTTTATTCACATTTATCATTACTCAAATTAATGGTAATAAAGATTACTGGGGACACATTTTCTGGATGCCTGGTGTACCAGTTCCTATGAAATTAATCTTAGCACCTATTGAGGTGTTAGGTATGTTAACTAAACCATTTGCCTTAATGTTGCGTTTATTTGCCAACATTACTGCAGGTCACGTTGTAGTGATGAGTTTAGTAGCCCTTATTTTTACAATGAAAAGTATTGTTGGAGGTATGTCTATTTCAATTCTATTAACTTTGTTTATCTCAGTTATTGAATTGTTAGTAGCCTTCTTACAAGCATATATTTTCACGATGTTATCATCGTTATTTATCGGGATGGCTGTTGAAGAACACGATCATCACTAAGAAAGAGATTTAAAAGTTTGTTTAATTTATAAAAACCAGAAACATGGTAATTCCAAATTTAGTAGGAGCAGGATTAATCGTAATCGGAGGTGGATTAGGATTAGGTAAGATTGGTGGATCAGCAATGGAAGCTATCGCAAGACAGCCAGAAGCTGCAGGTAAAATCCAAACTGCAATGATTATTATTGGAGCACTTTTAGAAGGTTTAGCATTCGGTGCTTTAATCTTAGGAGCTTAATCCAATTTTAAACTTAACACGATTTGCAAGGGTTGCTTGCAAATCGTGTTTAAATTAAACAAAAACCAAAAACAAAAGTATAAACAACTTATATAGATGGAGCAGTTAATTAACGATTTTTCATTAGGATTGTTCGTATGGCAAGCAATATTCTTGTTAGTCTTAATCCTATTAATGGTAAAGTTTGCTTGGAAACCAATTATGGCTTCTTTAGACAGTAGAGAAGAAGGTATTAAAAACGCCTTAGAATCTGCCGAAAAAGCAAAAGAAGAAATGGCTAACATTTCTGCTAACAACGAAAAGATTTTAAAAGAAGCAAAAGCAGAACGCGATGCCGTTTTAAAAGAAGCTCGTGAGATGAAAGCTGAAATTGTTGCTAAAGCACAAGATACAGCAACTGCAGAAGCAGATCGTATTATGGCACAAGCTCAAGAGGCTATTGTTGCTGAACGTTCGGCAGCTGTTGCAGAAATGAAAAATCACATGGCTAAAGTATCGATTGATATCGCTGAAAAGGTATTAAAATCGGAATTAGCTGATAAGACTAAGCAAACTGAGCTTGTTAATAGTCTTTTAAACGATGTTAACTTGAACTAATAATTAAGGAAAGATGCAAGATCAAAGAATTGCCTTAAGATATGCCGACTCTGTTCTTGAGTTAGCGGGAGATCAAAATAAGTCTGAAGCTGTATTGGCGGATATGAATCTTATTTCTTCGGCTATGGAAGAGAATAAAGAATTAGCGGTAGTCTTAAAAAATCCACTAATTAAAGCGGCTAAAAAGAATGAAATCTTAGATGCTGTATTTAATGGAAAGCTTTCTGACTTGACTTTATCTTTAATTAAATTATTGTGCGACAAGGATCGTGTAAACGTATTACCTTCTGTTGCCGATCAATTTGTAAAGTTATACAAAGCCAATAAGAAAATAGTAGATGCAACTGTAACTACTGCCGTAGAAATGGACGATGCTTTAAGAACGAAAGTTTCTGAAGTTATTAAAGCTAATTTCGAAGGTACAGTTGAACTTACCGAAAAAATAGATGCCGATATTATTGGAGGATTTATCCTACAAATTGGAGATAAGCGTTTAAACAATAGCGTTGCTCACCAATTATCGTCATTACGAAGAGAATTTGATTCAAACTTTATATAAAGAGAGTAAAGATGTCTAAGTTAAATCCGGCAGAAGTTTCTGCCATCTTAAAAGAGCAATTGGCTGGAGTAAAAGGTCAAGCTGAACTAGAAGAAGTAGGGACTGTATTAAACGTTGGTGATGGTATCGCTCGTTTATATGGTTTGTCAAATGTTGAATATGGTGAATTAATTGAGTTCGATTCAGGACTACAAGCAATTGCCTTAAACTTAGAAGAAGATAACGTAGGTTGTGTACTTTTAGGTGATTCTAAAGGAGTAAAAGAAGGAGACGTTGCAAAACGTACTCGTCGTATTGCTTCTATTAACGTTGGAGAAGGTTTATTAGGACGTGTTGTTGACACACTTGGTAACCCAATTGACGGAAAAGGACCTATTGAAGGGGAATTATTTGAGATGCCTATCGAGCGTACTGCTCCAGGTGTAATCTACCGTCAGCCAGTAACAGAGCCATTACAAACAGGAATTAAGTCTATTGATGCAATGATTCCTATTGGACGTGGACAACGTGAATTGATCATTGGTGATAGACAGACTGGAAAGTCAACTGTTGCTATTGATACAATCATCAACCAAAAAGAATTCTACGATAGAGGAGAAACTGTATTTTGTATTTATGTAGCCGTTGGACAAAAAGGTTCTACAGTTGCAAACATTGTACAAACTTTAGAAGATGCTGGAGCAATGGCTTATACAGTTGTTGTTGCTGCAAACGCTTCAGATCCTGCACCAATGCAATTCTACGCTCCATTCGGAGGTACTGCAATTGGAGAATATTTTAGAGATACAGGTCGTCCAGCATTAATTTGTTTTGATGATTTATCTAAGCAAGCCGTTGCTTACCGTGAGGTTTCTTTATTATTAAGACGTCCACCGGGTCGTGAGGCTTACCCTGGAGATGTATTCTTCTTACACTCAAGGTTATTAGAGCGTGCTGCAAAGCTTAACGACTCTGACGAAATTGCTGCTCAAATGAACGACTTACCAGAATCGTTAAAAGGTAAAGTAAAAGGTGGAGGTTCTTTAACAGCCCTACCAATTATTGAAACTCAAGCGGGTGACGTTTCTGCATATATTCCTACAAACGTAATTTCGATTACGGATGGACAGATTTTCTTAGAATCAGATTTATTTAACGCAGGTGTACGTCCGGCAATTAACGTTGGTATCTCGGTATCTCGTGTTGGAGGTTCTGCTCAAATTAAATCTATGAAGAAAGTATCTGGTACTTTAAAGTTAGATCAAGCACAGTTCCGTGAATTAGAAGCTTTCGCGAAATTTGGATCTGATTTAGATGAAGCTACTTTGAACATTATTGGAAAAGGTCAACGTAACGTTGAGATCTTAAAGCAAGGTTTAAACCAACCTTACCCAGTAGAAGAGCAAATTGCAATTATCTATTTAGGTACTAAAAACTTATTAGCAAAGGTTCCTGTAGAAAAAGTAAAAGAATTTGAAGGTGAATTCTTAGCTTATATGAGAAACAAGCATGCTGATGCATTAGCAACATTAAAAGCTGGTAAATTAACTGGTGAAGTTACTGATACATTAACAGCAGTTGCAAAAGACTTAACGTCTAAATACGACGCATAATTATAAGGGGATAGCAATATCCCCGCTCTATTTTTTTAATAGCAAAAATGTAAAGGTTTACCTTTAAGCATTCATTTATTATGGCAAACTTAAAAGAATTACGTACTAGAATTGGATCTGTAACATCAACAATGCAGATTACAAGTGCAATGAAAATGGTATCGGCAGCAAAATTAAAACGTGCTCAAGATGCAATTACTCAAATGCGCCCATACGCCGGGAAATTAAAAGAATTACTTGAAAACTTAAGTGCTTCTTTAGAAAACTCTGCTGATGGACAATATTCTGAAGTACGTGACATTAAAAAGGTACTATTAGTTAATATCGCATCTAACCGTGGGTTATGTGGTGGTTTTAACGCAAACGTATCTAAAAAAGTAGCTGCAATAAAAAAGGAGTCTTACCCAAATGCTGATGTTTCTCTTTTAACCGTTGGTAAAAAGATGACAGAATTTGGAGATCGTTCTTCTTTTAATGTTTATGATTCTAATGTGACTATTTTTGATGATTTATCGTTTGATAACTCGGCAAAAATTGCAGATCAAATTATGAAGGCATTTGTTGATGGAGAGTTTGACCGTGTAGATTTAGTTTACAATCAATTTGTAAATGCAGCAACACAAGATACTGTTCAAGAACAATTTTTGCCTGTAGCTCCTATCGAAACAGAAGGTGCTGCCACAAGAGAATATGCATTTGAACCTAGCAAAGTTGAAATTGTAAAAGACTTAATTCCTAAATCATTAAAAATTCAGGTTTTTAAGGCCCTTTTAGACTCACATGCCTCAGAACATGGAGCTCGTATGACAGCAATGCACAAAGCAACCGATAACGCCGGAGAATTGAAAGCAGATTTAACGCTACAATACAACCGTCAACGTCAGGCTGCAATTACAAACGAAATTTTAGAAATTGTTGGTGGAGCAGAAGCTTTAGCATAATTTTTATTACATATAGTTTAGAAAAGCACTTCCGAAAGGAGGTGCTTTTTTTTGTAGTTGATATTTAAAAAATACATATTCATCTACATTATATTCAGCTTTGCCATATCAATATTTTTCGCTACATTAGAACAAATAATTTAATGTATATGAAACTTCTTGTTATAATAATTACAATTTTTTCTTGTTCAACAATTTTACTGGGACAAAAAAAAGAAAGATATGAACCAAAATTTATTTTAAAAAGCAACCCTGTGACCCTCATAGAAAATGCTTTAGAGTTTTCTCTCGATTTTAAAACCAAAGCTCATAAATCCAATCAATTCACGTTAAAAATCTATGAAAATAGTACTGGTATTATTGGTTCACCTAGAGCTCATGACAATTATGAGACTTCTACAGGTTGGGGAATTGCCTACGAAAAAAGAATTTACAATAAAAACAACCCGGCTTTACTCGGATTCTATTATGGTCCTTATGGAAATTTACAATTCCTCAGCTCCAAAGTTTTTGAAAAATTCAGCTTTAATCATTACTTAGTTACTAGAAGAACTATAAGTAGTGGAATATCGGGTGGGTGGCAATTTGCACATCGTTATATTTTCCCAGCTATTGATATTAATTTTAGAATAGGGTTGGTATATTCACCCTATCCGTTCACATCCGAACATGATATTGAAATGAATTCACCATTTGTACCAGAATTTAAATTCGGGGTTAATTTTGGATTTGGTTATTGATTTTATATAGTAACAATATATCCTTATCTAGAATCTATTATTGCAATATCAATCCTAAATTTGCTATGTTATGCATAACAAAAAACGAGTCTAATTATATATCAAAAAGGAATTGAACTAATTTAGTTGGAAATATTATTCGATATGAAATCTTTAATTTCAATTTTCTTTTTCCTTCTTTTTTCTACCTTAGTATTTTCGCAAAAAAATAGTTCTTCAAAACATTTAACTATAAAGTTTGATGTCTATCAACTTGTTTTAAATACAAACTATGGTTCTATTGAATTCAAAGTTGACAAACATCAATCCATTCAATTATCTCCATTTTATATTGATAACCGACAAGCATTTTTGAATTGGTCCAGTCAAGCTATTCAAGAACATTATTCAGGTTGGGGCGCTAATCTGGAATGGCGTTTTTATAACAAAAAAAAACGTGTTTTAAATGGTGGTTACTTAGGCCCATATTTCAAATTTGAACTAGTAGAAGTAACAAGAGAAGATCCTTATGGAGGAACAAAGGAATTAGGTTCATATTTAACTAGTGATAGAACAAAACTAAGTTTAGGATTAATGTTTGGAGGCCAAAAAATAAATAAGCTATTAGGTCTTTGCATTAATTATTATTGTGGAATTGGCCTTTCAAATGAAGAGGAAGATAATTTTAAAGGCCTAATGAGTAACTACGACAATGAGAGAATTTCACCATTAGAAATTAGATTGGGTTTAAGTCTTGGATTAGGAATATGATGAACTTAATACTAAATTGACCTGAAGTAAATGGACTAATTTCATTTTTTAGTTGCAATGAACATATTCTTTAGATTTTTATATATCACTTCTATCCTATTATTGACAATTGGCTGTAAACCCAACACACCACCAACACCATCTACCTTTAAGATGCCAAAGCTTAATAATAGTCAAGTTTTGGATAGTTTGGGTATAAATAGACCTGGAACTATTTTAGCAGGCGAATTCCCAATATATGGTGGTACATATCATTTTTCAGATAGTATAATTGATATTAACCCAGATTCGGTGATAAATCGCTATAAACGTAAAGATAAAAAAGGGACAATCTGGAATTCTAATTACTTAAATGAAGAAACCGTTGACAGTTTAAAACGAAATGGAGAACCAAATCTAATTGTCGATTACAAAAATGATATTATTGTAAAATCCATCGGTTCTACAAAAGTATATCCCGTTTATCTGGTTAATAACACCAATAAAAATCTTATTATTTCTAAACATAGTACATTTACACATTTAGATAGAATTTTTTATTCAGAATCCTTGGAAAAATGGACAACGTTCACAACAGCCGATACGGTAAGTTGGTCATGGAACTGTGGCTGTTGTTTTACATACTATTTTTTAAAACCCAACCACTACTCCATCTATTTATTTGACAAATTAGAACGTGGGCAAAAACAAAAAATGAAAATTCACCATTTCGATGGATTTGAATCGGAACCATTTTACGGATATTTTGATACGACCTCTACAGTGAAAATGATTAGGAGTGATGGATCAACAGGATTGATGGATAGTCTTTTGTTTTACAAATTCTATCAAGATTATCTTGACATTTTAATTCCTTAAATCAAGAAAACTATTATGGATAAATATTTAGCTGAGAATGACAGGTATAAAATACATTCAATATGCGAAAGCGTATATTTAAGAGATAAAAATTTGGGAAAACACGGTATTGGTTTATGTATAGACTGTATGTATAGTGATCCAGAAGGTGCTATGATTTCACAATGTGGTACATATGCCGTTATATTCGGACATCACCTATCTATTTACAATTTTGAAAATCAGAAATTAAAACAAGTTTCTTTTCAATTGGAATGGATACAAGCTGTTCACCAAGATATTATTGAAGACCGGAGTTGGAATTATTTCCGGTTTATAGCCTATGATGAAAACGATGCTTTAGGCATTTTTAAAATGAATGTTGAAGACTTATCCTACGACAAGGTCACTTAAAGATTCTCAGCATTCAAAATATCAATAGGAAAAATAAAAATTGAACAAAATTAGCCTAGACAGTGAGATCGTGTCAAAAAATGATTGGGACATTTTCAGAAAGTTCCACATTTAATAGCATAAAAGTTTTTTTTGAATGTGCACTTCAATATCATTATCGTGCAAGCATCTAAATCTTCAAGTGTATTTAGACTCTTATTTTAAGTATTAGACTTGTTAGTATAATGCTCTTTCACGATATTCTTATAAGTTCTGGAAATAGGGATTTTTACACCATTCGCCATTAACTCATCGGATTTATAAACATCAACAAACTTCTCATTAACAATATAGCGGAGATGCGTTCTTAAAAATGCATTTTCAAGAAGTTGCCCCTCTAAATTCATTAGCTTTTCACGGATTACCATTTTTGGCTGATTATGAAAAAAGATATTCACATAATTTCCTTCACTTTGTAAATAAACCACATCGTTTAAGTCTATTTTTATCAATGCATTATTGTCATGAATCTCAATAATACTATTATTCACATATTCCTTTTTTAAAGCAATCTCAATATTTGAACTCAATACTTCTTTACTATAAGGTTTAGTTAAGTAAAGGTCAGGATTAGATTTCATCAATTCATTTACCGTTTCAACATCATTATAAGCCGTAACGTAAATAATTTTTATGTTCTGATTGTATTTTCTGATTTGATTAGCAACAAAAAAACCTTTTTCTTTACCATATAACTGTACATCCAAAATAACCAAATCTGGAGATAATTCTTTACATTTTTCCCATGCATCTTTGGCATTGTTCACTGAGCCAACAACATCATAATCCAACTGGCTAAGATAAAGTGAAAGCGATAAAGCAATTACAGCATCATCCTCTACTATTAATATCTTTTTTTTCATGACTCAAAATCTTTGAATAATATTTTTACATGATAGCCTTTCATTTCAACCATCTCTAATCTTCCTTTTAACCTATCTACCAATAAACTTATTAAACTAAAATCGGTTAATTGAGAGACATGGGTTTTGGGCTTTGTTTCAACACCATTGTCTTTATATTCTAAAATATATTCTTCACCAGATTTATAAATTAGGATGAAAACTTTTTTGTTTTCGTGAGGTAAAGGTTTGCAATACTTCAAGGTATTTGTAATTAATTCGTTTATAACTAAACTACTATCGGCTAAAGACCGATAGGTTTGGGTTTCGCCTAAAGGCG
>JBMYWP010000049.1:0-32002 GCA_049607525.1 Flavobacteriales bacterium
GCCTTTAGGCGAAACCCAAACCTATCGGTCTTTAGCCGATAGTAGTTTAGTTATTAAAACCAAACGCTTTATGAAACTTAGATTTTTATCAAAACTTACCTTAATCATTTTACCATTTATGATAACTGTAAGTCTGTATTCGCAAACCAATAAAACCAAAACGATGACAAAAGAACAATTAAATGTATTGAGTGCCATAGAAAATATGACGTTGGCTTTTCAAAACAAAAACATAGACCGAGTAATGGCAAGTTACGAACCTGGTGCCGTGGTTGTATTTGAACCTGAAAAACCTATTTCCGACGAAAATGTATTAAGAGAAATGTTTACACAAATGTCTATGTTAAATCCTATTTTCACCTATAGCGGACACGAAGTTTTTATTTCTGGCAATATTGCTACCCACATTTCTCCTTGGCAAATGACCGCTAAAACGCCAGATGGTGAAACAATTACTCAAAGTGGTTTGTCTGTTGCCGTGTTAAGAAAACAAAGTAATGGTGAATGGCTCATGATAATGGATAATCCACATGGTCAGTTTTTGATGGATAAATAATTTATTAAATTGTATATTAACGTTTTATTCAATCTACACGGATTGAATAAAACGTTCAATTTCATAAAAAATGAAACAATCAAAATACAATAACTCAATTTCGGATGAAGTTTTGATCCACGATTCATTAAAAGGGAATAAAAAAGCCTTGGAACAATTGATTAAAAAGCATCAGGATTATATTTTTAACATCGCCTTTACCTTTGTTGGTAACAAAGATGAAGCTGCTGATATTACTCAAGAAGTGCTTATCAAAATTGTTACAAAATTAAGTTCGTTCCAACAAAAGAGTTCATTTAAGACTTGGGTATACCGAATTGTTAAGAATCATTTTTTGAATATGAAACGTGGGAAATTTGAAATAAATGCGCCAAGTTTTGATCAATTCGGAGATGGTTTAGATCAGATTCCTAATCAAGATTTAAACCCGGATGGGTACGAAGTTGAAAACAAATTGTTAGTAAAAGAAGCCAAAATTAGTTGTATGAAAGGTATGTTACTCTGTTTAAATAGAGAACAACGCATGATTTATATAATTGGTGAATTATTTGAGTTTACGGATGCCATTGGAAGCGAAATTATGGAAATTTCGAAATCAAATTTTAGAGTCAAACTACATCGGGCTAAACAACAACTCTATAATTTTATGGATAATAAATGTGGACTTGTCAACAAACAAAATCCATGTCGTTGTGCAAGAAAAACAGCTGGATTTATTAAAATGGGATTTGTAGATCCCGTAAATTTACATTTTCAGAAAGATACCTTAGCAAAAATAAATGAAGTGATAGACAAAAAACTAGATGCTTACTCTGGAGAAATCATTTCTGAATACCAAACTTTGTATCAAGAACACCCTTTTGTAAAATCTCCAGATCAATTGGATTCTATAAAACGACTTTTATCTTCAAAAACAATAAAAGAAACTTTTAATTTTGATTGAGTTTATTATGATGTTAAAAAATGAAATATTAATAATACCACATAAAAAAGATTTAGAAAGGGATGCTTTAGCACAGGTATGGACTAGATTGGGAGGTGAAGTTTTGCGAAATAATAACTTTTAGGTAAAATGAACATTTATAAGAAATAGCGACCATAGGATATGGTAATAATATTGAATTCTAGTTATAATTTAGAAGACGTCTGATTACCAGTCTGATATTTGTATTGTGTTAAATTTTCGTATACCTTTGTTATTTAATTAAATATAAATCAATATGAAAAGTATTTTTTCCATTTTAATAATATTATTTTTAAATAATGACGTTAGTAGTCAAAATACCTGGGCTACAAAAGCATCCTTACCTGGTTCTTCTAGATATGCCACAACCTCTTTTGTCCTTGGTGAGTTTGCCTATATTATAGGAGGCCAATTAAGTGCGAGTAATTCAAATTATTCGAATGAAGTTTGGAAATATAGTAAAGCAACGGATTCATGGATTCAAATGAATGATTTTCCAATTGGTTTATACTCTGGTAGCTCTTTCGTTTTAAATGGAGAGGTGTATGTTGGGCTTGGACTGTCGAATACGGGGCTTTCAGATGTGTTGTATAAATATAATCAACTGGCAGATTCTTGGACAAATGTTTCTATATTCCCAGGGCAATCAAGATATGGAGCTGTTTCTTTTGTGATAAACAATAAAGGATACATTTGTACAGGAGGGTATTATAATGATTTATGGGAATATGATCCCTTTTTAAATACTTGGGCTCAAAAATCGAGTTTACCTAGTTCAGGGAGAAAACATGCCTCTGGTTTTGCAATAGATGGTAAAGGTTATTTAACCAATGGTAAAAATGGTTCTAATGCTTTGCATAATGATACTTGGGAATATGACCCTTCTATTGATACATGGACTCAAAGAGGAAATATAGGTTCTTTAGGTTTAACTGTTAGTACGTCTTTTATAATAAATAATACTGCATATTGCGCAACAGGATGGAGTGGAGCTGGTAGTAATATGGATGAAGTCTGGGCATTTGATTCAACAACAGGAAATTGGACTTTTGTTAATAATATTTCAAACCTTCCTAATTTGGCTGACCGGAGAAGTGCAAACGGATTTAGTATTTCTAATACAGCATATATTTTTGGAGGCTTTAGTTCTGTAGCTCTAAATGATTTGTGGTCTTTTACTGATGAAGTTTTATATACAACAATAGATATAGATACAACAGTTTGTGATTTATATGTTTCTCCTAGTGAAACTTACAATTGGGATCAATCTGGGAATTATTCAGATACAATTGCAAATATCATCTATAATATAGATTTAGAAGTGGAAAATATTAATCCCAATGTACAAATAACTTCAGGGTCATCAATTACTTCTCTTCAAAATAATGCAAGTTATCAATGGATAAATTGTGATGATTTATTCCCAATACCAGGAGAAGTAAATCAATCTTTTACTCCATTAAATTCAAATTTATATGCGGTTATTATTTCGAATAATGGCTGTATAGACACTTCTGAATGTATTTCTGTAAAAGCTGTTAGTATAGATGAGTATCAATGGTCAAATGTTCATTTTTATCCAAACCCTTCAACAGGAACATTTATGATTGACGAAGATATAAAAATAAAAAATGCTGATATTTATAATTCTATTGGCCAAAATGTAGCATTTCGCCAAGCTGATAATCTTATTGAACTTGTTAATCCTATAAATGGAATCTACTTCATCAAATTAGTAACAGATGATAATAGATTTATTTATTCGAAAGTTTTGATAAAGAGGTAATGCTTTAAGGGCGCAACTATTAATTAATACAACATGAAACACACAAACAAAATCATCATTATAGACCTTGAAGCCTCATGTTGGAATGGAAAAATTCCAGCTGGGCAGGTCAATGAAATAATTGAGATAGGCGTATGTGTTTTAGATACAGATTCAGGAGGAATAAGTCAGAAACAAGGCATTTTGGTGAAACCAACCCGATCAGAAATAAGTGAGTTTTGTACTGAATTAACCACTATTACAACAGAACTTTTGGACAAAGAAGGCATGTCTTTAGAAGAGGCATGTACCAAACTCCGATTAGAGTACGATCCGAAACAATACACTTGGGCAAGTTATGGTCAGTACGATATTAATATGTTAAAAAGTCAATGTAAAATTCGAAAAGTCAAATATCCGATGGGAGCAAATCATATTAATGTCAAAACTTTATTTTCGGAAGTTAAAGGTTTGAAGAAAAAAGTAGGGATGAAAGGTGCTTTAGGTATTTTAAATATTCCCTTAGATGGAACTCATCATCGTGGCATAGACGATGCTGGAAATATTGCAAAGATTTTACATTGGTGCTTGAAGAATTAAGAATGAAATAAAAGATGAAAATAACAAAAGTACTATTTGGAATAATATTAATGCTTATAGGATTAAATTTATGGATTCCCTTTTATCTTGAATATGGATTAGAACCAACTTCTTCAACTTTTATGATGTTTTTTGTACTGATTGGTATTTACCTTATTCGAAAGGCTATTTTGACACCAAAACAACCTTCATCCTATTTCTTGATGCATAAAATATTCCATTATATTTTGATGTTTTTTCTAGTTTCAATGACTATTGGTTTGGCATCAAACTTCTCTGTTAATTTGGTGTATCTCATTAACTATTTAAGATAGTCCACTTCAAAAGATAAAATCATCGTTCTCTCTAAGTTCCATTTCGTGAGGTAGATAACAGGAAGTTTTACTTTCTTAATCCATAAAATGGAGAAGTAAAATTTCCAAATAACACCAAGTGAAAATATATATTCATGAAACCAAACATAACCAAAATTCATAATTTTCCATATCCCTATCTGCAATATGGCTCTAAAAGTTCTACAGATATTGATGTCATTATTTTTATTCCAAAAACAGATATGCCGCCAACTCAGGAAGAGCGTAAACGTTTGGTGAAAAAGTTAATGCTGGACAATAATCTAGATTGGAATTCTATTTTAGCTGTTGAAGAAAACGGCGTATTGGTCGACACCATTTACACCAAATCTTGGATAGATTCCTTAAACAATGCGGTGTTGTCAACTTATAAATATCATCAGCAACATTTCGAAAACCCAATAACGCAAGTTTTAAAACGAAATAAAACGCTAGCAATTTATAAGGCAGTCCGAGTTGTTCTGACCTTACTAACAAGAACGGAATTAAGAACTAAAATAAAACCAATTCTAAAGGGAATTCATCCTTTTTATTTAAAATTAGATGTTTTAAAAACGATCGATTTTTCTAATCTCAATACCTTCAATCAAGTCAATACTCTGGATATTGACATCTGGAAAATATTTGCTTTCTACATAGGACAAAATCACGCTTTATTAAAATCTGGAATAGAAATTTATAGCAAAGAAGATTTGATAAAATATGATCCTAAATTATCAAATTTCATTTTGAGAAAACCTATTTCAAGTGTAGATAAAATCTATCTCACCCAATTTAAAAATGAATGGTTGGAGATTGTCAACAATCAAGGTGAATTTATTTCGGAAGGGCAGTTTTTAACCCTAAATAATGAAAGGATTGATATGAAAAATGAGAAGTATTGATAATGCAGGTTATTTCAATTATTACAGGTGTTTCTATTTCCAATTATCTAATCTCCAGTTATTTTCTAACCTTTCAATGATTAAAGTATCGTTCATTATTCCGTGAGGCGATAGGAATAAATCCTTTTCGGATAGGTTTTTTTTTAATTCTCTCTTTAAATTTAATCTGTTCACAATATGCCAACCTATAAACTCTCCTCTTACAAAATGTTTCAATCTAGCATAATTCGAATTCACAAAGGAACTAGGTATAATAAATGTGTCTATCTTTTCAATAATACCCCGTTTTAAGGCTGCTTTTATTGGAAAACCAATATTCCATCGTTCAATTATGTCGACTTCAGATTGGGAAATTTGACCATTATCTTTTATCGGTTCTAGAACTCGAATAAGATTTATGCCCATTGAATCTGTTTCGATATATTGAAGAAAACCGTATCCATTTTTTGTTTTAATACTAAAAACATCACCTTCTTGTAATTTCATAATTAATTTTTCAATTTCAAATTAAACTCCTTAAAGACATTCTTTAACGTAAATTTAACAAATCTTCTTCGTACTCCCGAAGTTCCACTTAGGGAGTTGGATAATAGGAAGTTTTACTTCCTAAAACCGTAAAATAGAGAAGTAAAACTTCTCCATATCTTAAATTCCGAAGTACAACTTAAGAACAACGGCAAAAAAACACCAGTACAGTATTCCTTCCACGTAAATTTAACAATTTCAAAAGATCTCCCAACCAGAAATTCTAAGAATAAAAAATATCAACCTGTTCATATACATAATTTACACTCTAAACGAATATTAACAAATTTGAATATCCTGTTTTGAAATTATTAAGCTAGATTAGAGCATTAGGCAATTTAATCGAGATAAATATGGGCACATTTACATTAAACATCAATGGCATTGATAAACAAGTAAACGTTGATGAAGACACACCTTTGTTGTGGGTATTAAGAGACGAATTAAACCTTTTGGGAACCAAATATGGTTGCGGAATTGGAGAATGTGGAGCCTGTTCTGTTCATATAAATGGAGAGGTTTCTAGAAGTTGTTCAATTACGGTTTCAAATTTAGGAACTAAAAAAATCACAACAATAGAAGGTTTATCCAAAGATGGAAACCATCCGGTCCAGGAAGCTTGGAAATCGGTTGATGTTCCGCAATGCGGATATTGTCAATCTGGTCAAATTATGACGGCGGCCTCTTTTCTGAAAAAGAATTCATCACCTACCGAGGCTGAAATAAAACAAGCCATGCAGGGTAATTTATGTCGTTGTGGATCTTATAAAAGCATAGAAAGTGCAGTTATGATGGCGTCCAAAAATGTAAAATCTCATTAAATCCAAAAACATGTCTACAAAAAATAACAATGGTGTAAGCAGAAGGTCATTTCTTAAATCGGCATCTCTTGTTGGAGGTGGTATCCTCATTGGGTTCAATTTATTTACATCCTGTAAAGAAGAGATAAAAGTGGTGGAAGATTTAACCAAATTAAGTTACCATCATTTTAATGCTTATATCAAAATATCGAGCAGCGGAAAAGTCACCTTATATTCTCCAAATCCAGAAATTGGCCAAGGTATAAAAACGGCTATGCCCATGCTAATTGCCGAAGAATTGGATGTGCCATGGAAAGATGTTTTGGTTGTTCAAGGAAAAATGGATGCCGTAAACTATAAAAATCAGTTTGCTGGAGGTAGCGAAGGTGTAAAACGTGCTTGGTTGCCATTAAGGCAAACGGGAGCTACGGCTAAGCAAATGTTAATAAACGCCGCTGCAAAACAATGGAATGTAGAGCCCAGTACTTGTACCGCAAAACTTGGTGTAATAACAAACCAAAAAGGCGATAAATTAGGTTATGGCGATGTGGTTGTAGAAGCTGCAAAGCTTGATGTCCCTGAGGACTATACTTTAAAATCGCCTAAAGATTTTCATATCATCGGAAAAGAAATTGGGAATGTAGATATTGATGCTATTATTACCGGAAAACCACTTTTCGGCTTAGATTACAAGGAGGATGGAATGGTGTATGCCGTTGTAGCAAGACCGCCAGCTTTTGGTCAAACTTTAGAGTCTTTTGATGATACAGAAACTCGAAAAGTAAACCATGTTTTAGAGGTTGTTCAAATAGAAAATAAAGTGTTTGTTGTGGCCAAAAATACGTGGTCGGCCCTAAAAGGAAAACGACTTCTAAAACTTAAATATTCGTCGGATAAAGATCTTAGAGGAACGCCTGAATATCATAATGAAATGGATGCTATTTTGTCTGGTTCGGAATTTAAAACTTTAAGAGCTGATGGCGATATTGAGAACGCTTTTAAAGAAGCCGATGAAATTGTAGAGCAATTTTACGAAGCTCCATTTATGCCTCACAATTGTATGGAACCCATGAATTTCTTTGCTTCGGTAACCGATAGCGATGTCAGATTGGTTGGTCCTATACAAACGCCTGTGGGAACAGCAATGGGAATTGCCAAACTTTTAGAACGCGATTTTAGTGAAGTAAAACTAGACATGACTCGGATGGGTGGAGGTTTTGGAAGACGACTTTATGGCGATTTTGTACAAGAAGCTGCATTGATTTCGGATAAAATTAGAAAACCTGTTAAGGTGTTTTTTTCTAGAGAAGATGATATGACGGCCGGGACTTATCGTCCGCCAGTGAAATATGCCATTAAAGCTGCCATTAAGAATAATGAAATTACGGGTTACCATTTAAAAGAGGCCGGTTTAAACGAAAATCTGTACAGTCTGATTCCGAATTTCTTTCCTGGAGGAAGTATTGATAATTATCAGGTGGATATTAATCAAGTAAAAAGTGAAGTGTCTACTGGAGCTTGGCGTGCGCCGTCTACTAATTTCCATGCGGTTGCCGAACAATCGTTTTTTGATGAACTTTCGTTGAAATTAAAGGTCGATCCGATTGATTTACGCCTAAAATTAATTGAAAAAGCAAAGTTGGTTAAAGATGAAAACCGATTATACTCTCCAGATCGACTTATGGGTGTTATTAATTTGGTAAAAGAAAAATCGAATTGGGGAAAATCTTCCGAAAAGGTTTTTCAAGGGTTTGCCAGTTATTTTTGTCACAACACTCATGTTGCCGAGGTTGCAGAAGTTGAAATGGAATTTGGAATCCCGATTATTAAAAAAATATATTGTGCTATAGATTGTGGAATTGTGGTTAATCCACTCGGCGCTATTAATCAGGTTAAAGGTGGAATTATTGATGGAATTGGTCATGCCATGTATGCCAATTTAGAGTTAGAAAAAGGGCAACCTAAATCCGATAATTTTAATACTTACCGCATGATTCGGATGAAGGAAACGCCGGATATTGAAATTCATTTTGTGAAAAATGAAATTGAACCTACTGGTTTAGGAGAGCCCGCCCTTCCTCCCGTTGGGGCAGCAGTTGCTAATGCTATTTTTGCAGCTTCGGGTAAACGAGTGACCAAAATTCCATTTATTCAATACTTTCAATCCTAAATTTTTATGACTCACGAATGTCATGCACTCATAAATCAGTATTTGAAATACCAGCAACAAAAACAGAAATGTGTTTTGGCTACGGTTGTTCAATTAAACGGATCTTCTTACCGAAAACCGGGGGTAAGAATGTTGATTTCCGACACCAATGAAATGACGGGCGCTTTGAGTGGAGGTTGTGTTGAGAAAGAAGTGATTTTGCAATCTAAATCGGTTTTCGAAACCAATATTGCCAAGATTATTAAATACGATGGCAGATATAGATTAGGGTGCGAAGGTGAAATTTTCATACTCATTGAACCTTTTCAACCAGACTCAAAATGTTTGGAGATTTATCATCAATATAAAATAAAGAGGAAGCCTTTTGTTTTGGATTCCTATTTTAATTCGGAATGCACGTCGTCCAACACGTTTGGGAGTCAGTTTGTATTTAGAGAAAGAGCTTTTAAGGTTCATACTTTTTCGGCAAACGAACATTGCAAAGTCTTTCGTCAAACCTTAAAACCAAATTTCCGATTACTCATTTTTGGTCACGAACACGATGCTGAACATTTATGTAGACTTGCTCACTTTTGTGGATGGGAAGTTGAGGTTGTTTCATCAAAAATGTCGGGATTACCGCCAAACCGATTTCAGGAAGCTAAGAAAATTCATTATTTACAACCCGAAGAAATAAAGGCACTCAATATAGATACCGACACGGCTTGTGTTTTAATGTCTCACAATTTCGCTAAAGATTTAGCCTATTTACAACAATTGAGTTTATTAGATTTTGATATGAATTATATTGGTGTTTTGGGTGCAAAAAAAAGAATGAATCAGCTAGAATCAACGCTTATGAATACCATGCCTAACTTAAATCCAGATTTTTATGATCAATTACATGGACCAGTTGGTTTGGATATTGGAAGTATCACGCCACAAGAAATAGCTGTTTCTATTGTGGCCGAAATTACTCAATTTGTAAGACAGAAAAAAGTCATTTTAGTGGATGAAGCACAGGAATAACCATAAAATGAAGTTGGCAGTTGTAATTTTAGCCGCTGGGGAATCAAAACGAATGGGAAAACCCAAACAATTATTGCCTTGGGGCAACTCTACTTTGTTGGGGCATTCAATTTCCACTGTTTTAGAAATACAAAAAGAACATGTCTATGTTGTCTTAGGTGCTTTTTACGACGAAATTATTGACAAACATCAAAACTTTCCAGTTCAGGTTTTAAAGAATGAAAGTTGGAAAGATGGCATGTCGAGTTCTATAACATTAGCCATACAGACCATAGAAAACCAAAACATTGATGGTGTTCTGTTTCTACTAGCCGACCAACCCGAAGTAGATTCCACTTATATTCAATCCATAATTAAGGATTTTAATGAGCATCAAGATCTAATCACAACCAAATATCCAAAGTCCATAGGTATTCCAGTTATTTTTGGGCGTTCTTACTTTTCGGAATTAAAAAATATAAATACTCAATCTGGAGCAAAGTCGGTTATTATGGAAAACTTGACCAATATAAAAGTTAAAACTCCAAAACACTTTTTTCGAGACATTGATACGCCTGAGGTTTATCGGGTTTTAAAGTGGGAGCTGGGAGGATAATGGGATTGTTTCTTCTTTTTGTTACCCATTTGAATGAAGAATGACATATAGAATAATTCCTATAGGAAATAAACTAAATACAAATGAAGATATACCCAATATAAGAGCTGGGAATCTATTTTTGTTCTTCTTTACAATACCAATTATTGAAGAAGTTAAAACAGAGATAAACATGAATAAAAATACATATCTCACATCTCCTCCAGTTACAATTGATGGCTGAATATCTCCATGTATAGATTCTCCAAACTGATTTTTTATTTCATTGTACAAAAAAACGGAAAAAGCTGTCTTTAAAATAATAAGAAGAATAGAAAGATAAATTGAAATTTTCGAATACATTATTGAATGATTTAATTTGGTCAAATATAATGTTTTCTATAGTTTAAATCCTACGTTCTCCCGAAGTGGAACTTCGGGAGGTAGATATAAGGAAGTTTCACTTCCAAAAGCAATTAATAGAGAAGTACAACTTCTCAATATCTTTAATTCCGAAGTGAAACTTCGGAACAACCAAACAATCATATACTCCAACGTAGTTGGGATTGGGTTTTGGCAAGAAATAGCCTTGTTTTAACTGGATTTCATCGAGTTGTTGAAATTCCAAATGGTTTCTTGCTAAAAAAATGTCTATTTTAGATTGATGGTAATATGAATAAGATGTTAATGAAAAGTATTCTAAAAATATTATCCCTTGCTTTTTGTTGCTTTATTTCTTGTTCCGAACCAAATGGTTTTGAAATATTAGAAAAGGCTAAGAAAAACTATACTCAAAATAACCTAGAAGAAGCTCTTGTCCTATTTAATAAGGCGCGTCAATCTGATTTTGGAACTTGTGGATTTTCCTATTTAGAAGCCTTCAGTGAGATAGATTATTTTAAAATTCAGATTTATCTAAAACAAAAAGTGTACATAAATTAAAAAACTAAAAATTAGATGGGAATATTTGAAAAGTTATTTGTGAAGAAAAAAGAGTCAAGTTCCTCTTCACAACATAAATTGAGATTAAGGTATAATGTGATGTCAGAAATTTCAATAGATTGTTGTTTAAAATATAAGAATGAGCAAGAATACAAACTAATAAATCATGGAATATATGAATATCTAAAAGAAGAAGATGTTTATAGAATGACTATTTCTTACCAACTCAAATCAGAGAATAATACTCAATATCCAATGGAAGATATTTTGGATAAATATTATTTACATGTTTCAGATTTTTTAGATTCCGAAAATGATAAGAATTCAAATGTTTTTAAACTAGAAGTTGAAGGTAGTCTCGAAGATTTAGTTCAATCTCAAGAAATTATAGGTAAAGAAGTTTTTAATCGTGAATTTATAGCAGATGATGGGCAGGTCAGGGTAAAACTGATTATTGAATAATTAAGTTTAAATACTGGCTAATGGATGTATAATTATTTTATCATTAATGAACAAAACTAATTCCAATATGAAACTAAAACAGATTATATATTTACTTGTTATTCTATTATCTAGTTGTGAAAACAAAACTATAGAAATAAAAAATTATGGGCATTCAAGAAATGAAAATATTGAAAAAGATGCAAATATCGTTTTATCTAAATTTGATAATTATAGAAGCCTTTCTAAAAGAATATGGACATTACCATGTCAAGATAGTATTCCAAAAATAATTTTGAAAGATCAACATATTATTCGAAATATTTATCCCATAGCCGTTTGTGAACCTCCTCTATTTCATCCTAAGCAAAAACATTTCATTTACCTTGATAATGAAAAGGTCTATCTAAATCATTTCCAAAACGAAATAAATCTAGATTCTCTTCAATTTTATTTTATAAACAATTTTGCTGACTATCATAATGTTGATGGGTATATTAAGTTAACAAATTATTTAGTGATTCTTGAGGCTCAAGAAAATATTCATTTAGATCGGGTTGAAAAATTACTTCTTAAATTGGTACAAGAATTCGATAAACTAAAAACAGATAAACATCTCGAAATCCTCATCTAAATGAATTTCTAACTCTGGTTGTTGAAATCCAACAATAAAAAATCCCTTTGTTCGAGTTTAAACTCAAACAAAGGGATTTTTGTAAACCTAAAATAACAATCTATTATTTCTGAATCGAAATTTTTTGACCGTAAACCTCTCCGTTTTTCAAGATAAGTTGAATCATATAAATTCCATTTGGTAATGCGCTAACATCAATTTGATTCAAGTTTGAATCTTGGAATGCTAATAATTTTACTTTTTGTCCAGCCCCATTCACAATACATCCTTTTTCTAATGCAATGTTTTTAGAATCTATGGTTAATATCGATTTTGCTGGATTTGGGAATAAAGAAATATCCGACACATTAAACTCTCCAACATTCGTATTTTTACATTCAACCACAACCATTAAGTTTTGAGTTGTTGTGTTTCCATTCCCATCGGCATAAGTCCATTCTATTGTATATTCACCATCTGTAGAGTAGACTAAATCATCAGTTGTTGTACCATAAATGGTGTCGGCACAATTGTCTAAGGCATAAGGTACAAAAGTAATTTCTTCATTACATTCAACTTTTACAGTATCTAAAACAGTTATATATTCAACAGGGCTTGTAGTATCATCTATAACCACAGTTTGGGTTTGGGTAACCGTTGCCGAACCATTGTCATAGGTCCAAACTACTTCATATGTTCCTTGTACAGTATAACTTAAAGAGTCGGTGGTTGCTGTAATGGTGTTTCCATTTGCTGTTGGTGCAATCAATTCTACCGAACATTCTGCCGCAATAACTGGTAAACTATCTAAATCTGGTACAGGCGCCACAACAGCATCAAAGGTTTTTATGATACACTTATTCGGGATTGCACAACCTGGAATATTTCCAGCCTCAATTACTGTAAAAGAGTTTCCATCTACAACTTCATAATGCCCTGGAGCCGAAAACGAATTGGCAGAACAAATGGCAAAATCACCCGAATTTTGATCAATATCAAAAGATCTTCCGTAGGCAAAAGCAAAACTAGCACCAGGCAAAGTACTTGTGTAGGATGCCGATAATGGAAGGCTGGCAGGTGTATTTATATTATAGATATACATGTTTTTGTTCGAAGACCAGAAATACAATTGCTCATTATACTCGCGTAGCAACTTTGTTGAAGAGGCTCCCGTGGCAATTGTAGATCCTAATACATCTGAATTGGCGATGTCAACAGAAATTAATGATCCAGATCCGTTTAATACCCATAGTTTATCGTCTACTTCTTCGTAAACCAAACCTTTTATAGATCCAATATTTGGAGCAATGGTTCCTGTTACGGTATTGGTAGCTGTGTCCACTTTTACAATGGTAGATCCTAAGGCGGCATACAAAACACCGTTGGCATACTCCATGTGGTTAGAGTAAGAATATATATTATTAGAAGGATCAATTACCGATGTCATGGTATTGTTCGTTAAATCAATGAGGCGTAAATCTCCAGGGTTACCCATACTTACATAGGCTTTTGTTGGACTTACAAATTTTAATCCTTGAGGTGCATCCGATGTTAAGAAGGTATGTACTTCGGTTAATGAAGGATAGTCTGCTATTACAACACGACCTACTCCTGCAGGTTTTTCGGCGAAAATGGCTTTGTCTCCAAGAACCACAAAATCTTGTAATACATCAAACCCTGTGGTTGAGTTTGCAGCCTGATAAACCCCTCCAGAGGTTGTTGCTGGAGAAACTGTTGTGTTTCTTCTAAATACGTCGGCGTTGTCTGTTCCAAAGTTTCCTTCGGCAATAACGTCTAGGGTAAATGTAGTTTGTGCAAAAGCTGTAAATCCTAAAGCACAGGACATCAAAAAGGTAATAAATTGTTTTTTCATTTTATTATGAAATAGGTTAAATAAAATGGAAAAAATATAGGAAGGACAGACCATAGGAATAGCCTTATCATTCTACTTTTTCTCCGAAAGCGAATACATGCAATTTGGCAGGTCTCCTGACTTTGTCCATTAATCAACCTTCCCATTCTTGATAAAAACAGTGGTTCTTTGATTAAATACAGACATTACAGTTGCGGGAACAGTTCTTGATTTTAACAAGATTCCCTATTAATTCACGTAGTGAAACCGAAATGCGGTGCAAAAGTATATTTTATTTTGAGTTAAAGACATTCAAGATTGAAAACATTAATGAAAAAAAATACTCTACGCAAAAACATTGCGGAACACCTTTTCACCTTTGTATCATGATAAAATAGATGATATATAAAGTAATATGTTTTTGAATGAGAAGATCACATCAATAAGAAATGTATAAAACGACATTTTATTCGGAAATTGAAGTTGGGGGACTTTGATTTCCGGATGATTTATCGGAGATTAGAAGGAAATATAAAGTTGATAATCAAAAATTATGGGCGGGAATTTATTTAAATTAGGACGGTTGCCAAAATTGGATTATAAAGTCATAGAAGATTCTATTTCGGAATATTTAACCAATAAAATAGGTGAAAATAATTTTAAAATACCTAGATATTATACCGATAAAAAAGATTTTGGGGACTTAGATGTACTCATAAATTTAGATGCTGTTAAGGATTGGAAAACCTTTAAACTAGAACTTATAAAAGATTTAAAAATTGAAACATCTAAATCTTCCGGACATATATTTAGTACAGTGTACAAGAACTTTCAAGTCGATTTTTTCAATAAACCAGCCAAATATTACGAATCGTCTTATTACTTTTTAAGTTTTAACGATGTAGGAAATATTATTGGAAGAATGTTTCGCCGTATGGGATTAAAATATGGTGAGAAAGGCATTATTTATGTTTATAGGAGAGAAAATGACGGACATTATGCCAAAGAGATTCCTGTAAGTGTAAATTTTGAAAAAATAATTGAGTTTATAGGTCTCAATTTTTCTGAATGGGAAAAAGGCTTTAATACTTTAGATGATGTTTTTAGATGGGTTATTAAAAGTCCTTATTTTTCTACAAAACCCTATTTAGAACCTAACAAGGCA
The DNA here is from genome assembly GCA_049607525.1 of Flavobacteriales bacterium. Taxonomy (GTDB): domain Bacteria; phylum Bacteroidota; class Bacteroidia; order Flavobacteriales; family CAJXXR01; genus JBMYYR01. The sequence goes on from JBMYWP010000049.1 coordinate 15,213, forward strand.
ATCAATAAAAGAAAACAACGAACAACAATTATTGCTTTTATTGATTTTTTAAAAACAAATAACATAGAAATAAACATCGATTATAAAGGGCAAACCACTTTTATTGATAAGATTCATGATTATTTTCCAGAAGCCGATTTACATTCAAAAATTGAACTAGAAAAAGAACGAGAATCATTTGTAAATATCATAAAGGCTAAATATAACGGAAGAGTTATTATGGAGTTATTTCCAGATTTAATGGGAAAAGATTTAGGGAATTTTATGAATGCTTTTCAGAACAGTTTGGGGCATTACGAACAAGTATTTTATGATTCTTCTAAAAACGAAATCATAGAAATGCTCAATGAATTTAAACAATATTATGACAATCAAAGAACTTAAAGAATCGGGGCATATAATTTTTGAATGCATTAGCGGGAGTCGGGCTTATGGTTTAGATACACCAGAATCTGATACCGATATTCGTGGGGTTTATATTTTACCAAAAGACAAATTCTATGGATTTGACTATACCGGACAAATAAATAATGAGACCAATGATATAACCTATTACGAACTTCGAAAGTTCATAGAACTCTGTTCAAAGAATAATCCAAATATTATTGAAATGCTTCATACACCTGAAGATTGTATTTTGTATAAACATCCAATCTTTGATGAGTTAAAACAGGATTTATTTCTATCTAAACTCTGTAGGAAAACATTTGGAAATTATGCCTTTGCCCAAATAAAAAAAGCACGAGGATTAAATAAAAAGGTGGTTAATCCGATGGCAAAAGAAAGAAAAACAGTTCTCGATTTTTGTTATCTCTATCAAAATGCAAAAAGTTTAGCACTTCCAAAATATTTGAAACAACAAGGTTTAGATCAATCCAATTTTGGATTATCTCAAGTGCCAAATATTAAGAACGCATTCAATGTATATCTAAATACAGAAAATGAATTTCAAGGAATAGCGAGAGAAGATGCCAATGAATTGTGTTTGAGTCAAATTCCGAAAGGAGAAAAACCAGTTGGTCTATTGTATTTCAATTTAGATGGTTATTCGACCTATTGCAAGCGATATAAAGAATATTGGGATTGGGTTTCTAAACGAAATGAAGTGCGTTATCAAAATAATGTTGCCAACGAAAAAAACTACGATGCCAAGAATATGATGCATACGTTTCGTTTATTAATTATGGCAGAAGAAATTGGAATGTATGGAGAAATTCGGGTTAGACGTTCGGACAGAGAATATCTTTTAGACATTAAAAAGGGAAAGTTTGAATATGATGATTTAGTAGCCCTAGCAGAAAAGAAACGAAATAGCCTAGAAGAGATTTATTCAAAGTCAAATTTGCCTAATCAGCCAGATTTAGTGCTTTTGAATCAGTTACTTATTAATTTAAGAGAGCGATTTTATTTAGAAAAAGAATAAAAGGCGTTCAGAGTTCTTCCGAAGTGGAACTTCGGGAGGTAGATATAAGGAAGTTTCACTTCCAAAAAATAAAATATCACACTAATTTATGAATCAATAACCAAACATTTATCAATTAAAATTACTCTACGCAAAAACATTGCGGACTACCTCTTCACCTTTGTATCATAATAAGAATAAGTCATAAGTCATTAAGATTTTTTGAATGAAAGTTTACAAGAATAAGAAATGAAAAGAAAGACATTTTATCTGGAAATTGAAGTTGGGGGACTTTAATTTCTGGATGATTTATCGGAGATTAAAAGTAAAAATTAAAACGATAATTGATTTTAGAAATAGGTTTTGTAAAACGAATTAAATAGAAAAACCAATGTATTTAAAAATAAAAGTAAACAACAACAATGCAACCGATTTAGGTTATATCTTACATAAACATCCCGACAAATATCAAAAGGAGAAGATGGGATATGGCGATATTCATATGTTTTATACCCAAACCGAAGCAACCAGTTGTGAATTTGCAATGGTTTTGGATATTAATACAATAGAGTTGACAAGAAACCTACAGAAGAAAACCTATAGCAATTCTTTTAAATTGGCCGACTATGTTAATGACAGAGCTTTTGTTGCGTCGTCTTTTTTAACGGCTGCTATTTCGAAAGTCTTGGGTTCGGCAATGAACGGAAATTGTTCTTATGATAAAGATTTAGCAATTAAAGTTTGGGATTTAGAAGTTGAAGTTGGGACGGTGAAAGCTCAAGGTGGAATCAATCAAATTAGAAATTATTTTGAACCTTTAAATTACACCTTAGAAATAGAAGAAACACTTTTAGATGAGGATTTCGAATCTTGGGGGAAAAGCCCTTATTTTACATTGAAGCTTCAAGGACAAAAAACGATTCAAGATCTATTGTCTCAACTTTATGTTTTGTTACCTGTTTTAGACAACAACAAACATTATTATGTAAACGAATCCGAAATAAAAAAGTTGATTCAAAAAGGGGGAGAATGGTTGAAAAATCATCCTGCTAAAGATATTATTACCAAAAAATATTTGAGATATAAGAAAAGTTATACGCATTCGGCCTTTGAACAATTAATGACAGAAACACCAGAGGTTTTAAACAAACCGACTGAGGAAATTGAAGAAAAGGTAGAGCAAAAATTATCGGTTCATCAAAACAGATTACAACAAGTTGCTAACACTTTAAAGCAGTTAGGAGCCAATAGTATTGCCGATTTAGGTTGTGGAGAAGGAAAGTTAATCCGTTTATTGCTCCAGGACCAACAGTTTAATAAAATTGTCGGAATGGATGTTTCTTTTGCAACTTTAGAAATGGCTAAAAAGAAATTGAAACTAGAAGAAGCGAGTCCGAGATTAAAGGAAAAACTGAATCTTATTCAAGGATCATTAACCTATAGAGATAAACGAATAGAAGGATTTGATGCGATTGCTTTGGTTGAGGTTATTGAACATTTAGATCCGTCGAGGTTAGAGGCTTTACAACGTGTGGTTTTTGAATTTTCGAAACCAAAATTTGCTGTATTAACAACTCCAAATCAAGAATACAATCAATTATTTGATGGATTAAAAGAAGGGAAATTCCGTCATTCCGATCACCGATTTGAATGGACAAGACAAGAATTTGAAACTTGGGCTAATAATGTATCGCAAACCTATAATTACGAAGTCAGTTTTAAACCAATTGGAGAAGAACATCCAGAGTTTGGAGGCTTAAGTCAAATGGCGATTTTTAAAAAGAAAGCAACGTAATAAAATTATTCGAAAAAAGGAAAAATCTTTTTTGTCAGCATAGAGATTTATTTTCGTTAAGAAATCAGGAAGCCTTATAAAAGTATTAAATATGGATTCGATATAAGATAAATAGCTTAAGTAATGCTATTACTGTGACTTTCTTTGCTTTGTCTTGAAACAAAGAAAGAAACAAAGAAAATTCAAGACTTATTTTTAAGACAAACTAATCTCTTCCTGAAAACTAAGTAAAACCACTGGATCTCCAGCAAACAGCTGGAGCTAAGTAATTTTACTATGCTTTCACTTCGATTTTAGCTTACCTTAAAAAGAGGTCATCAATCAAGTAACCAAAAATTGAAGGAATTCATAAAATCACTTCAATAGAAAATGAATGTCTTATTTATTTTGTTCAACTGAATTCACGTTAATAAAGAAACATTTTTAAACAATGACCATAATGAAAAACAAAAATATACATATTCCAGAATTGAGTTTAGTGCTTTTGGTAGGAACCTCAGGTAGTGGAAAATCGACCTTTGCTAAAAGACATTTTTTAGGAACCGAAATAGTATCATCTGACACGTGTAGAGGTTTAGTAGATGATGATGAAAACAGCTTAGAAGCGACCCAGGATGCCTTTGAGTTGGTTCATTATATTATTGAAAAAAGGCTAAAACGTGGGAAATTAACCGTTGTTGATGCCACAAATATTAGATCGGAAGACCGAAAGAAACTGGTTAAAATCGCAAAATATCATCATGTTTTTGCAACGGCAATCATATTAAATCTCGATAAGAAAATTGCTCAGGAAAGGAATATCAATAGACCAGAAAGGGCCGATATGGGGAAACATGTGGTAAGAAACCAATTTATGACCCTAAAACGAGAGCTTGGAAAATTAAAACGAGAAGGATTCCGATTTATTTATGAGTTTAAAACCGAAGAGCAAATAAACGCGGTTGAAATAACCAGAACCAAACTGTGGAACAATAAAAAAGACGTTAAAGGGCCTTTTGATATTATTGGAGATGTTCATGGATGTTTTGACGAATTGTTAGAATTGCTTTCTAAACTTGGATATGCTGTAACCAAAGAAGTCGATAAAAATATTAATTACGGTTATACAATTCAACATTCCGAAGGTAGAAAAGCCCTTTTTGTTGGCGATTTAGTGGATAGAGGTCCGGCATCGAATGAAGTTTTACGTTTGGTGATGTCTATGGTTAAAAATGACCAAGGATTTTGTGTATTAGGAAACCATGACGATAAATTAAAGCGAAAGCTTTCGGGTAAAAATGTTCAAATTAAACATGGTTTACAAGAAACATTAGATCAGTTGGCAAACGAACCAGAAGAATTTATTGATGAGGTTAAGGCCTTTTTAAATGGGTTGATTACCCATTATATTTTAGATGAAGGGAAACTGTGTATTGCCCATGCTGGTTTAAGAGAAGACATGCAAGGACGAACTTCTGGGGCTGTACGTGCTTTTGCGATGTATGGAGAAACAACAGGTGAAATTGATGAATTTGGTTTGCCAATCCGATACAATTGGGCAAGAGATTACAAAGGTAAAGCCTTGGTGGTTTACGGACACACACCAGTTCATGAAGCTACTTTGTTGAACAATACTTATGACTTAGATACGGGGTGTGTTTTTGGCGGAAAGCTTTCGGCTTTACAATACCCAGAAAAGACTGTTGTTTCTGTGCCTGCAAAACAAGAATATGCAAAAGCAAGAAAACCGATTGAAACCTCAGAAAAGTCGATTCAAGAGCAAGAGGATGGTATGTTGTATTTAGAAGATGTTATGGGGAAACGTATTATTGAAACGCCTCATACACATCCTATAACTATACGAGAAGAAAATGCCGCCGCTGCACTCGAAGTTATGAGTCGTTTTGCGGTGAATCCGAAATGGTTGATGTATTTACCGCCTACCATGTCGCCATCGGAAACAAGTTTTAAAGACGATTATTTAGAGCATCCTGAAGAAGCTTTAAATTACTTTAGAAATATTGGTGTAGACTCAGTGGTTTGCGAAGAAAAACATATGGGTTCTAGAGCTGTAGTTATTGTTGCTAAAAGTAAATCGGTTATTGAAAAACGTTTTGGAATTAAAGACGAAGGCATTGGGCGAATTATGACCAGAACAGGACGAGCATTTTTTAATGAAACCGTAATGGAACAAGCCTTATTGCAAAAAGTCCAAGATGCCTTGACTAAAGCTGATTTTTGGAAACAACAAGAAACAGATTGGGTTATTTTAGATTCGGAATTGATGCCTTGGTCTGCAAAGGCCATGAAATTGATTGAAGAACAATATGCCGCCGTGGGTAAAGCTTCTCATTTGGCTTTAACCGGTACAAATAAAGCGCTGAATTTAGGTGTAAATAAACACCCAGAATTGAAAGCAATTTTAGAAAAGTTTGAGGAAAAGAAGACCATGTCGGATCAGTTTACGAAAGCCTATAAAAATTACTGTTGGGAGGTAACTGATATTAACGATTATAAATTGGCGCCTTTTCATATTATGGCAACAGAAGGAAAAGTACATACCGATAAAGATCATGTTTGGCATATGGAAACGATAAAGTCTTTTGCACAATTTGAACCAGTTTTAACGGCAACTACTTATAAGGTTGTAAACCTAAACAATGCAACCGAATGTGAACAAGCCATAGATTGGTGGATGGCATTGACCAAAAAAGGCGGAGAAGGCATGGTTGTAAAACCGTTGAACTTTCTTTCTAAAAACGACAAAGGTTTAATTCAACCCGCCATAAAATGTAGAGGTCAAGAATATTTGAGAATCATCTATGGCGCCGACTATACTGTAGAGAAAAACCTGAAACGTTTACGAAATAGGAATCTAAAGAAGAAACGCGCCATGGCCATAAAAGAATTTAGCTTAGGTCTAGAATCTTTACAACGATTTGTAAATAAAGAATCGTTAAGGCGCATTCATGAGTGTACGTTTGGCGTTCTGGCTATGGAAAGTGATCCGGTGGATCCTAGGTTGTAGTGTATGGTTTAACCCAGTTATTATAGAAAGGTATTATGGGGTAAGTTTTAAAGTAGGAATACTAGATATAAATCTGGCAGAATTTTGTTCTGCCAGGTTTTGTATCAAAAAGTAGTCAATCATAAGGTGGGTATATTGTTATTTTTGAAAATTTCATAAATATCACTTTGGTCTTTTCCCAGATCCAATTCCCTTATTTTTTAATTTTTCTCTTAATTCTTGCTCTCTTTTTTGTTGTTCTTTTATTCGACTTAACTCTTCCTCCCTACGCCTTTCTTGTTCCCTCAATAGCTCTTCGGCAGCTTTTCTTTCATTTTCATTCAAACTCATTTCCTATACTTTTAAGTTAATAAACAATACTAATAATATGATTCCTACAACCAAACTAATAAAAGATAATATATTAAATGATATGGTTAAATAATCATAGATTCTTTGATATATATCATTCCTTTTCTGATTACCTTCTAGCTCTTTATTTGATAATCTATTTATATCATTTTCAACACCTTTAATATCATATTTATTAGCTAAATAACCTGTAGCTTGAGAAAATAAATTTAGGATTAATGCTAAAGAAAATGATAGCCAAGATAATTTTATAAAGTTTTTATCAATAGAAACATCATTAAAATTTTTAAACAAATTAAGACCTAAAAGCAATCCTCCACTTGAAAGTGAGATAATTAGAATATCCAATCTTTCTAATGAATATTTAACTCGATCTTCAGCTTTCAGTTGATAACTTTCTAATTTTACGATCAATTTTTTATCTTTTTTTTTCATAGAATTTGATCAGATTTAATTATTTAAAATAGTTTTTAATTATTTCACCCTTATTTTTAAATGCTGAGTTAAACTCTTCATTTTCATTAATTCTAATAAAATAACTTCCTAATAAGCCAATATCAGCATCTATATTAGACCGTATATGTCTTAATTTTTCCTTAATCAATAAATCTATACCCTTTCTATTAAATATCGAACAAGATTCCATGTTATAATCTTTATCATTTATACTAGCTGGTATACCAAATTCATATAAAGTTCCTTTTTCAAGTTTCTGTAATTCCATTTTAATTTCGCCTTTTAGTATTTTGCCAAGTTCGACATAGAATAATTCATTATTCTTTTTATCCAATATAACAAGGCTAGATAAATGATTTCCAAATTCCTTCAAGTAAGCTTCGTTAATAATATTATCTATTTTCCAAAGTGTTATACATTCATTAATACCCTCCTTAATTGATGCCGTTAATTGATTAATGTTTTCAAATGATTTCTTTGCATCTTGAAAATCTTCAAAATACTTAATCCAAACGTTAATAATCAACTTCGTTAAACCTAAACCCACTGATCCAATAAAGTATCGATCATCTATTTTAATAATTTTATCTACAACTTTTTTTATAGAATTATCATTTTTCAACTCTAAATTATCAGAATATAGCGCCGAAACAATATCATTTCTATTTGAATTAATATACCCAATAATCACTGTCATAGTTTAACATTTATATCCCCTTATTTTCTCACAAACTCCCATTTTGTATTTATAGTTTTCTTCTTTATATCATTATCGTTGAGAATGTCAGTAACAATCAAATAACTTTAAACCATACTTTTTAGTCAGATTGGTACTAAATTAAAAATATTTATTACTGGTAATTACTGATCCTATATAATTATTTAACGATAATACTTTTTACAAACAAGAAACGAAACTAAAAGTAATATAAATTTATTTATTAAAGACGAATGTGGTAGAAATAAACCGTTTTTGTGTTCTGGTAAAAGCTACACTGCTATATATTAATCATTTACGGATAATGAAATTTTTAAAGTGCATTCATGAGTGTACGTTTGGCGTTCTGGCTATGGAAAGTGATCCCGTGGATCCTAGGTTGTAGTGTATGGTTTAATGATTTTATTCTTGGCTCTCCCGAAGTTCCACTTCGGGAGATATATATAAGGAAGTTTCAATTCCAAAAAGCAACCCATTAAACATATACTCTCTAGTTAAGACCTAGAAGCGGTGCCCTTTCATGCTTTCCTTTTTTGTTGAAAGGCTAAACCTGTGGTCGTTCATGGTTTCCGTTTTTGTTGAAAGGCTAAACCTGTACCCTTTCATGGTTTTAACACTTTGTAAAAGCGTGAATCCTTATCTGTTCATGCTTTCCTTTTTTGTTGAAAGCCTAAACCTGTGGTTGTTCATGGTTTCCCTTTTTGTTGAAAGGCTAAACCAGTAGTGGTTCATGCTTTCAACATTTTGTAAAAGCGTGAACCAGTGCTCGTTCATGCTTTCCTTTTTTGTTGAAAGGCTAAACCTGTGGTTGTTCATGGTTTCCTTTTCTATTGAAAGGCTAAACCAGTAGTGGTTCATGCTTTCAACACTTTGTAAAAGCGTGAACCAGTGCTCGTTTTTGGTTTCAACAAGCTGAAGTAAATCACTTTATACATTGATCTATTAAACCATTCCAAAACTTCATTTTGTAAACTTATACATTTATTTAATTAGATAATTATCAACTCATTAGCATACATATTTTTGATGAGAAATCAACATTTTTCATACGTTTTAAATTGATATTCAGTAAATTAGTTATAAATAAAATTTAATTGTTATGAAAAAGATAAAACACAGAAAGCTTAGAAACTCGGAGTATATTCAGTTTTTAAATGATTTTGCCATTCTCTGCGAACAAAACACTTCAATTAAAGAAGCTTTAGCATTTGCTTTACTTCCTTTTATTGCCAAGTTGGCCGAATTAAAAGCCTCATCGGAAACCAAAACCAATGCATTAACCACCCAACTAATCGGTTTAGATGATGAACGAGATGATTTATTTGTCGATTTTAAAGGGATTGTAAAACACCAAAGACGGCATTGGAAATCTTCTGTTTCTGGCGCTGCCAATGTAGTTTATGATACCATTATTAAACATATACCTAATATTAGCAGCTTAAACTACCAGGCAGAAACCGAGCGTTTGGAGACCTTAATAACCATGTTAAATAGACTTGAAAGCGAACAAAATGTATTGACCATACTAAAGGTGACAGGTTGGGTAGAAAAATTAAATGAGCTAAATACCGCCTTTAATTCCCTTTATATAGAACGAACAACGACAGATAGTGCTTCTAAAAAAGAATCGGTTTCAAACTTAAGGTTAGAGTCCATCAATTTGTATGAGGAGGTTGTGAGTTTGTTTATGGGTATTATGGTTTATAAACGATCAATAAATGAGGACATTTCGGATTGGAATATTGTGCTCAATTCCATCAACTTACATATAGATAAATATAATGACATCGATACGCTTAGGAATGGGTAATAGTTTACTTGAATATTTCTAGTTTTCCGAATTATTTTAAGGCTAATACTTGTATTATATAAGATACAATCAGGTAGATGTAAAGACTACCATTTGTATTACTATTGATTGATAATTAGCATGTTTCCAAATCCATTGTTCCGAAGTGGAACTTCGGAACAACTTTGGTAGATCCTAGGTTACAATTTCTATTAATCTTCAATATTATTAGTCTTTCTTTTTTTATAGAAAAGAAAGAGGTAGACTCCTAAAATAACAAAGAATATTAGTTTTATATCTTGTCGTATTTTTGCCAAATTGGCTTCATCTAATGCTTTGTTTTGATATCTTCCATTGACTATGATTTCTTCGTTGTTTCTAATGTTTAATACATCTAGAATCCAATTTGTGTCAATCAAAAAAATACAACTTATGAGAATACTAATACCAATTTTTCCGAAAAGTAGATTTAGTTTATTCTTATTATTAAAAATGATACCATCTCTTCGTTTTAGATAACTTTCTCTGAAAAATATCAATTCTAGAATAAGGCCTAAAACCCATGAAAAAGAAGTTAGGGTTAAGAGAGAGGTAATGCCGTCTCCAATTTTAATATTCCATTGTGTAGTTGAAACAAGGACTAAAAGAAGTCCTGGGATAAAGTTTATAATAAATTTGTCTAGAATAATCTCATCTAAAAATGTATTTATCTTTTGATTGTTCATTACGTCTTATAATTTTACTAGTTTCTAATTTATTGTTTTAATATAAGTTGTGGAGGTTGGGTGTCTATCTATTGATGACATAAGTCAACTACGAATTTCCTTTCTATACTGTTTGTCAAAATGCCAATAACAATGTATTATTTTATTCTTTTTTGTAAAACTACATTAAAATGTGATATTTCATAATTTGAATAAATGGCTTTGCTTTGTAAAACATTCAGAACTTGAAACATTACAACAATTTGTAAATAAAGAATGGCTAAAATAAATTGATGAGTGTATCTTTGGGATGTTGGCCATTGAAAATGAACTGGCAAATGCTAGATTGTTATAAATATTTGGGATAATGGTGTAAATGGCGAAACATATTAGCTATCAAGGATAAAGATGCGGGTTCGAATCCAGTTTATTCCACTTTGAAAATAAAATATTATGGACGAAAAAAACTTTACAGATCAAGAATGGGAAGCTTGTATAAAGGTTTTAACACAATTAAAAGATAATCCATTTAATAATCCTGATAACGAACTGTTTTCGGGCCTTGTTGTAAAAATATATAAAAAAGCAAAAAAATATAAATCGGCAAAAAATAATGAAAAATCGAAACAAGAGGACTTAATGACTTTTCATAATGCTGTTATTGCATATAATGCAATAAACAACAAAACAATATATTCGGAAGGGGAGAAAGTAGAAGAACAAACATTTACGAAATTAAATAAACCAAAAAACTGCTATGTATGTAATGGTTTATTTACAAAAGTGCATTTCTTTTATGGAAGAATGTGTCCAACTTGTGCTATTAAAAATTACGATCATCGTTTTGAGTCAATAGATTTAGCTCAAAGAAATGTTATTATTACGGGAGGTCGAGTGAAATTAGGATTTTCGGCAGCCTTAAAGTTTTTAAGGGCAGGTGCAAATGTTATGGTAACTTCCCGTTTTCCGGCTTCGGCATTAGAGCAATTTAAAGGGGAGAAAGATTATAAAATATGGGACAATAGATTAATGCTTTATGGTTTGGATTTAAGAAGTCTGCAAGCCGTAGAAACATTTGTGCAGTTTTATAAAAGCAAATTTAAACAGCTCGATGTTTTGGTGAATAATGCTGCGCAAACCATAAAATATACCGACCAGTACTATATGCCTATTGTTGCGAAAGAGCGCCAACTCCTACTAAATAATAAAGAAAATGAGCGTTTAATTCCAAATCCAATTTCAGTTTTACAAGAGACAGCATTAATTGCTAGCGATAAACGTTATGAAGATTTTGCGTTAAATCGTTTTGGTAGTCCGATAGATACCAGAGAGAAGAATAGTTGGAATTCGACTTTAGAAGATATTTCAATGTATGAATTGTTGGAAGTCAATTTAATCAATCAGATTTCGCCTTATTTTTTGATTAAAGAATTGACGCCATTGCTTAAAAACTCGTCTTTCAAAAATAAGTTTATCATAAATGTTACCTCTTCAGAAGGTCAGTTTAGTTATGCCAACAAGACCATTCATCATCCGCATACCAATATGACCAAAGCTGCTTTAAATATGCTGACCAGAACTTCAGCAAAAGAATATAGCGAAAGTCAAATTTACATGTATGCCGTAGACGTAGGTTGGATTTCTACTGGAGCTACCGAGAAATTGCGAAAAAAACAGTTCGAACGTGGTTATATTCCTCCATTAGACTCTGTAGATGGAGCCGCAAGAATTTTACATCCTATTATTGAAGGAATAAAAGAAAATCCGATATTAGCAGGAGTATTATTAAAAAACTACCAAATAGAACAGTGGTAATTGAAAATGATTGTGTGATGAGAAGAAGATTCGTCCATTTCTAGAATGGATTTATATTCGAATCCTATTCATTACCTAATTTTAATATAAAAGATAAGGGAAAAAGATAGCTAATTGGAAGGCGCAGGCTCAAAACTCGAGGTGCTGGTTCAAGTCCAGCTCTTTTTCCCCTTAAGAAATACAGTCAAAAAACGATTACATCAGTGAATTATAATATAGGGAAAAAGGTAGCTAATGGGAAGGCGTTAGACTTCCAATCTAAAGGTGCTGGTTCGAGCCCAGCTCTTTTTCCTTTTTTGAATTATTATTGAAATTGAGGAAAGAGATAGCTAATTGGAAGGCGTCGGACAACAAATTTCGAAGGTACTGGTTCAAATCCAGTTCTCTTTTCTTTTAAACTTATTTGATATGGAACATTTTTTAGAGAATACTACAAATACACATACCTTAAAGGCAAAAAGGATTAAGGTGGTTAAAACCATAGGAAGTACTCAGGTGCTTGAAGTAAAGGGTGAAGGGATGATTACACATGGCGAACATGGTTGTATTAAAACGGAAAGCCCTCACATAATAAAATATATACAGCAAGAATATTATCCAGTTACAAAAGTTATAGAAAATGCCTACGATTGATACACTTATAATACGTCATACAGAAGATCTTGCCTTATTAGAGTCATCCAATTATAATCATATAGAGGTATATTTAAATCAGGCAATTCTTCCTATCCTTAAGTTAAATGGATCTCTTAAAGTGAGGGCAAAGTACTGTCAATTTCCGAATTTGATAAGTGTTAAAGGAAACCTATCCATAGATGCCGAAGGAAGTGTGTTTTCTAAACTCGAAGAAGTTTTTGGACATTTAAATATTCATGAAAAGCATATTGAATTGCCGCAGCTAAAGTTTGTTTTAGGGCAACTAAAAATTTTAGAATATTGTGAGTTACCAAAATTAAAGGTCGTTACAAACGGTGTGAAATCTAAAGGCAACAGTATGTTTTCGTCAAACCTTATCAATTGCATTGAAAACAAATGGACCACAATATCGAAACAATCAGACTTTAATAAGATTAAGCATGAGCCATATAGGAACATCAAAATAGAGTTAAAAACAATTTTGAATCAATTAACCATAGATAATGAATATTGGTTGGGTTCTATAGAAATTGTAAGTTCGAATTGTAACTTCTCGAGTATGGTTAAAATTGGTGGAGATTTTATTGTTCGTTCAAACACGAAGAAACACAAAATATCTAGTCCTCATCTTAAAGAAATTTCGGGTCACTGTACAATTTATTCTTTTCATCAAAATATTCAGGTCGAATCAATAAAAGGAAAGCTTTTTATAGAACATGGTACCAGAAATACATTTCCAACACTTAAAAAAGTAGGTCGTATTGTTGTAGCTCGTGGAGAAACAGGTTTAATTGCTCCAGAATTAACAACAATATTGAAACAATCAAGTTTAAGAGGTCGATTCTCAGCCCCGAAACTTGAAGTTTTGAATGTAGATAATGATTATTATTTTCAACATAAATTTCCTAATCTCAAAAAACTGAACGGAGATTTAAGACAAAGAGACTCTTTTAAAAATTATAAACAATATACCGATTTTGAAAATCTGGAAATCATAAACGGGAATTACTATACATCTGCTTCAATTTCTACCAATAAATTGAAGCATGTTTATGGGTTTTTAGATATCGATGAACATCAATCTAAACTAGAGTCAATCCAAACCATTGGAGAATTAATTGGTGTTGATTGGAAGAAAAAAGAGTTTTTAAGACTAAACCGAAACACAATAGAACATATCGGAACATCTAAATATTTCGACAGTGAATTTAGTCATCTCATCAAATCATTTTTTCACGAAATAAAACCTAATGAGTTTATTACTGTAAATGAGTTTTATTTTGAAATGCGTTGGACGAGAGAAAAGTACATTTTATCATTAAAGGATTATGTAAAATTGTTGAAAATGAAACACAGTTCATTTAAGAATTATATTTCTCGGGAGGTAGATAGAGAGTGGACGTGTTCATTAAATCCAGACTTGAAACGTATTATAAATCGTTTAGAGCATTTGTGGTCCATTGAGCCAGCCTATAGTTTTGAGGATATATTTAAATTAAAGAATCAAAACGTCAGGCGTTTTTCATTTAACTATGTTGGAGTTTCTGATATGATGAAAGCTTTAAATGCTACAAGGGTAGCCACAGATGGTATAAAAGTGAAATATTTAGAATATGATTTAGAAGGTCATCAGAAAACTGTTGAGAAGCACAATGTTTTTGAGACTTATCAAGCCGATTTAAATCAAATTTCTGATTTAAAACCTCAATGGAGTCATGCATCAAACATTGCCTTTGCAGTTAAATGTTGGTGTACTTCTACCAATAAGGAGCATTGGTTGTGGATAGAAGAGAAGTATAAAGATGAACCTTTAGAGGCTATTGCATCTACTTTTCGAATTCATGAAAATGTGATACCTCACATAAAATGTCTAAAAAGGCAAGGAGATGTGTTGATTTGTGAAATGAATAAACAAATTATACCAGAGGGTTTAGTGGTTCCACTTACCGCTGAGCAGTATTTTAATTTATTGTTGGCAGAATCTTAGAAAAAAATACCTAGAAAAATTAAAGAAAGAAGAAAAAATAAAATAATTCATCTGAGTAGGCAAAAGTTATATTTTATACGGTTAATATTTCTATAATTCGAAAAGAGAGTGTATTATTAAATACGAAGTGATTATTGTTGTGGTTTATAATATTGGCTAATTGTAAAAAATACATTTTAGTGTTTTATTAGTGCTGGTTTTTATGTAAGTTTACATAAAAGGTTTTATATATAAAATCGACACAAATCCCTTGCCTTGTGAGTTATAAATTTAATTACAAGAATAAAAAAATGTTTATTTTTTTTATTCTTATTTTTTGGAGGGTTTATTGTTTCTTATGGTGCGTTAACAAATTCACAAAGGTGTAAACAATTACCTATTACTCGTAAAAAATATCCAAGCTATAAAGCTGCGGAAGTTTTAAATTTTGAATTTGCCTCTGACACTAAAACTCAAATTAAAATTTTAGAACATGAATTAAAGATATGTTCTAAAAAGGATAATCATAGAAAGTTACACCTATATTATGTTTATTATTTGCTAAAGAAAAAGGATGGCGGAAATTCTGCATCCAACTTTATCATAGATTCTGTTTTAAATGAAAATATCCTCCAATCATGTTGGCATTCAGTATTTTTCTTAAAAATCAAAGGGGAATTACTCACAAAAGAAGGAAAGCACGATGAATTACTCCGATTATTAAACAATATTGAAAATCAGAATATTGATCTACCAGATAATTATATACGTTCAAAATTTGCAAATACCTATTACAACTTAAAGCAATATAAATTAGCTCTAGATCATTATTTATTTTTGATTGAATTTGGTCAACTTTCAGATATGCGCTATGCTAGTATGCATAATAACATTGGATTATGTTATTATCATTCTGGAGATAGGGAAAATGCAGAAAGGTATTATAAAACAACTTTGGATTTATTGTCCGAAGTAGAATTAAAGCAATCCTATACTAATCTCGAAAATTTTTTGTATTTCAAAAAAATTGTTCAAAATAATTTATATCGACTTAATTTTAATAACGGAGATAAGGTAAAGCTGTTTGAAAATTTAAATAATGAATACCAACTTGGTAAAAACTCTGATTTTGACGATTGGAAAAGGCTCTTAATTGAATTAAGCACATTAGCTTTCGAACTCAAGAATTTTAAAAAAGCAGATGATTACATTTCTATTTTAGATAAACAAATTGATGATGAATCCATTAGTGAAGAGAGTAAACTTAATTATAATAAATTAAAATTAATACAAGCTATTAATTTTGAACAACCATCTGACTCGATTCTTATCCAATTAGATCAATACCTATTTAAACTCAACGATTTCTATTCTGAGAAACTTAATATATATTTTGAAAATTCTTATGTTGATAAAACTTGGAGTATTAAAAAACTTGAAGAAAAAGAAACTGCGATTAAAACAGAACAAGCTTCAAACAGTAAACTTGTTTACTCATTAATGATCTTATTTACTATAATAGTTGTTGTAGGTTATGCCTTTTTCTATCAAAGGAAAGTAAAACGAAAAATTAAAGGGCAAAACATTATCATTGAAGGGGCTCTTGAAAACAGTGAGATGTTAATCAAAGAGATACATCATCGCGTAAAAAATAATCTTGAAATTGTTTCATCAATTGCATTTTTGGAATATCAGAAAAACGAAAATAATTTTGATTTTGAAAGCTTTGAAAATAAAATCATTTCACTTTCCTTGATTCATCAATTGTTGTATTCTTCCGAAAATATTTCTAAAGTTCGGATAGACGAGTATTTTCAAGAACTTATGGAAAACCTTGAAAAAACGTGTTTAGTCGATTCTACATTCGAATTAAAGATAATTCCAATAAATTTGCCCCTCGAATTTGCAATCTCCTTTGGTTTTTTACTTAATGAATTGGTTACCAATACATCTAAACATTGTGTACCAAAGAAAGGTGAGCAAATTAATATAAATATTGCCCTGATTGAAAAGGACAATAGTTTTGAATTTATCTATCAAGACAATGGATATTCAGAAAATAAAAATATAGAGCCAATAACACCCAATATGGGTAGTGGTTTAATGTATCATTCTGGGGGGAAATCCCTCGCCTTTAGGCGACGACTTTAG